>NZ_CP009962.1:4358302-4669610 GCF_000786695.1 Collimonas arenae | reverse complement strand
GGTAAAGAAAAACAGCAAAATACCGGTGCCGATGCCGGAATATTTCCGGGTAGTGGTGAGCCATGCGCCGATCAGGATGAAGGGGGCCAGCGCGATACATAGCATGGTGAAATTCTCGGCCTGCGATTGCAGGTAATACGCCGACAAGAAACCGAAAAAGCCACCGAGCGCAGCGCCGATCATGAACTGCCGCACAATCTTGACCGGCGCGGGAGCCGCCGCGAACAGGGCGCTGACGACGGTCGCCATGACCACCGCGTCGGCGCCGGAAACCCATCCGGTCTGGATCCAGAACAGCGACGATATACCGAAGCCGATCGCAGCCCGCAGCGCCGAGGTGAAGATCAGTGTCGGATCGGTGCGTGCGACATAGTGCGCTGGCAGCTGGACGTCGTCCGCCATGTGCATTTCGGCCTGGATTACTACGGCATGGATGCGGGCATAGATCAGTAATTCATCGGCGAACCTGGTCAGCAATTCGGTGGCGGAATCGAAATCCAGCGGGTCGCTGGCAGCGCTGTCGATACTGGCCGCAAGCGCGCGACGCAGGGCGACCAAACGTTGCGGCAGCCCATTGCGGATCTGTTTCAATTGCGTCCTGTCCTGGCTCGACAGCGCGCGCACAATTGCCTTGTATTCCATCATCAGGGCATTCAGCGTGCTGCGCTTGCCGCTGGCTTGCAAGCGGCCGAACAGTTGATCGAGCGAATGGAAAGTGGTGGAGGCGGTCATGAAGGCGTTGTTCAACTGGCGCAGCTGCAGGCTTTGCAAATGGCCGGCGGCGCTTTCAAACACGGATGAGGTACGCAAGGCTTCCAATGAAATCACTTCGCCGATAAAGCGCAGCACCATGCGCTCGCGCACCGGCCGCGACACCGCGCTGCTTTCATCGAGTGCAATAAATGTTTTGAAGTCGGCAAAGCGCTTGCGCACTGTCAGCAGCAAGACGTCCGATAAATGCTTGGGAAACAGCACGTCGCTGACCACGCCGGCGCACAGCAAACCCAGCATTACTTCGGCCAGGCGGGTCATGGCGATGTCGAAAGCCTGGTCAGGTTGCAGCGCCGCCGGCAAGCCGACGATGACCAGCGTATAGCCAGCCAGCACGAACGCATAGGATTGGAAGTTGCGGAAGATGGTCGAGCCGGCGGTGCAGAGGGCGACCCAGCAAGCGCCCGCTGCCAGGAACAGCACCGGCTGCTGGGTAAACGAAGCTGCCAGGATGATCGACATGATGACGCCGATCACGGTGCCGATGAAGCGGTAGAAGCCTTTCGCCAGCACCAGCCCGCTGCGCGGCTGCAGAACGATGATCACGGTCACCATGGCGGTGCCGGGTTTGGACAAATCGAACAGCAGCGATAGTCCCAGCGCCAGCATGGTCGCGATCAGGATTTTGCTGACGTGCAGCAGATTCTCGCCGTGGTTGTCGATCCAGATGACGCCTGCTTGCGCCAGATGATGCAGCCAGGACTGGCGGCGGCTTGCGATGTCGCTCATGATGGTGGCCGTTTATTTTTCTGCGGCCACGGCGGCGTTTTCCGTCGCGCCAGGCAGCGGCAGATCGTCGCCCAGGCCGCCACCCAGTGCCTGCATCAGTTGCGCCCAGCTATCCAGATAGCTGGCGCGGATTTGCGCTACGCGCAGTTGTTGCTGCAGCAGCACCAGCTGGGTCTGGATGACGTTGATGTTGGCGGTCAGGCCGGCTTGGTAGCCGCGCTTGGCGAGCTCGTAGGATTTCTTCGATAGCGCCAGCGCCTGTTCCGACTGTACGCGTTGCTGCTGTTCCGATTTCAGCTTGACGATCTGGTCGGCCACGCTTTGCAAGGCTTGCACCAAGGTGTTGTTATAACTTTCAATTGCGCCGTCGAGTGCGGCGGTCTGAGCGCCGAGGTTGGCGCGCAAGCGGCCGCCTTCAAAAATCGGCAGCGAAATCGCAGGACCGGCGCCGCGCACGCCGGAAGAGGCGCTCAGGAAATTGGTGAAGCCGAGTGCTTGCAGGCCGATAAAGGCGGAGATATTGATATCCGGATAGAAGGCGGCCTTGGCGACGTCGATATTCTTGCTCATCGCTTCGACCCGCCAGCGTTGCGCGATCACATCCGGGCGACGGCCGATCAGGTGGGCCGGCACGTTGTCAGGCAGGGCGACCGGCAATTGCGCGTTGCCGCGGCTGCCAGTGCCATCGATGGCAGCGTTCAGCGTCGCAGCCAGCACGGGGCGTTGAATCGCCTCGCCGCTGCCAGGGCCTTTACCGCTCAGGGCGGCAATCTGGTTGCGCAGCAGAGCGATGTTCTCGTCGATTCTTTCGATGTTGCTGCGCGCATCAGGCAATGCAGCTTCTGCCTGGCTGACTTCCAGTCGCGTGCCAAGACCGGCGTTCAGCTTGCGCTGAGCGATATTGGCGATGGAAGTCTGTTGCGTCAGCGTCGCACTGGCGACGTCGCGCAGTGCGAACTGGGTCGCCAGTTGCAGATAGCCGCGCACCACCGCTACTTCCAGGTTTAACTGGGCGCTACGGGCTTCGGCGGCGCTGACGTGGACTGTATCGAGCGCCGATTCGAGCGCACTGCGGTCCTTGTCCCACAGGTCGAGGTCATAGCTGGCCTTGACGGTGATTTCATTATCCCAGTTCCAGCTGCCACCCAGCGGCGGCGGGAAGATGTATTCCTCCGAATACAGGCCGCGCGTACTGCTGGCTTCAAGGCCAACCTTAGGCAAGGTTGCTGCGCGGGACACGCCTGCCAGTGCAGATGCCTGGCGGATGCGGGCTTGGGCGATTTTCAAGCTGGGGCTATCGGCTACTGCTTGTTGCACTAGCGCATTGAGTTGTGGATCGCGATAATTTTCCCACCAGGCGCTGGTCGGCCACGCAGCGTTGCCAATCTTGCTGAGCGCAGAACCGGCGGCCAGCGCGCTGCCATCCGATAATTTCGATTGCGGGGAAATACCTGAGAAATCGGCGCAGCCACTGAGCAACATGGCCAGCGAGCAGGTCAGCAACAGGCTGGTTGAAAGGGGAGACTTGGGAAGGGAAGATAACCGCATGGTGACCTGAAATAGTGTAACAACGAAAGAGGTCTGAGAGTCAGGACTTACGCAAAACCGCCCTGACTGCGTTGCATCTCCTAGCCGTACAATTCTCGTACTGTCTTCGTCGATGCGTCTTGCCAGAACGATTTTGCGTAAGTCCTGAAAGTAATGCTCTGTTGGCGCGATAGAGAACGATAGGGCGCTATATGGCGCTTATGTCAGCCGGCAGTCATGGTGCAAAACACTATGGCTGAATAATAGCAAAACGCCAGCATTGCTGGCGTTTTGCGTGATTCTTTAAATTGCGGAATCAGTATCGCTTTGTCTTTTACAGCTTAGTTGCCGTTGTAGACCGATGGATCTGTCTTGCTGATCTGGCTCACCACTTCAGCACGGGTAACTTGTTTGCCGGCAGCTGCAACTACGGGGTATTCGCTGCGTGCCTGGTTCAGCGTGCCGTCTTTTTGGGCTTGTGCTACTTCAGCCTGGACGTCTGCACGCGACTTGGTGGAGACGAATGGTGTTTCAGGTGGGTATGGTGTAACGGCAAAAGCGCTGCTGGCGGCGGCTAAAACGGCGAGACCAGCGATAAGTTGTTTGGCATTCATTTTTTTTCTCCAAGAAATTGATAGATAGCACCGGGCTCGGCGGAACAGGCATTTGTATCTGTAGCCCGTCGGGTCCTGCCTCGGTGAGCGGCGCACTTGCGTTGCTGATTCAGTGCTGCTTGCTTGTGTGTTGCGCCCATCGATGAAGCTCAGTGTAGAGGCTTCAGGAATAACAATAAATGGCATTGATGGAAATTAACTATTCCGTAATCAGCAATAATATGCAGGAACTTATTGTTGCAATTGAACGACATAGTGTGTTTGGGTAAAATTTTGGATTTGTCTGATCTGGCCAGAACGGCTCAGAACGGTAGAAATGACCGGTTTTACGCCATGAAGATGTAAAACCGGTGTTGCGGAGTACTTATCCGGCCTTAGCTGCCGGACGACTCGATGATGCCGCCGCCGAGGCACACATCGCCGTCATACAGCACGGCGGACTGACCCGGCGTCACGGCCCATTGCGGATCCGTGAACTGGAGCTTGAAATTTTCGGCGGTCTCGACTTGCAGGCTGCCAAACACACAAGCCATATCGGCTTGCCGGTAGCGCGTCTTGGCCGACAAGTGGCTGGTCTGCGGCGCGGCGCCCGCAACCCAGCTGAGTTGGCCGGCTTGCAAGGTCGATGACAGCAGCCACGGATGGGCGTGTCCCTGCACGATGTACAAAGTGTTGTTTTCCACATCCTTGCGCGCTACATACCAGGGATCGCTGTCGCCGCCGGCATTCTTGTGCGATTTCATGCCGCCAAGGCCGATGCCCTTGCGCTGCCCCAGCGTATAGAAACTCAGGCCGACATGTTCACCCACCACGTCGCCATCGGACGTTTTCATCGGTCCTGGTTTGTAGGAAAGGTAACGGTTCAGGAATTCGCGGAACGGTCGCTCGCCGATGAAGCAGATGCCGGTGGAATCTTTCTTCTTGGCGTTCGGCAGCTGGATCTGCTCGGCGATCTTGCGCACTTCTGTTTTCTCGATTTCACCCAGCGGAAACAATGTTTTCGACAATTGCGCCTGGTTCAGGCGATGCAGGAAGTAACTCTGGTCCTTGCTGGCGTCGACCGCTTTCAGCAATTCGAAACGGCCGGGATCGGACGGGGCCTGCCGCACGCGGGCGTAATGGCCGGTGGCGATCAGGTCGGCGCCGAGTTTCATGGCGTGGTCGAGGAAGGCTTTGAACTTGATTTCTGCATTGCACAGCACGTCCGGGTTGGGCGTGCGCCCGGCTTGGTACTCGCGCAGAAATTCGGCGAACACCCGATCTTTGTACTCTGCTGCAAAATTCACGGCTTCGATGTCGACGCCAATCACGTCCGCCACGCTGACAGCATCGATCCAGTCCTGGCGGGTGGAGCAGTACTCGGAATCGTCGTCGTCTTCCCAGTTCTTCATGAACAGGCCGATCACTTCATAGCCTTGCTGCTTCAGCATCCAGGCTGCAACCGATGAGTCGACGCCGCCAGACATGCCGATCACCACGCGTTTTTTAGTCGACATGTTCCACTCCATAGGCGCTCGGGTGGGTATTCACCATGGACAAAGGCGCACGCTGGCCGCGCAGGTAGTCGTCAACGCACAACAACACTTGCGGACTGCGGTGGCGTTCGGCGCAGGCTGCCATTTCGTCGCGCGACATCCACAAGGTGCGCAAAATGCCATGATCCAGCGGCTGGTCATGCTGGACGCCCAGATCGCCGCAGAAGGCGAAGCGTAAGTAAGTGACCGCTTTGCCGGTACGGGCCGAGACATAACGCGCCATATACATGCCGACCAGTGCGGTGGGAGTGAATTCGTGTGCTGTTTCTTCCAGCGTTTCGCGCGCGACCGCCTGCAGCAGCGACTCGTTGGGATCGAGATGGCCGGCTGGCTGGTTGATGCGGATGCCGTCGCTGGTTGCTTCTTCTATCAGCAAGAAGCGGCCGTCGCGCTCGATGATGGCGGCGACAGTGACGGAGGGTTTCCAAACGTCAGTCATAAATTCCTCGGTTAATCCGATATTTTAACTTGCCTGCCGGTTTTCAATGAGAAGTGAGTCAGACAGGGATGACGCCTTCGGACAGCCGGGCGAATGGGATTCTAGCCAGAATTGCAACAAAGTACTAATTTTAGGATAAATAACCTACATCAAGACTCAGATTGTTTGGCTGCAATTTTTCCGTGTAAGATTCCATACGGCTAATTGGACCGGATTGAGCAGTCGTCTGGCATGGACTGTCAGGCGGCGAGCGGTACGGATGATCCAGAGCAAAGAATTCTTAACATAGTGGGAGAAGACCATGAAAATCGGCATACCCGCCGAAACGCGGCCTGGCGAAACCCGGGTTGCAGCGACTCCAGAGATAGTCAAGAAGCTGGTAACAGCCAAGCATCAGGTGGTGGTGCAGTCCGGTGCAGGTATTTCATCCAGCATTACCGATGAAGCCTACGCTGCAGCAGGCGCCGAGGTAGTCAATGCCGCTGCCGCCTTCGGCATGGAAACCGTACTCAAGGTGCGTGCTCCCAGCGCCGAAGAATTGCCTCTGCTGAAAAGCGGCACAGTGGTGGTCGGCATGCTGAATCCTTTTGATGCCGACAATATTGCTGTTATGGCAAGCCATGGCCTGACTGCGTTTTCGTTGGAAGCTGCGCCGCGCACTTCGCGCGCGCAATCGATGGATGTGCTGTCGTCGCAAGCGAATATCGCCGGCTACAAAGCGGTCCTGATGGCGGCCAATACCTACCAACGCTTCATGCCGATGCTGATGACGGCAGCCGGCACCGTCAAGGCGGCGCGCATGCTGATCATGGGGGCCGGCGTTGCCGGTTTGCAGGCGATTGCCACCGCCAAACGCCTTGGCGCGGTCATCGAAGCATCCGATGTTCGGCCTGCAGTTAAAGAACAGATCGAATCGCTGGGCGCGAAATTCCTCGATGTACCGTTCATCACCGATGAAGAGCGCGAAATTGCCCAGGGCGTCGGCGGCTATGCGCGGTCGATGCCGGCCGACTGGATGCGGCGTCAGGCTGAGCTGGTGCACGAGCGCGCCAAGCAGGCCGACATCATTATCACCACCGCCCTGATACCTGGCCGTAAGGCGCCGGTGCTGATCAGCGAAGATACGGTCAAGGCCATGAAGCCAGGCTCGGTGATCCTGGATATGGCGGTCGACCAGGGCGGTAACTGTCCTTTGTCGGAAAGCGGCAAGACGGTCATCAAGCACGGCGTCCACATTATCGGCGAAGGCAATCTGGCGGCGCTGGTGGCGGCCGACGCCTCGGCGTTGTATGCACGCAACCTGCTGGATTTCCTCAAGCTGATCATCAATGCCGAAGGCGGGCTTGTCATAAATCGTGAAGACGATATAGTGGCGGCCACTTTATTGTGCAGTGCGGGTGAAGTACTGCGCAAATAGGTGAAGCAAGCAGGTTACACGCGCAGGCTGCCCCTACTGGGCCGCTTGCATCAGTACCGTTTTAATTTTTAATTAATAGCTGTAAAAGGCTCCGGCTGCGGCCGGAAGCTTTGTAAATTGGAGAAACAAGATATGCAACGCATCATGCTGCGCGCGAAAATTCATCGCGCAACCGTTACCCAGGCCGACCTCCATTACGAAGGTTCTTGCGGAATCGATGAAGACCTGCTGGAAGCCGCCGACATCCGCGAATTTGAAAAAATCGAGTTGTACAACGTCAACAACGGCCAGCGCTTTTCGACTTACGCCATCCGCGGCAAACGCGGCAGCGGCGAAATCTCGCTGAACGGCGCCGCCGCGCGCTGCGCCCATCTGGGCGATCTGCTGATCATTTGCACCTATGCGCCGCTGTCGGATGAAGAAGCAGCCGGCTATGTGCCGAAAGTGGTGTTTGTCGATGACAACAACCGGATTACCGGTCTCAAGAAAATCTAAGCCGGATTGGATCGGATCCACGCCTAGTTACCCAAACCAGCAGCGCAGTCCTTCTATCAAGGGGAAACCATGGAAGTCACGCACACCATCACTAACCTGATTATTTTCGTACTGGCGATCTACGTCGGCTACCACGTGGTCTGGACCGTTACGCCGGCATTGCATACGCCGTTGATGGCGGTTACCAACGCCATCTCCGCCATCATCATCATTGGCGCCATGCTGGCGGCCGGTCTGACCGAGGGCGTCGTCGGCCAGGTCGCCGGTACGCTGGCGGTGGCGCTGGCGGCAGTCAATGTGTTCGGCGGCTTCCTGGTGACCCAGCGCATGCTGGAAATGTTCAAGAAAAAAGAGCCGAAGGCAAAGCCGGCAGCTAAAGAAGGAGCCCAGCAATGAGCATGAACCTGGTGACCTTGTTATACCTGATCGCCTCGGTCTGTTTCATTCAGGCGCTCAAGGGCTTGTCGCATCCGTCTTCGGCGCGGCGTGGCAACGCATTCGGCATGGCGGGGATGGCGATTGCGGTCGTGACCACAATCGCGCTGATCGTCAAGCTGAAAGAGGAATCGCACGGATCCGGTCTCGGTTTCTGGCTGGTGACTGGTGGCGTGGTAGTCGGCGGTAGCATCGGCGCCATGCTGGCCAAACGTGTCGAGATGACCAAGATGCCGGAACTGGTCGCGGCGATGCACTCGCTGATCGGTCTGGCGGCGGTGTGTATTGCTGTGGCGGCGGTGTCTGAGCCCTGGGCTTTCGGGATTGCCGCCCATGGCGAGGCGCTGCCTATCGGCAACCGTATCGAACTGTTCGTCGGCACCTTCGTCGGCGCGATTACCTTCTCCGGTTCGGTGATCGCTTTCGGCAAGCTGTCGGGAAAATATAAATTCCGTCTGTTCCAGGGTGCGCCGGTGAGTTTCCGTGGACAGCATTTCATCAACCTGCTGCTGGCGGTGGCGATGATCGGTCTGGGCATTATTTTCGTGCTGACCAACACCTGGCTGCCATTCATCCTGATGGCGCTGATCGCTTTCATCCTCGGCGTGCTGATCATCATCCCGATCGGCGGCGCCGATATGCCGGTGGTGGTGTCGATGCTGAACAGCTACTCTGGCTGGGCGGCTGCGGGCATCGGCTTTTCGCTGAATAATTCGATGCTGATCATCGCCGGATCGCTGGTTGGTTCCAGCGGTGCGATCTTGTCTTACATCATGTGCAAAGCCATGAACCGCTCGTTCTTCAACGTCATCCTGGGCGGCTTCGGCGGCGATGCGGCTGCTGCGGTGACCAACGGCGGAGACAAGCAGCGGCCGGTCAAATCCGGCTCTGCCGACGATGCGGCTTTCTTGATGGGTAATGC
Organism: Collimonas arenae; assembly: GCF_000786695.1. Lineage (NCBI taxonomy): Bacteria > Pseudomonadati > Pseudomonadota > Betaproteobacteria > Burkholderiales > Oxalobacteraceae > Collimonas > Collimonas arenae. Next base: position 4,660,726 of record NZ_CP009962.1, on the reverse strand, counting down.
CGAAACCGTCATCATCGTGCCTGGTTATGGCCTGGCTGTGGCGCGGGCTCAGCATGCGTTGAAGGAACTGACTGAGATGCTGACCCAAAAGGGCGTCATCGTCAAATACGCAATCCACCCGGTGGCGGGACGCATGCCTGGCCACATGAACGTCTTGTTGGCGGAAGCCGAAGTGCCTTACGATCAAGTGTTCGAGATGGAGGATATCAACGGTGAATTCGCCCAGGCCGACGTGGTGCTGGTGCTGGGCGCCAACGATGTCGTCAATCCGGCCGCCAAGGATCCGAAATCATCAATCGCCGGCATGCCTATTCTGGAAGTCTATAAAGCCAAGACCGTGATCGTTAATAAGCGTTCTATGGCCTCTGGCTATGCCGGACTCGACAACGAGTTGTTCTACATGGACAAGACCATGATGGTGTTTGGCGACGCCAAGAAGGTGATTGAAGATATGGTGAAGGCGGTTGATTAAATAGTGACCGCTCTTGTCAAAAAGCCGCGCCAGGTAACTGAACTGACCCCAATTAGTTGGGCACCAACTTTTGGGGTCCAGTTCATAACACCGGCGCGGCTTTTTTATTGAGATGAAGGGTCTTAGAGGCTGTTGCGAACACATCTGGCGTTGCTGCCCTTGCAGGGGGCACCCTGGCTTGCAAGCCAGGGTCGTTCCGCAGGCAGACGACAATGTCGTCTGAAACCCCTGCTACACCCTCCTGGCCGTACTGCTCGTACTGTCTTCGTCGGCGCGCCTAGCCATCTGTGTTCGCAACAGCCTCTTAGTCAGCGTCTGCCAAACATCATTTGCTGCGCCAGCAGACGGCGAGCCGGTTTGACCACGTCCACCAGCCCCAGCGACAGGCCCAGCAGGGTTTGCGACAAGGCGCCGTCCGGCGCGCTGGCGAAAATTCGCGCCATGATGTCGGTCAACTGTATTGTGATGCTGCGGTCGGATTGCCTGGCGGCGGCAAACTGCAGCAATGTCTTTGACGACAGGTCAGCGGCCAACATGCGCGCCAATACGGTCGCATCGCGCAGGCCCAGGTTCAGGCCCTGGCCTGCGACAGGATGCAGGGTTTGTGCGGCATTGCCGATTGCCACGGTTCTGGCCGATGTCGCGGGACGCGCATTGAGTCCGAGCGGAAAACTGTTGCGCGGCGAAGTCTTCATAAACCGTCCAAGCCGGCCGCCGAACGCTTGCATCAGCGCGTTCAAGAATTCGGCGTCGTCCAGCGCCAGCAAGGCGCTGGCAGTATCGGGACGGACGCACCAGACCAGAGCATAGTTGTTGCCATGTCCGTCATCCTGCGGCAGCAGCGCTAATGGCCCCTGGTCGGTGAAACGTTCAAAGGCGCGATGGGCAATTGGCGCGCTGGCCTGGACATGTGCCACGATGCCGACTTGCTGGTAATCGCGTTGCAACGATTTGCCGCCTTGCGCACCGAAAACGCCGCCTTCGGCCTGCACCAGCAATTTGCTGCGCAGGGATCTGCCATCCGATAGCTGCAGTTCGACGCTTTCTTCATGTTCGACGCTGGCGTTAACCTGCAGCGGCCGCAGCAAGCGGACATCAGCTAAAGCCGGCAACGCAGCCAAAGCGGTGATCAGCGTGCCGTAGCGGGTGACGTAACCAAGCGCTGGCAGATGGAATTCGTCGCGTTGAATCAGCGTGCGGCCGAAATGGCCGCGGCGCGAGACGTGGATCTGATGAATTGCCGTCGCTGCAATCGGCCAAGCGGTAATCTCTTGCAGGATCTGGCTGCTGCCATAGGACAGCGCCAGCGAGCGCGGATCCTGGCGCGCCTGTTCAATCGTCTTGGCGTCGATCAGGGCGATGCGCGCCGCCGCAACGCCGCGTTTGATCAGCAACGCTGCCAGGCTCAGGCCAATCGGACCGGCGCCGCAGATGGCGATGTCGACATCGGTGCCATTGTGCAGATGCGTGTTCTGGTTCATACCGGCAGCCCCCAATCACGCAACTGTGCGGCAGTTGCCGCCGGATCAGTGTGATGAATGGCGCGCCAGCCGAGCGCACGCGCGGCGAGCGCATTGCGCTCGACGTCGTCGATAAAGATCAGGTGCGCTGGCTGGGCCTGCGGATAATGCGCACGTATGCGTTCCAGCATGCGTTGATAGATGCGCGGATCCGGTTTGATCAGTTGTTCTTCGCCCGACACCAGGATGTCCTTGAAGCGCTGCAGGACCGGCTTGAATGGGGCATTGCTGCGGGCGTAAGGGAAAGTTTCTGCGGACCAGTTGGTCAAGGCGAACAAGGGCACGCCGCCTGCTTCCAGTGCATCGAAAATCGCCATGCCCGGTGCCAGCGTGCCGCCAAGCATTTCGGTCCAGCGTGCATAGAAGGCCGTGATGAGTGGAGCGTATTCCGGATGGCGAGCGCTAAGGCTGGCGGTTGCGTCAGCCAGCGAGCGGCCGCCGTCCTGCTGAATATTCCATTCGCCGTTGCAGATGTTGGCGAGGAACCACTTACGCTCCGTTTCATCGGCGATCAGCTTGCGAAACAGGTAATCCGGATTCCAGTCGAACAGGACGCCGCCTAGATCGAACACAACGATAGTGGGAGTAGCAATTGTCATAGTCGTCATAGTCCTGATGATAGCAGTGCATGCACGGCATTGCCGTCTGTTCGCAAGCCTGGGCTCACTTGCGCATCAAGGCTTCGATTTCGGCCACCGAGGTCGGTACGTCGCTGGTCAGGTTGAGGTTGCCGTCGGCGGTCACCAGGATATCGTCTTCGATACGGATACCGATGTTCCAGAATTGCTCGGGCACGCCTTCTCCCGGCCGCACATAGATGCCGGGTTCAACCGTAGTGACCATGCCCGGCTGCAGCTTGCGCCATGGTTTTTGCTGGCCTTGCAGCGCGGCTTCGCCCGGTTCACGGTAGGCGCCGACGTCATGCACGTCAAGACCGATCCAGTGACCGGTGCTATGCATGTAGAACTGGCGGTAGTCGCCATTGGCGATGACGTCGTCAAGCGTGCCGACCTTGTCCTTGGCGAGCAGGCCGGTATCCAGCATGCCTTGCGCCAGCACGCGCAAGGCTGCGTTATGGCCGTCGATAAACCGTTGTCCGGGACGGGTTGCCGCGATCGCTGCGTGTTGCGCCGCCAGCACGATTTCGTACAGGTTTTTTTGCGGACCGGAGAAGACGCCGTTGGCGGGGAAAGTACGGGTAATGTCGGAAGCGTAGCTTTCGAATTCGCAGCCGGCATCGATCAATACCAGGTCGCCGTTTTTCAGCTCGGTGTTGCCGGCGCGGTAGTGCAGCACGCAGGCGTTGGAGCCGGTGGCGACGATCGAGGTGTAGGCCGGCGATTCTGCGCCGTGGGTGCGGAATTCATGCAGCAGTTCGGCTTCCAGATGATATTCGCGCAGGCCGGGACGCGCCATGCGCATCGCACGGCTGTGGGCGCCGGCAGCGATCTTGCCGGAGCGTTGCATGATCGCGTGTTCGCCTGCATCTTTGAAGAGGCGCATTTCCGCCAGTAACGGGTCGAGGCCGTGGATGGTTGCCGGCGCGCTGACGCCGATGCGGGCCTGGCCGCCGAGTTTGTCGATCCAGCCTTGCAGTTGCGCATCGCGCTTGGCTTGCTTGCCGAGCGAGTAAAAAATCGACGGCGCGTCGGCCAGCAGTTTCGGCATTTCAGCGTCGATATCGCCGATCGCAAAGGCGGCGTCGAAACCGAGCTGCTCGCGCGCAGCGTCGGGGCCGAAGCGGAAGCCGTCCCAGATTTCCCGTTCCAGGTTCTTTTCGCGGCAAAACAAGATAGCCTTGGGATCTTTGCCGGCAACCAGCACGATGACCGCGTCAGGTTCAGTGAAACCAGACAGGTAATAAAAGCTGCTGTCATGCCGATAGGGGAAGTCGGAATCGGCGTTGCGCATCGCTTCCGGCGCGGTGGAGATGATGGCGACGCCGCCACCCATGGCCTGCATTTGTGCAATCAGTTTGCTGCGGCGTGTACTGTAAGGAGTCATGCTGGCATCTTTCGGTAAAAGATTAGCGCGGTACGAGCGGCGCATTCAATTGATTCAGGCGTTCGATGGTGCCGACGTCGGTCCATTCGCCGCGATAGACGTCGCCGCCGATCTGGCCGCGTGCTGCGTATTCGCGCAGCAGCGTCACCAGCTTTTCCTGCTGGCCGGGGCTGACGGAGTCAAACATTTCGGGGCGATACACGCCGATGCCGGAAAACGTATGGCGTGGCTCGCCTTCATTGCTGAGCGAAAAGCTGTGCAGCGCGAAATCGCCTTGGAGATGGTGGGCCGGGTTTTTTACCAGGAACAGCCAGGCCACATCGCGCTTGTCGAGCGGGTAGGGCTGGCCCCAGAGGTCGTTGTCTTCCAGCGTATTCTTGACCTGTTCGAAGTCGAAGTGCGGGCAGTAGATATCGCCGGCGATCGCCACGAACGGTTGTTCGCCGAGCAGGTGGCGGGCGTTGGCGATGCCGCCTGCCGTCTCCAGCGCCACGGTTTCCGGCGAGTAGCTGATGGTGGCGCCGTACTTGCTGCCGTCACCGAGCGTGTCTTCAATCATTTGTCCGAGGTGGGCATGGTTGATGACGATCTCGGTGATGCCGGCACGCACCAGGTTGACGATGTGCCAGACGATCAGCGGCCGGCCACGGACCTTGAGCAGGGGTTTGGGGGTGGTGTCGGTCAGCGGGCGCATGCGCTCGCCGCGGCCGGCGGCAAAAATCATTGCTTTCATGGAGGCTTTATTCGAATTGCTGTTAGAAGGTATAGCCGACTTGCACTGTTTTGTCTTCCAGCTTGTCCAGCAAGCGCACTAGCGGGATCAATTCACGGTAGCGCAAGGCCGTTTTGCGAACATAGTCCATCACCAGGGGGATGTCTTTCAGATAGGCTTCCTTGCCGTCGCGGTGATGCAGGCGCGCGAACAGGCCGAGGATTTTCAGGTGCCGCTGCAAGCCCATGTATTCGAAATCGCGGTAGAAGGTGTCGATATCCGGCGCCACCGGCAGGCCGGCGCGCTTGGCGCGTTCCCAATAGCGGATCAGCCAGTCAAGCACCTGGGCTTCGCTCCATTGAATATAGACGTCGCGCAGCAATGAAACGATATCGTAGGTAATGGGGCCATACAGCGCGCCCTGGAAATCCAGCACGCCGGGATTGCCGTTTGGCAGCACCATCAAATTGCGCGAATGATAGTCGCGGTGGATGAATACCTGCGGCTGCGCCAGGGTGTTAGCGAGGATGGCGTCGAACACCTTGTCGAGATCGGCGTTTTGCTGGTCGCTGAGGGGCGCGTTCAGATGCTTGCCTAGATACCATTCAGGGAATATTTGCAATTCTCGCAACAAGAAGGCGCGGTCATATTCCGGCAGCACATCCGGTTGGCTCTTGGTTTGCAGTAATACCAAGGCATCTATCGCGTCCATGTATAGCTTGTGCGCATTATCTATGCTGTCATCGCTATTGAGTTGCTGCAGATAGGTGACGGAGCCGAGATCGGACAGCAGCAGGAAGCCGCGTTCGACATCTTGCGCGAGGATATCGGGCACCGACAGGCCGATGCCGGTGAACAGTGCATCAATCTCGATGAAGGGTTTGACATCTTCTTGCGGCGGCGGCGCATCCATCACGATCAGGGTGCGGCCATCGACTGCGTCGATGCGGAAATAACGCCTGAAACTGGCGTCGGCAGAAGCGGGTCGCAGCGTCGCAGGCAAGGTGGGAATGCTCGTGAGTGCAGTTAGCCATTCGACAATTTGAGTCTGGCGCAAATCGGGTAAAACGGGGGCAGACTGTGATAAAGACATTAAGCAATCCAGTAAAACGGCTGTTGGTGGTGAGTTCCCATATAATAAGGGATTAATTTCAAAAAATCGCCTGCTATGGTGTTTGCCAAATTCATTTCATGACCCGGTCCTCCTCAGCGCTTTCCAAGTCTTCCCAGTCATGCTCAGGCCGCAGCCGGCTTGGCCAGGCCACATTCCAATTGCCTGCCTTGCGGCGCATGACTGTATTGGTGGCTTCGGTCATTGCTACGGTATCAATGCCGATGTGGGCTTGGGCTCAGGCTGTCGAGGTGACCACGCCAGTCATCCCGGATGCACAAGCCAATCAGCCGAAACCCAAGCAGCCGCGCGTCAACGACACCGACGCGCCGACTACGGTAGAGGCGGAACAGATGACCGGGCGTCCGGATCGTTTGCTCAATCTGGATAACGACGTGGACATGACGCGTGGCGGAACCAATGTCAAATCCAACAAAGGCGTCTACCACATTGTCGAGAACGAGGCGGAAGCCCATGGCTGCGTACGCATGAATCGCTATGGCGACAGGTACACCGGCGACGATCTGCAGTTGAATATGGATTCCGGGCAAGGATTCCTGACCAATCCGACTTACTGGTTCCAGGCCAATGACGGCCACGGCAAAGCCGATCGTATCAATTTTCTTGATGAAGACCGGTCGGAAATCATCAAGGGCACCTATACCACCTGTCCCGGCACCAAACCAGACTGGTACGTCAAGTCGAGTACGCTGGATATTGACAGTGGCTTGGGAGAAGGGATTGCGCACAATGGCATTGTCTATTTCAAGAGTGTGCCTATACTCGGTTCGCCGATCATGTCTTTTCCGCTGACGGGCGACCGCCAGTCTGGCGTATTGCCTCCGATTATCGGTTCCACCAATAATGGCGGGCTGGAATTCAATCTTCCTTATTACTTCAATATCGCTCCGAATCGCGACTTGACGGTCTATCCCAACATCATCACCCAGCGTGGTCTGCAAATGGGAGCGGATGCGCGTTACGTGGGCGTGGGATATAGCGGTCAGACCAAAGTGGAATATTTGCCAGATGACAAGCTGACCAAGACTAATCGTTATGCCGTGCAGTCGATCCATTCGCAGACGCTGATGCCTGGTTTGACGATGGGCTGGAACGTCAATTTTGCTTCGGATAATAATTATCCCGACGATTTTACGCGTTCGATTACTCAAAGTTCGCTGCGGACTTTGAACCGGGAATTCGATTTGAACTACAGTGGATCTTTCTGGAGTGTAGCGGCGCTGGCGTCACGCTATCAGATATTGCAGGATTTTAATTCTGCTGGGCAACCTACACTTAGCCGTCCGTATGACCGTATGCCGCAAGTCACTCTTACCGCCGGCAAGCAGGATATTTACGGTTTTGACTGGGCAGTCAACGCGCAATATGCGCGTTTCAGAAATACCCAGTATGACTTCCCGTCAGCCAGTAGTTTTCCGGTGGGTAGCACCTCGTTGACCAGCAGCACTTTGTTGCCGTTGGAAGGAGAGCGGATCTACATTAATCCGCAACTGTCTTATCCTATCATTCGACCAGGATATTTCATCACACCGAAGATCCAGTTGGACGCAACGGCCTATAGCATCACGCCGAATAAATTTGGCCTGCCGAATACACCGACTGCCGTACCGGGTGTACTTAATCCTGTGTCTTTGGGCAACGATTTCAGCCGGGTTTTGCCGACGTTCTCGTTGGATACTGGTTTGATTTTCGAGCGTGACGCCAAGTTCTTCGGTAACAAGATGACGCAGACGCTGGAGCCGCGTCTGTTCTATGTGCGTACGCCGTATCATGACCAAAGCCAGTTTCCGTTGTTCGACAGCGGCGCTGCGGACTTCAATTTCGCGCAGATTTTTACTGAAAACCGCTATAGCGGCCATGATCGCATCAGCGATGCCAATCAATTGACTGCTGCCGTGACTTCTCGCTTTATCGAGGAATCTGGTTTGGAGCGCTTGCGTCTGGGTATTGGTCAGCGCATATATTTCACCCAGCCGCGTGTGGCGTTGAACCCGACCGACACCATTACCACCAGTCGTTCGGATCTGTTGCTGATGGCGGGTGGCCAGGTCACGCCGACGCTTGGCGTTGACAACACCATTCAATACAGCCAAAGCAATAATCAATGGGTGCGCGCCGGCTCCACCATCAAATGGCAGCCGGGCCCGAAACAAGTCATCAATTTCTCCTATCAGCTGGATCACACCAACGTCGATCCGCTCGATCTGCAGAATAGATACCTGAAGCAGTTCGACCTGTCCGCCCAATGGCCTTTGACAAAGCGCTGGTATGGCGTCGGCCGCGTCAGTTATTCCTTGCAAGAAAAAACCGTCGGACAAAGCTTGATCGGGCTTGAATATAAGGCGGATTGCTGGGTTTTCCGCCTGGTCGGCCAGCGCACGCCGACTTCCTCGACACGTACTACCACCGGATTATTCATACAACTTGAATTGAATGGTTTGTCAAAAATCGGATCAGATCCGATGAGCGCACTGCGTAGCAGTGTTCCCGGTTATCAGAATGTTAACCAGCCAGATTCTTTCATTAGCCGTTGAACCTGTTATTCTCCGTCATTCTTTTGATTATCCTCACCCATGAACGTTTTTCCAATTATGCGTAAAACCAATCAAACCCAACTTGCGGCAATTGCCATCTTGCTGTTGACTGCAACTGCCGGCAGCGCCTGGGCGCAAGCTGCGTCGAGTCAAATCACGCCGCCTTTGGTTACGCCGGCAGCAGCAACTGCGCCAGCGCCTGCCGTCGCCGCATCTGCCGCAAAAGTCGCGCCGCAAACCGTTGACGCCATTGTCGCGGTGGTCAACACCGATGTGATTACCCAGCAGGAACTGACCAAGCGTCTGAACGATGTGATGCAACGGATGAAGGCACAGAACGTGGAGTTACCTCCTGTTGCGGAACTGCAAAAGCAAATGTTGGAGCGCATGATTCTTGAGCGCGCCGAGGTGCAACTGGCGAAAGAGAATGGCTTGTCGGTGGATGACGTCATGCTGGATCGTGCTATCGGCCGGATTGCCGAGCAAAACAAAATGTCGATGGCGGATTTCCAGAGGCAATTGGCCCAGGACAAGATCCCTTACCCTGCATTCCGTGAAGAAATCCGCCAGGAAATGCTGTTGCAACGACTGCGTGAACGCGAAGTCGACAACAAGATCCAGATTTCGGAATCGGAAGTCGACAATTACATCACAGCAGACAGCAGCAGCAAGCAAAATGCACAGGAACTGGATCTAGCCCAGATTCTGGTACGCGTGCCGGAAAATGCGACGGCCGACCAGATTGCCCAGCGCGCCAAGCGTGCTGAGGAAGCGATGCAGCAAATCCGCTCTGGCGGTAATTTCGCTTCCATCGCTGCCGCTTATTCCGATTCCAACGACGCCTTGACCGGCGGCGACATGGGATGGCGTGCACAAGACCGTCTGCCATCGTTGTATGTTGATGCTGTCGCCAATCTGTCCCCAGGCCAGGTATCGGGAATATTGAAGAGCGCCAACGGTTTTCATATCGTCAAGCTGATCAACAAACGTGCTGCTGCCAATGCGCCGAAAGATACTGCCGCAGCACCTGTGCAGCAGACTCATGTCCGTCATATCCTGATCAAGGTCACGCCAACAGTGACAGCCGCTGACGCCCGTCGCCGTCTGCTCGACTTGAAAGAGCGCCTGGATAACAACGCCGCCAAATTCGAAGACTTGGCCAAGCAGTACTCCAACGATTTGTCGGCTTCCAAAGGCGGCGATCTCGGCTGGGTGTATCCCGGCGATACGGTGCCTGAGTTCGAACGGGCGATGGATGCCTTGAAACCGGGACAGGTTAGCGATCCTATCGAGTCGCCATTCGGCTATCACCTGATCCAGGTGATCGAACGCAAGACCAACGATGTATCGAAAGAGCGTCAGCGTCTGGCCGCCCGGATGGCAATTCGCGAACGCAAAACCGAAGAAGCCACCAACGACTGGCTGCGTCAATTGCGCGACCGTACTTACGTCGAATACCGTAACGACGATCACTGAACCGTTCAACCTGGAAAGTACGCATGCCTGATCCATTAGCGGCCACTCCGGTCGATCTGCAGCGGCGGCCTGTACTGGCCGTTACCTGTGGCGAGCCGGCCGGTATCGGCCCTGAAGTATCGATCAGAGCTGCCTGGCAATTGCGTACGCAAATCAAGAGCGTACTGATTGGCGATGCCGCTTTCCTGGCCATGATTGCGGCCGACATCGATCCGCAAATCCGTCTGGTTGCCTTGTCACAGCAGGCCTTCCTCAATGACGGCTTGCCGGATTTCGCGGTCGATCAGATCGCGGTGATCGATTGCCAGCTTGATGCCCATGTGCAGCCGGGTGTGCTGGATGCACGCAATGGCAGAGCGGTGCTGCGTACGCTGGATATCGCCATCGGCGGCGCGTTGCAGGGGAATTTCGACGGCATGGTCACCGCGCCTTTGCAAAAGAGCACGATCAATGACGCCGGTGTAGCCTTTACCGGGCACACCGAATATCTGGCGGAAAAAAGCGTCACGGCGCAAGTGGTCATGATGCTGGCGACCGACAGAACCACGCCGCCGCTACGCGTGGCACTGGCAACCACCCATCTGGCGTTGAAAGATGTGGCAGCGGCGATCACTTTCGATAGCCTGAGCCGTACCATCGCTATCCTGCATGCTGATCTGAAGAGCAAGTTCGGCCTGGCGCAGCCGCGTATCCTGGTAACCGGACTGAACCCGCATGCGGGCGAGGGCGGCTATCTGGGCCGTGAGGAAATCGATATCATCAGCCCTGTGCTGGAAGCGGCCAAAGCCAACGGTATCGCGGTGAGCGGTCCTTATCCTGCCGATACGCTGTTCCAGCAAAAGTATCTGGATGAAGCCGATTGCATCCTGGCGATGTATCACGACCAGGGTTTGCCAGTATTGAAATACGCCAGCTTCGGACATGGCATCAACATCACCTTGGGTTTGCCGTTTATTCGCACTTCCGTGGACCACGGCACAGCGCTGGATTTGGCAGCCGCCGGCCTGGGCCGCGCCGATCATGGCAGCATGCTGGCGGCAATGAATACCGCGGCGCAGATGGTGCGGGCTGGCCGGTCGAGCTAACCCAATCTGCGGGTTTGCGAAGGCGCAAGGCGCCAAGGCACTTGGCATCCCTGCCTGTACTCAATAGACAAGAGAATTTATGAAACATATTCCCCGCAAACGTTTCGGCCAGAATTTTTTGACGGACGATACCGTGCTGTACAACATCATCGGCGCGATCGATCCGCAAGCCGACGATAATATGGTCGAAATCGGCCCGGGCCTGGCAGCCATGACGCGCTTACTGCTGGAGTCGCTGAAAAACCTGCACGTGGTTGAACTGGACCGCGATCTGGTCGCACGTCTCGAAAAGAATTTCGATCCGGCCCGTTTGCATGTGCATTCCGCCGATGCCTTGAAATTCGATTTCGCCAGCATCCCCCTGATCGGCGATAAAAAACTACGCGTGGTGGGCAATCTTCCCTACAACATCTCCAGTCCGTTGTTGTTCCACCTGGCCGAGATTGCGCCGCTGGTGGAAGACCAGCATTTCATGCTGCAAAAGGAAGTAGTGGAGCGGATGGTGGCGGAACCGGGCAGCAAAGCCTTTGGCCGCCTTTCTGTGATGCTGCAATGGCGCTACCAGATGTCGTTGTTGTTCATCGTGCCGCCAACCGCCTTCGATCCGCCACCGCGGGTCGAATCAGCCATTGTGCGCATGGTTCCGATTGCCCAACCCTTGGCCTGCGACCAGAAGAAACTCGAAGCCGTGGTGCTCAAGGCATTTACCCAACGCCGCAAGGTGATACGCAACTGCTTGGCCGGCATGTTCAGTGAAAATCAACTGATCGACGCCGGCGTCGACCCGCAAGCGCGGCCAGAAGCTATTTCGATGGAGTTATTCGTAGCGCTGGCTAATCGCCTGCCGGACGGCGCCGCTTAAGAGCGCCAGCCAGCGCCTGCAACTCAGAGTTTGATGTCAGGTGCATTGCCAGCTTTGCGTTCAATCAGTTCCACCTTGTAGCCGTCAGGGTCCTGGACAAAAGCGATGACAGTGCTGCCGCCCTTTACCGGACCAGCTTCGCGAGTCACATTCCCGCCCTGAGTCCGGACATCCTCACAGGCTTTATAAGCATCTTCAACGGCGACCGCCAGGTGGCCGAAAGCCGTGCCCTGCTCATAAGTTTCGACGCCGTAGTTGTAGGTCAATTCGAGTTCCGCATGATCGGGATTGCTGCCATAGCCGACGAACGCCAGGGTATATTTATATTCCGGATTATCGTTGGTGCGCAGCAGTTTCATGCCAAGCACCTTGGTGTAGAAATCGATGGAGCGTTGCAGATTGCCGACGCGCAGCATGGTGTGGAGGATTCGCATTTTTTTCTCGATGGTTGGGAAGGGAGCCGGTGTTTGGATGTTGAAGCCAAAAGTACGCTGATAGTTTACATCGGCGTAACAGAGAGTGCAGCGGCTTCAGAAAACCGGCAATGTTTCTTGCGCACTGTCGCGCAAAGTTTTCCGGGCGGTTTCAAAGTCCGGGAAGATGGATTGCACCGTCGCCCAGAAGCGCGGGCTGTGGTTCATCTCGCGCAAGTGCGAGAGTTCATGCGCGATCACATAATCGATTAGCGGCAGGGCGAAATGCATCAGGCGCCAGTTCAGGCGGATCTTGCCTTCCGAGGTGCATGAACCCCATTGGGTGGTCGCCGACGACAGCGCAAACGACTGGTAGGTGACGCCCAGCTTCTTGGCATAGATCGGCAACCGTTCGCCGAACACGCGTTTGGCCTCAAGTTGCAGCCAGCCCAGCACACGGTCTTTCAGTTGTTGTTCGCCGGCGTCGGCGGGCAGGCAGACGATCAACTGGTCGTTGACGTCGTCGAAATGAATTCCAGCTTTTTGCGTAGCGTGAATCCGCAGGGTAATGCTACGCCCCATATAGGGCAGCGTTTCGCCATCGCGCCATGCCATTTGCGGCTGCATGCGGCGGGTGGAACGGTCACGGTATTCGCTTAGCTTGGTAAAGATCCAACGTTTCTTTTCCCGGATGGCAAGCTCGACGTCGCCCAGCGTGACCCATTTGGGCGCCGTGACGCGCAAGCCGTCATCGCTGATCAGGAAGCCGATGGAGCGCCGTTTAGAGCGTAGCAGGGTGTAATCGAGGACATGTTCACCAAAATGCAGGCGCCGCTTGCCAGGAGCCAGCTCAGGGGCTGAACCGACCGGCGGCTTGGGCGACGTTGATCTTGGATTAACAGTCTGCGGAGGAGGAGCGCTGGCGATAGGATCTTCGGAAAATAGATCCAGTTGCAGCGCCTGTTGCTGCTGTGCCTTGCCCTGGGGAGTTGCATGCGGCCCCAGACGTGGCTTAGTTGGTTTTTGATGCAATAGTTTCAATGTTGGCTAGAGAGTATTATTTTTGCCTGGAATAGACATGAGGTGAAATCACCCGCATTTCAGATTCTATCCAATTTTCGACTTTCACCATCAGTTCGCTGCTATCCAGGTTTTCCGGGTAGATCGGCTTGCCGATCGAGACGGTGATCAAGCCCGGTTTCTTGATGAAAGAATTCTTTGGCCAGCACTCGCCGGCATTGTGGGCGATCGGTACGACCAGGGTATTGGTTTCAACCGCCAGGCGTGTGCCGCCGTTCTTGTACTTGCCAGTCTGGCCGACCGGAATCCGCGTACCTTCGGGGAACATGATGATCCACTGTCCGTCTGCCAGCCGCTTGCGGCCTTGCTCCACGACCTGAGCGAAAGCATCGCGGCCCTTGCTGCGGTCGATTGGAATCATGCGCAACAGTGCAATGCCCCAACCGAAAAAAGGGATGTAGGTCAGCGACTTCTTGAAGACGAATACCAGCGGGCGTGGCGTCATTTGCAGCAGGAAAATGGTCTCCCAGGCCGACTGGTGTTTGCTCAGCACTACCGCTGGCGCATCCGGAAAATTCTCCATGCCTTTTACTTCGTAACGAATGCCGCAGATGACCTTGGCCATCCATACCACGATGACATTCCAGCGCGCGGTCAGGTAGTAGCGGCGCGCATACGGAAATGGTGCAAACAGGATGCAGGCGAAAGACCAGATCACAGTCAGGATGGCCATCAGCACGGTGAACAGCAGCGAACGCAAGAACAGGGAAAAACGCAACATGCAAACTCCAGGTATTTTTAACAAGCTTTATTTGTACGAGATGGACAACGCACTCGCCAATCAGACAGCCAACTCGACCGGCTTCTTCAGCAGAAATTCGACCACCGCGGCCAGGTCCGGGAAAATCAATGTGCCAGGTGGCAGGCCACCTTTTTCACGGGTCTTTTCACCTTTTCCGGTCAGCACCAGATACGGCGCGCAACCGGCAATAAAGCCGGCCTGTAAATCGCGCAGCGAGTCGCCTACCGTCGGTACGCCGCCGCGCAGGCTGACTTCGAAGCGTTTGCCGATGTCGTGGAACATGCCGGCTTTCGGTTTGCGGCAATCGCAGTTGTCGTCGGCCGCATGCGGACAAAAGAATATCGCATCGATTTCGGCGCCGACCAGCTGCGCCGCCTCGTGCATCTTCTGATGAATCGCCATCAGCGTTTGCATGTCGAACAAGCCGCGTGCGATGCCCGACTGGTTGGTCGCCACCACCACGCGGTAACCCGCCTGGTTGAGCCGTGCGATGGCTTCCAGCGATCCCTTGATCGGCACCCATTCGTCGGGCGATTTAATGAAAGCGTCCGAGTCGTGGTTAATGACGCCGTCGCGGTCGAGGATGATAAGTTTCATATGCCTGATCGAAGAGTTAAGCTGCCAGTTTGGAAATGTCGGCAACCTGGTTCAGCATCACATGCAGCTTGGCCAGCAGCGCCAGGCGGTTATTGCGCAACTGCTCGTCTTCCGCCATCACCATCACATCGTTGAAGAAGGCGTCGACCTGTTGGCGCAACTGCGCCAGCGCTTTCAATGCAGTGCTGAAATCACCCTTGGCAAATGCCGCGTCGACTTCCGGCTTGAGCGCATCCATCGCCACGAACAATTGCAGTTCAGCCTCGTCGCGCAACAGTTCCTTGTTGACCGTATTGCCGACGCTCTCGGTCTTTTTCAAGATGTTGGTAATGCGTTTGTTGGCCGCTGCCAGCGCTTCTGCTTCCGGCAGGGCGGCAAATGCCTGCACTGCATCCAGTCGTTCGATAATGTTGGCCAGCTGCTCCGGTTGCTGGGCCACCACCGCTTCGATTTCATTCTGGGCATAGCCGCGTTCGCGCAGCAGGCCGCGCAGACGGTCATACAGGAAAGGCAGCACGTCGCTGCCTGGATCCTTGAAATTGGCGTTGCCGGCGAACTGCTGGGCGGCGTTGGCCAGCAATTGCGTCAGCGATATCGGCAAGCGCTTTTCCAGCAGCATACGCAAGATGCCCAGCGCATGGCGGCGCAAGGCGAACGGATCCTTGTCGCCGGTTGGCTGTAAACCGATGCCCCAGATGCCGATCAGGGTTTCCAGTTTGTCGGCCAGTGCAACGGCGGTGCTGGTGTCGGTAGTCGGCAGCGCATCGCCGGCGAAGCGCGGCTGGTAATGTTCTGAAATTGCCAGAGCAACGTGTTCCGCTTCGCCGTCATGGCGCGCGTAGTAGTTGCCCATGATGCCTTGCAGCTCTGGGAATTCGCCGACCATGTCGGTCAGTAGGTCGGCCTTGGCCAGGAACGCGGCGCGCTCGGCAAGTGCGGCATCGCCGCCGAGCAGGGTGGCGATCGCCACCGCCAGCGCCTTGACGCGTTCGGTGCGTTGCAACTGGTTGCCGAGTTTGTTGTGATAGACCACATTGGCCAGCAGCGGCACGCGCTCGGCCAGCTTCTTTTTCTGGTCTTGCTCGAAAAAGAATTTGGCATCGGACAAGCGCGGACGCACTACGCGCTCGTTGCCTTCGATAATGAAGTGCGGGTCATCGGTCTGCAGATTCGACACGATCAGGAAGCGCGAACGCAGCTTGCCGGCGTTGTCGGTCAGGGCAAAATACTTTTGATTGGTTTGCATCGTCAGAATCAGGCATTCCTGCGGCACACTGAGGAATTCATCTTCAAACTTGCAGGCATAGACCACCGGCCATTCAACCAGCGCCGCTACTTCATCGAGCAGCGATTCCGGCATCAGCACCTTGTCTTCGCCAGCCGTGGCCAGCAAGGCTTGGCGAATCTTTTCCTTACGGTGCTCGAAACTGGCGATAACTTTGCCTTGTTCCGCCAATGTGTTGGCGTAGCTGTCAGCATCGGCCAGCGAGATACGGCCCCGCGACAGGAAACGATGGCCTTCGGTCTGGCGGCCGGCGTCCAGGCCCAGCAAAGTCAGCGGCAACACTTGGTCGCCATGCAGTGCGACCAGGCTGTGCGCCGGCCGGACAAAGCGCACCGTGTGACCGGCAGCGTGGCCGTGCTGGCGCTGGTAGCTCATGACCTTGGGAATCGGCAGCTTGGCGACGCTGTCCTCCAGCACCGTTTGCAAACCTTCTTGCAGCGCCACGCCTTTAGCGGTGTAGCTATAGAAGAAACTCTCAGCCTTGCCATCGGGGGCGCGTTCCAGTTCGGCCGGGGTGATTACCACCTTGCCGCATTGCGCTGCAATGGCGGCCAGCTTCTTGACCAGCGGTGCAGAAGGCTTGCCTTCGGCATCCAGCGCCACCGATACCGGCAGCACTTTTTCGCGCATGGTCTTGTCAAGGGAAGTGGCGCGCACATTGCTGATGGCGACAGCCAGACGGCGTGGCGTGGCGAACGCAGTCGCGAGTGCGCCATCTTCCAGGAAGTCGCGTGCTTTCAAGCCGTTGAAGATGCCCATGGCGAAGGCGTCGCCCAGTTTGGCCAATGCTTTCGGCGGCAGTTCTTCGGTAAAAATTTCGATCAACAGGGTGCTGCTCATGCTGTTTCCCCTGCGCGCTGAGCGACAGCCGCCATGTATTCATCTCCAAATTCTTGCAATAACAGATCGGCGTTTTCCTTGGTGATCTCCCACATCGGGAAGCCCAGTTTTGCCCGTGAATCGTAATACGCCTGCGCTACCGCACGCGACAGGTTGCGGATCCGGCCCATATAAGCCGCGCGCTCGGTGACCGAGATAGCGCCGCGTGCGTCCAGCAGATTGAACGTGTGCGCCGCCTTCAACACCATTTCGTAGGCCGGCAACGCGAGAGGCACTTCCAGCAGGCGCTTGGCCTGGGTTTCGTAGTTGCCGAACAGCGGAAACAGGAACTCGGTATCGGCGTACTCAAAATTGTAGGTCGACTGCTCGACCTCGTTTTGATGGAACACATCGCCATAGCTGAGGGTCTTCTTGACGCCGTTTTCAACCCACTCCGTCCATACCAGGTCGTAGACGTTTTCGACGCCCTGCAAATACATGGCCAGCCGTTCGATGCCGTAGGTGATTTCACCCAGCACCGGTTTGCAATCGAGGCCGCCGACTTGCTGGAAATACGTGAATTGAGTGACTTCCATGCCGTTCAGCCAGACTTCCCAGCCCAGGCCCCAGGCACCCAGGGTCGGATTTTCCCAGTCGTCTTCGACAAAACGCACATCGTTGCGTTGCAGATCGAGGCCGAGCGCCGCCAGCGAACCCAGGTACAGCTCAAGAATGTTTTCCGGCGCAGGTTTCAGTACTACCTGGTATTGATAGTAATGTTGCAAGCGATTCGGGTTTTCGCCGTAACGGCCGTCTTTAGGGCGGCGCGACGGTTGCACATAGGCGGCGCGCCAAGGCTCCGGGCCGATGGCGCGCAGGAAGGTCGCCGTATGCGAGGTGCCGGCGCCGACCTCCATGTCATAGGGTTGCAGCAAGGCGCAGCCTTGGGCATCCCAGTAATCTTGTAATTTGAGAATGATTTGTTGAAATGTAAGCATCGTTTTTGTTGCTTTTCCGTACGGCAAGTGCCGATTAATAGTGGAGACCGAAAGAGGCGACCAGGAGCGCGATGTATAAAGCTTCTGACATTAGCGCTAAAAGCAGCGATTTTAGCGGTTTTTACAGCCTTAGTCCCGTTTCTGCTCAGGCTTGCCGCGCTGCGTGCGGCAGCGCCACCAGCTCAAGGCCAGCATCAGCAGCGCAGCCGCCAGCAGTGTACGGTTGCCGAGCAGGATATAAGGCGTCATGCCGCTATAGCCCTGCACCGATACAGCCAGCGTATTACGACTGTATGGCGCCAGCTGAGCGCTGACTACGCCGTGCGGATCGATCACGGCGGTAGCGCCGGTATTGGTCGCGCGTAGCATGGGGCGGCCGCTTTCCAGGCTGCGCATTTGCGAGATCTGCAAATGCTGCGGCAACGCTATCGTATTGCCGAACCAGGCGATGTTCGACATGTTTAGCAACAGCGTCGCAGTTGGCTGTCCGGCTGTATGGGTCGCGGCCAGTTGGGCCGCAATCTCATCGCCGAACAAGTCTTCGTAGCAAATATTCGGCAACACCCATTGATCCTTCACCGCGAACGGCGCTTGTACCGCCGCGCCGCGCTGGAAGTCGCCGAGCGGGATGTGCATCATATCGACGAACCAGCGGAAGCCGAACGGAACGAACTCCCCGAACGGCACCAGATGCTGCTTGTCATAGCGGAATGCCGGAACCGCCTTGTCTTGCGGCGCAAGGCCGATCACGCTGTTGGAGTAGCGATAGGGGCCGTCGATATAAGGAATGCCAAGCGCGATATTGCTACCGGTCTGCCGGGAAAAATCAGACAGCGCAGGCAGGAAATCCGGCGGTAATTCGGTTTGCAAAATCGGCACCGCAGTCTCAGGCGTTGCAATCAGGTCAGCCGGTACGGCGCGGATCATGTCGACATACAGGCGGAGGGAATTGATGATCTGCGCGGTGTTGAATTTTTCTTCCTGCGGCACGTTGCCTTGCAGCAGGCGCACTGAAATCGGCTTGCCATGTGGCGAAGTCCAGTTTATCTGGTGTAAACCAAGGCCGGCGATTAACGCCAATACTGCGGCGATAACAGGTGCCTTACGTTGCGGCAGCAGCGCCAGGCAGCCGGCGATGACGGCCGAGATGCAGCCCAAACCATACACGCCGACCAGCGGCGCATAGCCGCTCAGCGGACCAGAGGTATGGGCGTAGCCGGAAATGAGCCAAGGAAAGCCGGTGAACAGCCAGCCGCGCAGCCATTCCGTCAGTCCCCACAATGCCGGGAAAATCGCCAGTGCAAACAGCAGCGGCGAAGCCGACCAGCGTTGCCGCAGCCAGACGCTGAGGCCGGCGCAGAGTGCCGTATACACGCCCATGGCGAGCGCCAGAACGGCCACCGCCAGTACCGCCAGCCAGCCAGGCAAGCCGCCGAAGTCATGCAACGAAATATAAATCCAGTAAACCCCGTGGGCGACCCAGCCGAAACCGTAGGCCCAGCCGAGCAGGGCGCTGCGTTTGATGTGACCGACGCCGGTTCTGTCTATACGCAGCAGACAGAAAATCAGCAGCGCCAAGGTGAGCAGCTGGATCGGCCATAGTCCGTAAGGCGCGAAGGCGAAGACGTTGATGGCGCCGGCAATGGCGGCCAGCGCGAGCAGGAAAGGAAATTTAATCGAGGTAAGGCTAAAACGCATAGGCTGATGTTGCTGTTGGTTGAGGTAGGTCGGATAAGCCTCCCGACCTACGCTCTCTCTGTCAGGATTCTTCCTTGGCAGATTCTGACAGCTTTTCGACTAGCAGGACATGCACCTGGCGTGCATCGGCGCGCAATACTTCAAAGTGCACGTTGTCGATGGTGAATTCATCGCCTTTGCGCGGCACGCGGCCGAGGTGATTGGCGACCAGGCCGCCGATGGTGTCGACGTCTTCATCCACCAGCGCCGTTTCCAGCGTCTCATTGAATTGTTCGATCTCGGTCAGTGCCTTGATGCGCCAACGGCCGCCGTGATCGCCGTCGCGGATGGCCAGGATATTGTCTTCTTCTTCATCGAAATCGTATTCGTCCTCGATGTCGCCGACGATCTGTTCCAGCACGTCTTCAATCGTGATCAGGCCGGCGACGCCGCCGTACTCATCGACCACGATCGCCATGTGATTGCGGTTGGCGCGGAAGTCGCGCAACAGCACATTGAGGCGCTTGGATTCGGGGATGAACACTGCCGGGCGCAACATGTCGCGGACGTCGAACGAATCCTCAGCGTAATAGCGCAGCAGGTCTTTCGCCAGCAGGATGCCGATCACCTTGTCGCGTTCGCCGTCGACGGCAGGGAAGCGCGAGTGGGCGGTCGACAGGACTTCGGGCATCCAGTCTTCGATGGGCTTGGTGACGTCGATCATGTCCATTTGCGAACGCGGGATCATGATGTCACGGGCGGAGAGGTCGGAAACCTGGAACACGCCTTCGATCATCGACAGCGCATCGGCGTCGATCAGGTTGCGTTCGTGTGCGTCTTGCAGCACGTCGAGCAGTTCGGCGCGGTTTTCAGGTTCGGGAGAAATCAGTGCGGTCAGGCGTTCAAATAATGACCGGTGGGGTTTAGCGTCAAATGATTTGACGCTACTAGGGTGCTCTGGCATATGGCGTTAGCCTTGGTTTCACATTGTTTCGGAAGCAATAGCATACAACAAATATGTGACAGGACGACGAAACGCGTGTGTCACGATGGTCATATTGTGATCCTGTCTGGCGATTTCGCCACATAAAAAATGGATAGTGCCAAAAAAGCACTATCCTTCGGAATTATCAGTATGATAATTATTTTTTCATTTCATCCTTGGCCATGCCGTCCTTGCTCATGTCGTCCTTCGACATCGCATCCTTGGACATGGCGTCTTTCTTGTGCATCATCTTCTTATGCGGCTTGGCCATCGCGTCCTTCGACATGCTGTCCTTGCTCATTGCATCTTTAGACATGGCGTCCTTGGCCATAGGCGCAGCGTCTTTCGACATTGCATCCTTGGCCATAGGCGCAGCATCTTTCGACATTGCATCTTGTGCATAAACGCCGCCAGCACTCATCATCAGGCCGGTAACCAACAGGATTGTCAGGCTTTTTTTCATTTCAGATCTCCAGGTAAAAGTGGCAAAAGCGCCAAAAAAACAGTTAAACAAAAAAGACAATTCGGCTGGTTCTGCAACCGTAGCGAGCGATTCAAGATCGGGGGCGAGAAGCGCAGCCGCCGTACGCAAGTACGGTGAGCATCGCAACCCCCGAGATTGAGTCGCGCAGTAGGTTGCAGAGCCAGCAATTACGATCCGCCGAACCAGTTGTATCCCTGGTCTTCCCAATAACCGCCGGGGTATTTGTTTGTTACTTCCATCGACACGATGTGCTTCGGATTCTTGTAGCCGAGTTTGGTCGGCATCCGCAATTTCATCGGGAAGCCGTATTTCGGCGGCAGGATCTGGCCGTCGTAAGTCAGCGTCAGCTGGGTTTGCGGATGCAGTGCGGTCGCCATATCGATGCTGGTGTGGTAATCGTCGCCGCACTGGAAATCGATATATTTGGCGTTCAGGTCGGCGCCGATCATCTTGAGGAAGTAAGAGAACGGGATGCCGCCCCAGCGGCCGATGGCGCTCCAGCCTTCAACGCAGATATGCCGGGTGATCTGCTCGTTCTGCGGCATCTTGTGCAATTGCTCCAGCGTCCACGGACGCTTGTTGGTCACCAGTCCGAGAATTTCCAGCTGATAATCGCTGCCATCGATATCCGGGACGTCCTCAATACCGTAATACGCGTTGAACGGGAAGGGCCGGGTCATCTCGGCCTGTGTGTAAGTGGGTGCAAGGCGCTTCGGATCGAACAGCCAGCCTTGCACGCCGTCGTTCATGCGCGAGATGCGTTCCAGCATGCGGTTGACGGAAGCTTCATCGGTAATGTTGCAGCCGGTCAGCAGCGACAGGCCGCCAAGGGTCAGCGCCCGTTTAGCAAACAGGCGGCGCGACGGCAAGGCCAGTTCACGCTGCGCATCCTTCAATATGGATTCGGTGTCGAGCAGCGAGGCCGGTCCAAGTTTTTTCTTGATCATCATGTTCTCCTCAACGACCGCGCAGCATGGCCAGCAGCGTGCGTGGAACCAGCGCCACCATGATGATGTGCACCACGATAAAAGCGACTAAAAATGCCATCGCGCAAAAATGGACGATCCTGGCGTTGTCGAAGCCGCCCATCAGTTCGCGCAATATTGGGAACTGCACCGATTTCCAGATCGCCAGCCCGGAAACCACCAGCAGTATCAAGTCCAGGATGACCGAGACGTATGCCAGCTTTTGTACCGCGTTGTAGTGGTCAAGCGCGTCGTGCTGCAGCTTGCCGCGCAGCGCTTTGAGCATGTCCTGCACGACTTCGCGCGGACGCAGGGGCAGGAATTTCTTCCACAATCTGCCGCTGCCGGTGTTCAGCAACAGGTAAATCAAACCATTCAAGGCTAGCAGCCACATCGCCGCGAAGTGCCATTGCAAGGCGCCGCCCAGCCAGCCGCCTAAGGTCCATTCGCTGGGAATGCGGAACGGGAAGATCGGAGATGCGTTATAGATGCGCCATCCGCTCAGGATCATGACGATCACCGCCAGTGCATTAAGCCAATGTGTGATGCGTAGCCAGAGCGGATGTACGACAGGCTTTTTGAGTATGGATGTTGACATTTAGGCTACCTGCAAGGAAAGAGGCGTGGTCAATAGGGGAGGTGTGACAGGGTTCAAGATTGTCTCCGGCAGCGGGGCTATGATCGTTTTCATGTGGCTTAGTCGCAGGCCAAATCGATTCATTACACTAATTCATCATATTCTTATTAATAAAAAAGATAAGAGGTTTAAGTAGATTCTGCGCCAAAAAATATTATCCAAGTGATAAATATTGCGTTTATTACATTCATTAAAATGATGGAAGAAATTTTCCTAAGTGACTGATTTTTAATAATAAAATGGACGGTGACGAAGTGTGCCGCCAATAAAAAACGCCGCGATTGCGGCGTTTTTTTGTGATGTGTGGCAACTATTAGCTGACGGCGTAAGGGTTAGGCCAGCCCAAGGCCTGCAATATTTCAATTTCCAGGTTTTCCATTTCGGCGGCTTCGTCGTCGTCTTCATGGTCATATCCCTGCGCATGCAAGACGCCATGCACCACCAGATGCGCGGCATGTTCCACGACAGTCTTGTTTTGTTCCTTGGCTTCACGCTCCAGGACATCGGTGCAAAGAATGATGTCGGCCTGGGTGACACCGTTGTCTTCTTCCTCTTGATCTTCGGAGTAGGCGAAGGTCAGCACATTGGTGGCGTAATCCTTGCCGCGGTAATCGCGGTTCAGGCTGCGGCCTTCCTCGGCATCGACAAAGCGGATTGTCAGCTCGGCCGGCGCCAGCAGGGCGGCCTGCACCCAGCGCCGCAATTGCGGGCGCGGTACGCTGTCTTTCAGACGCGGGTCGGGATACTGTACAGACAAGGAAAGTTTATTTTTTGACGGCATGGCGGCTGCGAGCTGTTTTGGTAATGCCGGTCTGCACCGGCTTGGCAGGTTTGACGGGCGCTGGCGCAGCGGCTTCGATGACGCCGTGGGTAGACGCCACCGGCGTCGCCTGCGCCGCGCTCTCGTAGGCATCGACTATGCGCGCTACCAAAGGATGGCGCACTACGTCGCTGCTGTTGAAGCGGGTAAAGGCAATGCCGCGCACGTCTTTCAGGATGTTCATGGCGTCGATCAGGCCGCTCTTCTGGCCGCGCTGCAAATCGATCTGGGTAACGTCGCCGGTCACCACGGCCTTGCTGCCGAAGCCGATCCGGGTCAGGAACATCTTCATCTGTTCCGGCGTGGTGTTTTGCGCTTCGTCCAGGATGATGAAAGCGTGGTTCAGGGTGCGGCCACGCATATAAGCGAGCGGAGCGATTTCAATCGCCTGCTTTTCAAACATTTTCTGGGTGCGGTCAAAGCCGAGTAAATCGTAGAGTGCGTCATACAGCGGGCGCAGGTAAGGATCGACCTTTTGGGCCAGATCACCCGGCAGGAAGCCCAGGCGTTCGCCAGCCTCGACCGCCGGCCGCGTCAGCACGATGCGCTTGACGGCATCGCGTTCCAGCGCGTCGACGGCGCAGGCCACCGCCAGATAGGTCTTGCCGGTGCCGGCCGGACCGATACCGAGTGTGACGTCATGTTCCAGGATCGAACGGATGTATTGGCTTTGATGCGGAGTGCGGCCGCGCAGATCGCTGCGGCGAGTCTTCAGGACCGGACTTTCGATATCGGTTTCGGTCAGCTCGGCATCTGCCGGATCGGCATTCGCCTCTTCATCCGTATCCGCGCCAGCCTTGCCGTTGCTCTTGGCGGATTTGATTTTCTTCCCTATACCCAGCTTGGCGCGTTGCTCAACCAGCGCCAACTGGATCTCGTCAACTGAAACCACTTTGTTGGCGACGGCGTAGAACTGGTCGAGGATTTCCACGGCGCGCTCGGCGTTGCTGCCAGCTGCGATGAACTTGTCGCCACGGCGGAAAATCGAGACATCCAGCGCAGCGGAAATCTGACGCAGGTTTTCATCCAGCGGTCCGCACAGGTGCGCCAGCCGCGTATTGTCGAGCGGCTGCGGGATGAAATAATGCGGCTGGGTAGGAGTTTTAGTTTTCAAACCGGGGCGTGTTTATCTTGTCTGGTTGGTCGGTGGACGCAATGTCGTACGCTACGCACGCTATTCTGCCACGACGATTTCGCCGCGCAAGGTATAGACCAGGCTTTCTGTAATCGTGACGTCGGCTAGCTGGCCGATCAGGCGCGCGCCGTTTGGCCCTGCATTGAAATTGACCACCCGGTTATTCTCGGTGCGGCCTTGCAGCTCATCCGGATTTTTCTTGGAAGGGCCTTCGACCAGGATGCGCTGTACAGTGCCGACCATTGCTGCACTGATCTTGCTCATGTTCTGTTCAACAACCGATTGCAAGTGCTGCAAGCGTTTCAGCTTGACCTCATGTGGCGTATCGTCTTGCAGATTGGCCGCAGGCGTGCCAGGACGCGGGCTGAAAATGAAGCTGAAACTGTTGTCGTAGCCGATATCGGTAATCAGCTTCATCAATGCCTCGAAATCGGCATCGGTCTCGCCTGGGAAGCCAATGATGAAATCGCTCGAAATCGTGATGTTCGGGCGCACCTGGCGCAAGCGCCGGATCACCGATTTGTATTCCAGCACGGTATAGCCGCGCTTCATGGCCGACAGGATACGGTCGGAACCGTGTTGCGCCGGCAGGTACAAATGATCTACCAGCTTCGGCACCTTAGCGTAGGTATCGATCAGACGCTGTGTGAATTCCTTCGGATGGCTGGTGACAAAGCGGATCCGTTCGATGCCTGGAATCTCGGCGATGTATTCGATCAACAAGGCAAAGTCGGCAATCTCGCCGTCCGCCATCTCGCCGCGGAAGGCATTGACGTTCTGGCCCAGCAGCGTGATTTCTTTGACGCCTTGCTCGGCCAACCCGGCCACTTCAGTCAGCACATCCTCAAAACGGCGCGAGACTTCTTCGCCGCGGGTGTAAGGCACCACGCAATAACTGCAATATTTGCTGCAACCCTCCATGATCGACACGAACGCGGTCGCGCCGTCGACCTTGGCCGGCGGCATGTGATCGAATTTTTCGATTTCAGGGAAGCTGATGTCAACCTGTGCGTTGCCGGTAGTGCGGCGCTGGCTGATCATCTCCGGCAGCCGGTGCAGGGTCTGCGGGCCGAACACCATATCGACGTACGGTGCGCGCTTGACGATCGCCGCACCCTCTTGCGACGCCACGCAGCCACCGACGCCGATCAGCAGATCGGGATTGAGACGCTTCAGCTCGCGCAGGCGGCCGAGGTCGGAAAACACTTTCTCTTGCGCTTTTTCGCGCACCGAACAGGTATTGAGCAAGATCACGTCGGCATCCTCCGGGCGATCTGTCTTGACCAGTCCGTCGGAAGCGTTCAGCACATCGGCCATCTTGTCCGAGTCGTACTCGTTCATCTGACAGCCGAAGGTCTTGATGAATACTTTCTTTTGCATCGTTTTTTCCATGACTACTTCTAATTACCGTTTCTGGCTATTGCGTTGCGCTTCAATTTTCTGGCTGGCCTCGTCAGGACTCAGGATCCAGACGCGGTCGATATCGCCTTGCATGTCCACGGTGTAGTTCACCCGGTAAGTATCGCTGCCCAGCGAGCTGGGAATCTGCGTCAACTGCTGGGTATTCCAGATCCGTGAACCGGGCGACAACCGCAGGACGTTGCCATTCATCGTGACGTTGGGGTAGTCGGTGATGGTCATGTTGCCACGCAGGGTAGTGGCGGGGAAATCACGCTCGATCGCCATGGCAGAAAACGCCAGCGTCGCCAGCAGGAAAAGAATAAGCAGGCGGATAGGCCGCATTGTTGCCGACATAGCAAACTCCGTTAGATGAAAGCCATGCCGCATCTGCGCATGGCGTTGGACAAGGATGACCGTATACAGCGGCAAAGATCGTTGGGCGGTGAGTATCGCTCACCTGCAACGGCAGTGCAGCACCGCACATCAGGCGTCTATCGGCCCATTTGCGGGAAGCGCGGATTATAGCATTTGGCGGCTGCGCTTATGAGGAGGAGCGCAATTGAAAACAGTCTTTCAGATCGCTGAAAAAATAAAATCACAGATAAATAAAAAATTCTTGTTTATTACAATTTGAAACAAAAAATATTGTTTAATTACAATTTGTAACAGATGAGCGGTAGCGAAGCAACGATAGGCGGAGTCCCAAATGGTTTCTATGTGGCAATGCAAAATTTATAATAGATGCTCGTTAAATCAGCATTTTCCCGGGGGGGATCTAACGTGCAAAGAAGTAAATTTGGCATTTTATTGCATTTTAATCAGTGTTGTAAAAGCACTATTTTTCGTTCAGGCAAGGGTTTTACATTAATAGAGTTATTGGTCACCATTTCTGTCGTGGCAATACTTGCAACAGTGGCATTGCCATCGATGGGCAAGTTCATCAACCAGACGCGTCTGTCCGGCAATGTGAATGAATTCATTGCCGCAACCATGCTGGCGCGCTCCGAAGCGATTCAGCGCGCCGGTGCAGTCACCATTTGCCGTAGCAGCGGTGCCGAAAGCGGATCGAACGCTTGCGATAAGAGTAATAGCAACTGGTCCAGCGGCTGGCTGATCTATGTGGGCACAGCTGCGGACTCTCCGGATTCGGATGCATCTTCCGCACATCGCATTCTGGCGCGCCAGGGCGCATTCAATGCCGGGACCAGCATTACGCCGGCATCAACGGCGACAGCGATTACCTATAACGCGAGCGGCGCACCCTGGCCGGCTCCACCTGGTGATTTTACGTTTACTTTCAAAAACGACTTTTCACACAAGGTCTGCTTTTCGCCAAGCGGACGGATTAGTGCGCTTCCGGCAGGTGCAGACACATGCCCGGCATGACATTTTTTAAGCAATTGAAGGGAGCGGGAAATATGGTCTTTCTCAAGAATAGCTCGCCACTCGCCACACAGCGGCAACGTGGCGTTGGCATGATCGAAGTACTGATCGCCATCACCATATCTGCCTTTGCGCTGCTCGGTCTCGCGGGTTTGCAGATGGCTGCATTGAAATATCAGAAAGTGGCGCATTTCCGCTCACTGGCCAGCCAGCTGGGTGCGGATATGGCGGATCGGATACGCGCCAACGCCTCACCCGTTACCAAGACGGCCGCCAGTGGGGCGAGCAACGCCGTGACTTATTCGTTGAAGAATGACCAGTATTCCGCTGCGCCGCCATCGACCGTACCGGCATGCGCCAGTTCTGCCCAGGCCGATCCACCACCTTGCGCGAATGCACAAGAAATTGCGAACCGGGATATCTACGAGTGGCGTGTCACCCTCAACCGGGCGCTGGCCGGGGGCTGGGGCAACGTATCGGCCTACGACCCGAAGCAGGGCATGACTGTCACGGTGTATTACAGCGAACCCGACAAGTTGTTGGCCAATGCGTCCGACGCCAATTGCGACGCTTCGGTATTTCCTTCAGGCGTCGAACAGAAGGAAATGCGCTGCTTTCAGACCACGGTGATGCCATGATGACTCCACACTCGGCGACAGCCGCCCGCCGCACCGGCATGCACGGGTTTACACTGGTCGAACTGATGGTTTCGCTGGTCATAGGCCTGCTTTTATTATTGTTCCTGAGCAGTCTCTACTTCAACAGCCGTTCCAGCTCGCGTCTGAACGACGACAATGCGCGCATACAGGAAGATGGCCGTTATGCGCTAGCGTTGATTGGCCGTAATCTGATGCAGGCGGGTTTCGGCAACATGCAAAGCGGAACCACCACGGACTTTCCGCCAGCGTCGGATCCCGATCTGAAAGGACTGACCGGATGTAATTACGGCTTCGTCACGCCGGTGGCCGTACGCCCGGTTTGTGCCGCCGCACCGGTTCCGGCGCCTTCCGACATCTCCGGGCCTTCCGCGTTCACCGTCAGTTACACCACCGAACCCTATTACGATGCAACCAACATTAGCGGCGCAGGGACGGATTGCAGCGGGACCCAGGCCGTCAACGCCAGCAGCACGCAGGGCGGTATCGTCATCAACAATTTTTATGTCGACACTAAGACCAGCACCTTGTATTGCAGAGGGAATGCAGGGACCAGGGCCCCACAGCCGGTACTAAGCAACGTCGACAATTTGCTGATTACGTACGACCTCGACACCGGCAACCAGTATGCACCGGTGCAATCGACGACCGACGCGACTGTCGCTGGCACCGCCGACGCCATCAACGGCAACAACAAGGTTGGCTGGGATCGTGTGGTCACGGTGACTGTGTGCCTGGAGATGCATGGCACGAATCGTGTGGTGAGCGGAGCCACCGGGCAAAGCTACTACAAATGCAACGCGACCAAGCCAACCGTCGCAAGCGATCGTTTTCTGCATACCACCATGACGCGCGTATTCACTTTGCGCAATAACGCCACGGCCAGTTTGCTCAACTGACCGAAGCCGATCATTTATCGAACACATTTATGGCAAATACAAAATTTTCACAAACCGGCATCGCACTGCCGATGGTGCTGATCTTCCTGGTGCTGATGATGCTGATTGGGGCCGTCGCCATGCGCAATGTGACGCTGGATGAAAAAATGGCGGCCAATTCACGTAATCAGCAGTTGGCGTTCCAGGCTGCGGAAAGCGGCTTGCGTTATTGCGAAACAGGCGCGCAAAAAAATTCCATCATTCCCAAAGCCGGTGCGGCGGCCCAGCCGCTGGACCGCATGATCACCACACCGGTTGCCGGCGCCAACGTCTGGGACACCTGGCCTGCAACGGCGCCGACCACGGCGACCTTGGGTCTGCCAGCGGCAAGCGGTGCTGCGCAATGCGTTATCGAAGACGTGACCACAACGATCGCGATGGGGGGCACTCAGGTAACGCGAGATGTAAGCGCCAAAGTCTATCGGGTTACCGCTTTCGGGGTCGATACGACCTTCGCAAGCGCTAACGCAAAAGTCATGTTGCAAAGTTATTTGAAATTCTGAGAGTAGGAAAATTCCATGTTAAGAATAAGTGTAGCGCGCGTTTTTTCGTATGGTCGCTTGCTCAAGCTGGCGGCGCATTGCGTTTGCCTGGGCATGGCCGCGGTATCGGGCGTGGCCCTTGCAGAAATAGCACAGTCGCCACTGTTCCTGCCGGTGCCGCCGCCGCCGAACATTATGTATATGCTGGACAATTCGGGAAGTATGGTGTGGGGGACTGTGACGGGTACGGATGCAACGGTGGAATTCAATGCCGGGAAAACCCAGCTCTCTTATTATTCCAGCGCCTGGAACCAGATTTACTACAACCCGGCAACGACTTATACGCCTGGAGTGAAGGCTAACGGCACATCGATGGGTAACGCCAGCACTACGGCAACCATCATCGATCCGTATCTGAATCCGGGTACAAAGTTGACGAACATCGGCGCCAAATGCTATTACAACAAGTCATTCACTCTACCGTTTTATAACACGAATTTTTCTAGCATAAACTGTGGCGCATCAGGGGCAAACTCAGTAGCGCAGTATGCGTTCTACTATAACTGGATAGGGCGCGGGACACCGACTGGCGCTATAGGGGAGGATACCGATAAATATTACACACGGATAGACATTGTCAGCGGAAATGTCTATCCGCGCGTTGCCAGTCGTACCGACTGTGCAGGCGCCACCTGTACCTATGCCGAGGAAATTCAGAATTTCGCCAATTGGTTTTCGTATTACCGGACGCGCATTCTGTTGACGAAAACTTCGCTGGGAACCGTATTTTCCGGTATCAACGACCGCTTCCGGGTGGGCTTTGGGACGATCAACGACAATGCAAGCAATTTCGTTCCGATATCGACTTTCAATGCAGCGCAAAAATCCGCATGGTATGCCAAGCTGTATGCGATCAAGCCTAACGGCGCTACGCCGCTGATCGATGCTTTGAATCAGGTCGGGCAATACTACATGGGCAAGCCAATGAATGGTGCACCATCTTCAACCCCAGACCCTATTCAATTGAAATGCCAGGCAAATTATACGATTCTTGCCACCGACGGATATTGGAATGGCACTGTGCCAAGCTCAATCGGCAATCAGGACAAGCTGGTGCCGGCTTTGCCCGCACCGGTTTCGTATGATCCTGTCTCCGGCGGAGCGTTGAAAGCAGGAGATCCGTTTCCGGCCCCGTTCCATGAGGGAAGCACTGGAATTTCCAATTCACTGGCGGATGCGGCGATGAAGTACTGGATCACCGACATCGGGGTGCGCGGCAGTAATGGCGGCACTGCCGGAAAAATTACGGCGACCTCGACCGATCCGGCAACCTGGCAGCACATGACAACGCACACCATTGGTTTGGGCGCCAATGGAAATTTGATTTATCAAGCGGATTATAAGACGGCAACCAGTGGCCACTATGCAGAAATTAAGCAAGGAAAACGAAGCTGGGGTATACCAAAGGAGAATACTGATACCGCGATCGATGACTTATGGCACGCGGCAGTCAATGGCCACGGCAGCTATTTCAGCGCAAAGAATCCCAAGAATCTGCAAGACGGCCTGAACAGCATCCTGGCCGAAATCGGCAGGGCCTCAGGTTCCGGCGGCAATGCTTCGGTACCTGGTGGGGCGGTGCCGGGAGGCAAAGATGCCGTCGCTTATGTGCCGAGCTTCGACTCCGGCAGCTGGACCGGGCATTTGAAAGCACATCCGGTCGACGCCAAGGGAAAGCTCGATCCTACGCCGAAATGGGATGCCGCAACGCTGTTGCCGGATTACGAAAAACGTAACATCGTGACCTGGAATCCAACGACCAAGAGTGCCAAGAAGTTTGTTTGGGAAAATCTGACCGTCGGCACCGACAGTCAGCAAGCGGCCCTGGTATCGGCTAATGTGCTGGACTATCTCAAAGGCAGTTCGGCGATGGAGAAAGCGCCGGACGGCAGCGGTGCGGGCGTATACCGTTATCGCCAGAACAAACTCGGCGACATCGTCAATTCGACGCCGCTTTATATCAAGAGCAACGATTTCGGTTACACGGCGCTACCGGCAAGCATCCCTGGAGGCAGTACTTATAACGCTTTCCTGACAACCAAGGCGGCGCGCAGCGGCATGCTCTACGTCGGCGCCAACGACGGCATGCTGCATGGATTTGATACCAGCGGAACCGAGAAATTCGCCTTCATACCGAATAGCGTCTACCCTAATCTGAAGACCCTGAGCGATCTTAACTACGGCCATCATTATTTTGTCGATGGTCCGTTGGCGGAAGGCGACGCTTATGTCGGCGGCGCGTGGAAGAATATTCTATTAGGAAGCACCGGCGCCGGTGCGCAGAGCGTGTTTTCAATCGATGTTACCAAGACCGACGGATTGGCGGAAAGCAGTGTCTTGTGGGAGTACAACGCTACTGCAAGCGATGCCGACATGGGTAATGTGCTGGGTGCGCCGGCCGTCGTGTTATTGGCCAACAATAAATGGGCAGCCATTTTCGGCAACGGTTACAACAGCGCCAACGGTCATGCGGTGCTGTATCTGGTCGATATCCAGACCGGCGCCCTGATCAAGAAAATCGACACCGGCGTCGGTAGCGCCACAGCGCAGAACGGCTTGTCCGCACCGGCATTGCTGTTCAATGCGTCGCGCCAGCTGATTGCCGCCTATGCTGGCGATCTGCAAGGCAATCTTTGGAAGTTCGACCTAAGCAATGCCAGCGATGCGCAATGGAATCGCAGCACCTTGTTTACAGCCAAAGATCAGAGCAGCGTGCCGAAGGTGCAGCCGATAGTGCAGGCGCCGGTCATCGCACCACATCCCCTGGGAGGTTTCATGGTGCTGTTCGGCACTGGGAAATACTTTGAAACTGAAGACCTGGCCGATACCAATGTCCAGAGTCTGTATGGCATATGGGACAAGCCTGGTGCAAACGCGGTCACCGGCCGCAGCCAGCTACAGGTGCAAACGCTGACAGATGTATCTTCGAAAACCGGCGAACTGCTCGGCCGTACCTTGTCGACCAATACCGTTGCCTGGAGCAGCAAGCGCGGCTGGTATATCGACTATCCGTCTGCCAGCGGCGAGCGCACCGTCGGCGCTTTGCGGATCATCAAGGACGTTATCGTACTGACGACCTCGCTGACGCCGAATACTGCAGACCCGTGCGCCGGGGGCGGCTCCTCCCAAATCTTGGGGGCGAATTTCCTGAGCGGGGCTTATACCGACAAATTCCATCTGATCGTCGCCGACACGCCACCCAACGTCAATTTGAGTTCGGCCAAGGTGCCCGGTACCGTGGGTACTGCTTTGCCCGTACCCAATCCCGACGTCACCCAACCCGGCTGCATCAATACGATTGGTTCTGACGGCAAGCCGCATTGTCAGGAATACCTGACGACGGGAGTGGCGGTGCGGCGCTGGCGGCAGTTGTCGATCAAGCCAAATTAAACGATTGAAAGGGTATATATGAGGGATCGGAATATGTTCTCCTGGCAGCGCGGTTTTACGCTGATTGAGGTAATGATCACGGTAGCGGTAGTCGCCATCCTGGCGGCGGTTGCAGTACCGAATTACACGCAGTACGTCCAGCGCGGCAACCGCGCCCAGGCAACGGCGACGCTGCTGAAGTACGCTAACTGGATGCAGCAGCAATATACGATTAACAACAGCTACCTGTCAGGCGGCAAGCCGCTCAGTTTGCCGACATGGGGTGATATCGGCTCAAAATATACGTTTTCTGTCAGCGATTCGAACGCCAGTTCATTTACGTTGCAAGCGGTACCGGTGACAAACGATAAATGCGGGACTTTCTTATTGGACAGCACCGGTAAGAGGAGTACCGATAAAGCCAAGGCGCCGGCTGCAACTGCTGCGGATTGCTGGGCGTCACGATAGCTAATCTTCAGCAAGATAAGAGATCAGGGGTTTGCCTAAGAAAATTTGCCGAATGAATAGAGGCGACCTTTTCCCCGGCCTGTCCCTGACATTCCCAAGCATGGCAGCCAAATTCAGCGTACAAGTCCGGCACAGCTTGGAGCTGTGGTTACGTCCTGCTCCAGGCAATATTGTCTGCGCTTTCGAGATGTAATTCGTCAGATATGTGTCACTGCTCGGTGAACCAGGGATCTGCGTTTGTTCCTATGTATTCAAAACAAAATCTGCGACCCTGGTGATGGTCGTAATATGTACCAACTCATTGTCGCGTTTTGATCCTCGGCGATTGTCCAGCATGTTTAAGTGCGAAAATCGCGCTTCTCAGTTGTGCGGATAACGTTAACGTCGCTAGGCAGAACATGAATAGCAAGCCAAACTCGTCGACCGCATAACCGCTCACGTAACCACCTTCATTTGCGATAAATATTTGGCCACACAGCGTGCGGCCTTGAAAAGTATCGTGTCAAAAATCGACTGAGCCAAGTCGGAATTGTAATAACCAAACGTTGTAAAAGTAGCGACCGTTCGTCGCGTACCGCGGGAGCACACGACGCGATACCCGAAAACACGGTTTGTTGCATCTGCCATTCACCTATCCTGCTGCACTCAATATGTGCCGATTGTTGTCAAAGGAGTATGAAGTATCTAAATGCCGGTTGTTAAATTAAAAACAAAACTGGATAAGCGGTACTGAGATTGCGACGGACGGAGGGGGGAAATGGTTACCTTGAGGAAACGGCGAACCTATAATACTGCAACACTTGCATGGCGGAAATTTCGACCGTTAAGATTTGAGATGCTTCGAACAAGATCAACGCAGGAAACAGGGGGAAATATGGGACTCAGCAAACAGTCGAACCGACGTTCGGCCGGTTTTACCTTGATTGAATTATTAGTCACAGTTGCCATTATCGGCATATTGGCAGCGGTTGCTTTGCCCAATTACGCAGATTACGTCACCCGCGGGAAAATTCCCGATGCCACTTCCAATTTATCGACGCTGCGCGTGCAGATGGAGCAGTTTTTTCAGGACAACCACACTTACGCAGGTGCTCCCCCGTGCGCCGCTGTCGATAGCACTACCAGCAAGTATTTCAATTTCAGCTGTGTCAGTAATGCTACGACCTTCTTGCTGACCGCGACTGGCACGAACTCGATGACCGGTTTTACTTATACCGTCGATCAGACTAATGCCAAAGCAACGACAGCTGTGCCTGCAAACTGGACCACCAACGCTACTTGCTGGGTGACCAAAAAGGGGGGAGTGTGCTAACACTACCCACCAAACAGCAAGGTGTCACTTTGATCGAGCTCATGATCGGCATAGTGATTTTCGCCATACTGCTTGCCATTGCCTTGCCCAATTTCAGCGCATTCATTGCGAATAGCAACATTCGCAATGCCGCTGAAGCAATGCAAAATGGACTCGGCCTTGCTCGCGTAGAAGCGCTTCGGCGGAATACTCAGGTCAATTTTTCTTCCGGAGTGGATTCTTCGACGGATTCTTCTTGGGCAGTAGGATGTACCGCGGCTTCTGCCAGTTGTCCTGCCGTCATTATGAAGCGCGTCGCGGCCGAAGGCTCTACCCAGGCACAGGTGGCGACTTCAGAGGTAGTAGCTTCCACCGGCGCAGCGGCCGGTACGACGGTTTTTACGAACACCCTTACATTCAATGGCCTGGGCCGCGTGATTGCAAGCACTCTGGCGACTGCGGATAACGCGGTCTACGACATCAGCAATTCTGGCGGTGGGACTTGCGCGGTCGCCGGCGGCAAGATGCGTTGCCTGCGGGTCATCGTCACGCCCGCCGGACAGATTCGCATGTGCGATCCGGCGCTTACCGTTTCCAAACCCACCGACCCGCAAGCATGCTGACATGACCATGCCTACAAACTCTCAACCTTTGGACAAGCAAGCAGGGATGATGCTGATAGAAGGGCTCATCGCGATTTTTATTTTCTCGATGGGTATCCTCGCCATCGTCGGCCTGCAAAGTGTGAGCGTCAAACAGGTCAGCGACGCTTCATACCGTTCGCAAGCTGCCGTGTTATCAAATACTTTGATCGGAACAATGTGGGTAAGCGACCACACTACGGCGACTATGCAATCCAACTTCAACAGTCCTAATGGAGCAGGCTATATCGCGTGGCTGGCCAACGTGTCCGCAGCCTTGCCGCAGAGCTCTGCAACGGTCAACGTCGATAGCCAAAACATCGTGACGGTCACCGTCAAATGGCTGGCGCCAAGCGAGGTGGCTAATACTACTAAGCACCAGTACGTCACCGTTGCGCAAATCAGGTAAGGAGAGCAAATTGTTGCCGATGCCAAAATTATTCAATCGCCCAACTGCTGGCTTCGGTTTGGTTGAGGTCATGGTCAGCCTAGCGATCGGCATGATCGCAGTCATTATCATGTTGCAGGTGTTCGCTCTCTCGGAGCAGCGCAAGCGCACCACTACTGGCGGTGGCGATGCGCAAAGTACTGCGGCGATTGCTTTAAATCAGTTGCAGAGTGATGTTGGTCAAGCTGGCTACGGAATCAGTGCGGTTGGTTTGTTTAACTGCAATCTGACGTGGAAGCTGCCTTCTGGCACAAGTATAGCTACTGCCATTCCATTGGCTCCAGTGACTGTTAACCCTGCCACGAGCATCATTCCTGCCGGCGATGCAAATACTGACACACTGCTAGTCGTTTATGGCAACACCAATGGTCAGCCTCAAGGTAATCCCATCAATGCGCAGGCCAGCACCGTAGACACGGTGCAGATGCCTAGTGCGTTCGCTGTAGGCGATCGTGTCATAGCGGCACCTGCCGTATGCTCCGCCAATTTGGTTCTTGACAGAATTACGGCGACTGCAGCGACCACCGTTACTGTTGGAACGGGCGCTGCCGGTAGCACGCTTTATAACCTCGGCCCTACGCCAAGTATGCTGGCCTATGCGATACGCGGCGGCAATCTGACGGTATGCGACTACCAGGCCAACGATTGTGGCTTGTCCGCAAATACCAGCGATCCGTCGATATGGGCGCCGATTGCAAATAACGTTGTCAGCATGCGAGCCGTGTATTGGCGCGATACGAGTGCGCCAATGGACGGTATTCCAGATGCCAATGGGCACGATCAGAGTACGCCGACCACTGCTTGCGGCTGGGCCAGGCTTTCCGCTGTGGGGCTGGTACTGGTGGCACGCAGTGCGCAATTTGAAAAAGGAATTGTTACGGCGACCGCATTGAATTCTCCTATCCCTGTCAATGCTCCCACCTGGTCGGAAAACGCTACCGCTTCAATTATCGCTGCCACCGGCACCCTAGGGCCAAATACGGCGGCAGACGAACCCTGGAAACACTATCGCTATAAGGTGTTTGAAACTGTAATACCGATACGCAATGTCGGTTGGATGGGAGTGACGCAAGGATGTTAACCGCAAACCACATACCGTCGCATCCGTTAAAACTCCGCACCAAGCAATCTGGCGTGGTGTTGTTCGTCGCTCTGATTGTATTGATAGCGATGACTTTGGCTGCGCTTGCATTGATGCGGTCAGTCGATAGCGCCAATATCATCGCTGGCAATCTGGCGTTTCAGGAAGCTGCCACCCATTCGGCCGATACAGGAGTCGAGGCCGCGACAGCTTGGCTGCAGACTAACAATACCGGCAGTACGCTCGATGCCGACGATTCTACAAATGGCTACGCTGCCAATGGCAGCGCTGCGACGAATAGTCCCGGGGCCGGCCAGTCATGGGATAACTTTTGGTCTAGTTCTCTGGCGACCACGAGAGCGCGTCAAGCTGTAGCTCTCGATTCGGCCGGGAATAACGTCAGCTATGTCATCGACCGCTTGTGCAACAACGCCGGTTCCAAAACAGGTGGAGCCTCATGC
This sequence comes from Collimonas arenae, assembly GCF_000786695.1. Classification (NCBI taxonomy): domain Bacteria; kingdom Pseudomonadati; phylum Pseudomonadota; class Betaproteobacteria; order Burkholderiales; family Oxalobacteraceae; genus Collimonas; species Collimonas arenae. The sequence goes on along the minus strand of NZ_CP009962.1, from coordinate 4,623,613 downwards.
GTCGCGTCCCCCGTAGTTCAGGCCGCCACAGGAAATGCCGAAGAAGCCGGGCAGATTCCGCTTAACGCACCTTCGGTCGTGTATTACCGGATCACTGTACGGGTTAGCGGCCCAAGAAATACAGTCAGCTATGTGCAGGCAGTCGTTTCGATGTAAACGGAACGCCGTTGAACTGATTAAAAAACAACATTGCGTGTGCAGCAACATGTGCTTCAATATTCAGGAGAATGCCTTGACCAACAACCGATCGTTCAGAACATTCAGCAGCTTGCTGATTACTCTGGCATTCAGCGCATCTGCTCACGCGGGGCAGACCGACATTTCAACTGATCCGTTGAACACTTACTCAGCACCTTCAAGCACCGATGTAAAGCCAAACGTATTTATGGTGCTGGATGATTCGGGCAGTATGAACTGGGACTTCATGCCAGACTGGGCATGCTCTCCTACATACTCGACACGCAGCGGGGGAGATTGTTCATCAGCTGGACAAACTGCAAGCTCGGCAGATCAGGAGTATTTATTCAGGAATGCCGGTTATAACGGTATTTATTACAATCCGGCCGTTGTCTACAAGCCACCTGTTGCCGTCGATAGCACTGGTGCTGTCAACTCTACGACTTTTCCCAGCATGACGGGAGCGGATTCCACTACTGGAGCAAATTCCGGTACCAAGCCAAATTGGAAGGCTGTTGGAGACGATGCATATGGCGTCCAGAGCAGTTTGTCGTCAACATCGGACCTTCAGTCTACCCCACAGTATTTTTATACTACTGTAGCCGGAGAATATTGCACTTCGGCGAGCTTGAGAAAATGTATTACAGCTAGTGCCGCTACCACCGTCAGTGGAGTGGCTTACAATTTTCCCGCCGTTTTGCGATGGTGCGACAGCAGTGCATTGACCAATTGTCAAGCGGCTTTTAGTTCAAACTTCTCCTATGCTCGCGCACCGTCGCCGCGAACGACGAGTTTTTCGGTCAGCAGCATCTTGACCGGCGCGACTGTGAGCAGCATCAAGGTAAATGGACTACAAATTTTATCCGGTGCTGTCACTGCCGCATCTACTTCTTCGTCAAATATGGCAGCTGCTATCGCCGCAAGCATCAATGCTTGTAACGGATCGATTTCAGGGATTTGCGGAGTGGCTGGCTATGGAGCGACCGCCTCAGGCAGTGTTGTGACAATCACTGCGGGAATCAACACAGTTGCCACACCGGTGCTGAGCAAAACCGGTACGATTACTCTTTCTTCTCCTGCTGCCTTTAGCACTAGTCCAGTACCTGGATATAGTTTGCTAGCTGTCATTACCGCTGGCACCGTTGCAGTTTTTCCTTTTCCCGGACAGACAGGCAAGGCCGTCACTCGAACAGATTGCGCTGGGACACTTTGTACAGGCAATGAGGAAATGACCAACTACGCGAACTGGTGGACCTATTACAAATCGCGCATGCAGATGATGAAAACCTCTGCGAGCAACGCATTTGCCGCGATAGACAAGGCAACCGATATCGCGAATGGTGTCTCGCGTTTTCGCGTTGGGTATATGAGTATTAACAATAATACCGGTGGTGATTTTGTTAATCTTGCTGAATTCACAGGCGCGCAGAAATATAACTGGTACAACGCGTTTACCAGCGCAATACCTGGCAACTCGACTCCTTTGCGTGCAGCCTTGTCAAAGGCCGGCCGGCTTTATGCCGGCAAGCTTAATGGACAGACACTTAACGGTTCTACTGTCGTTGATCCGCTGCAGTATTCATGCCAGCAAAACTACACCATTCTTTCTACAGACGGCTTCTGGAATGAAAATTCGGGATTCTACAAAATGAATGGCTCGACGTCGGTTGGCAATCAGGATGCAGGTTTACCTCGTCCCTATTACGACGGGGGCAGTGCCCAAATACAAAGCAGTACCAGTAATTTGCAGTCGCAGACGGTTACGCCTCAGCCGCAGACTAGTACCAGCACATTGCAGTCGCAGACGATCAGTCCTCAATGGCAAACCAGCACTAATCAGTTACAGAGTGATACACAGCAATTACAGAAGAGAACTTCAAGTAATTCAGGTTCTAAATGGACATCTTGGGCTAACGCAACGTCATGTATACCGGTAACCAGTGGTAAAAATCAAACGCAATGTCAGACTCTTGATTCTGGTTGGGTTGCTGTTACCAGTTGCACTGCGTCCAGCACTTCGTCAACCACAATCAGTTGTCAATATGCAGGTTGGTCTGCCTATAGCAACAGTAGCCCAAATTCGTGTACGGCTGTAGCACCGTCGACCGGGCCCACTTCTTATTCAGTAGGTACGGCAGTTCAGTGCCAGACTTCGGGTGTAGTCCTCGGGACATGGCAAACTGCATCGTCGTGCACAGCATCAAGTGCTAGTAATTGTAGGTATACCGCTTGGACCGCATATAACAATACAGCTTCGTGTACGCCTACGGCACAGTCTGTCGGGCCTGCTTATACAGTGGGCACCGCATATCAATGTCAGAGCGGCCCAACACCAATACTCGGAACATGGGTAAATGCATCTTCATGTACGGCCTCAAGCACGAGTAACTGTCAGTATACGGCTTGGAGTACACCTGCGAACGCAAGCTCTTGCACCGCCCTGGCGCAATCCACAGCTCCCAACTATACGGTAGGCACCGCAATGCAGTGCTCTACCGTGAACTCAGGTGGAACCTCGAATACTCTGGCTGACGTGGCAGCTTATTACTACAACACCGATTTGCGTAGCTCCGATACAACTCAAGGTACTGGAACTTGCACCGGTCCAACCATCTCGCCGTCAACGACCCCGAATGACTTGTGTGCGGACAACGTGCCGTCAAATGGTCGTGATGTTGCCACCACTCAGCACATGACGACATTTACGCTTGGCTTGGGCTCGCAAGGTCAGATGATTTATGCGCCTACAGACGGCAAGGATTATTGGAATGACACCAGCGGCGATTTTTATGACGTATATAAGGGAACGACTGCAAATACAAGCGCGGGTATCTGTTCTTGGCAGACTAGCGGAGTATGTAACTGGCCCACTCCAGCGTCCAATTCCAATACTAATATCGATGACCTATGGCATGCAGCGGTTAATGGACATGGTACGTATTTCAGTGCAGCTAACCCTTCGGCGCTCGCCAACGGTCTTACATCGGCTCTCGCAACGATCATCAATACGCCACGGCCAGGTACCGCCGCTGCCGCTGCCAGCAGTAATCCCAACGTGAGCGCTGCTGATAATTACGTATTTAGTTCTTCCTACAAGTCTGTCGATTGGTATGGAGAGCTGATTCGTCAGCAACTGAGTACTACAGGTACTTTGGGCGCCCAAAACTGGTCGGCGATGACGCTGCTTGATTGCGCAACCACACCATGGAGGGCATCGACAAGCTACATCATTGGCAATGTATTCCGCCAAGGAACAAACTGCTATACGGTCGTCAACGGTTACTCTTCAGGCACTACGTTCAATGGTGCTGCCACTGGTGTCGACGGGATGAATACCAAGGTGGTTAATGTCGATGGTGCCGCCACTACGCCGGTTGCCGTGACAGCGCCGACCAGCCGAACCATCTATACCAAAGGGACAATTGGTTCAACTACCGGACTCATAACATTTGACTGGGCTACCCTGCAGTCCGCCGGACTGGATTCAAATTTCACTGCGCCTCATATTAGCTATGTTTCAGGAGCAGCGCCAACGGGGTTGACGCAGTTCTGCACCTCTGGTGGCAATTGCCTGAGCAGCGCCGCACAAAGCAATAACACGATTGCGACTGGCGGCGCGTCCGGCGAGGCGCTGGTCAACTTCCTGCGTGGCGACCGCAGCAATGAAGGTACATACTTCCGCACACGGGCACATGTCCTGGGCGACATTGTTTCTTCAGAAGCCAGATATGTACAAACGCCGCTGTTCAGTTACGCTGATACTAATTACGCTGCATTCAAAACCTCAAGCGCGATTACATCGCGCGTTGGAGCTGTCTATGTCGGCGCGAATGACGGCATGGTGCATGCCTTTGACGCTTCGTCCGGCAAAGAATTGTGGGCCTACATACCGAGCATGGTTTTGCCGAACATGTACAACTTGGCAGACAAGAATTACGCCACATTGCATCAATTCTTCGTCGATAACTCGCCGGAAACCGGCGATATCTGCCCGAATGCTCCGGCGTCAACCTGTACCAGCGCACAGTGGAAGAGTATTCTGGTAGGCGGTCTGAACCGCGGAGGAAAAGGCTACTATGCATTGGACGTTACGGATCCGACGACGCCAAAATTGTTGTGGGAGTTTACCAATACCAACTTGGGCTATTCCTATGGCAATCCGAAAATCACCAAACTTAGCGATGGTACGTGGGTGGTATTGCTGAGTTCCGGTTATAACAATGCAGATGGCCTCGGTCACCTCTACGTGTTGAACGCTAATACCGGTGCTACCATCCGGGACATTGTCACGAGCGCCGGTAGTACAGCGACCCCCAGCGGGATGGCGCGGATCAGCGCCCATTCGGTGCAAGCACTGACTGACAATACGTCCATCGCAGCGTACGGCGGCGATACATTGGGTAATCTGTGGCGCTTCGACATCAACGGTAATATCGGCGCCAGCGGCTACGATGCTCAGTTGCTAGTCAGTTTTAAAGATGCGGCAGGCAATCCGCAACCGATTACCGCTGCACCGCTGGAAGCGACAGTCAATGGCAATCCGGTGGTCTACGTAGGAACCGGCCGTTATTTGGGCACCACTGACGTCGCCGATACTAGCATCGAGTCGTTCTATGCTGTCCTCGATAAATCGGACGCGAATACTTATACCAATCCGCGAGTACCAACCAGCACCAGCAAGTTTGTTCAGCAAACCTTGACTGCTAAAACGTGCCCGGCAAACTCGCCGGTCTCGCTTTGCACTCCGGGTCAAGTGGTGCGGACAAGTAGCAACAATCCAGTCGATTGGACAACCAATACCGGGTGGTACATTGATTTTCTGACGGGGGGGGAGCGTGCCAGTACTGATCCATCGCTTGCTCTCGGTACTTTGGTGTTCACGACGATTACGCCACAAGTTTCGACTGTCAGCGCTTGCGGAGCGACCGATCCAAATGTTTCGGGCAGCTTCCTTTACGCGCTGAATTACCTGACCGGCGCTGCAGTAGATGGCGCTTCCGGAGTGAGTGGTTTCAATTTAGGTGCAAGTCTGGTGACGCGACCTGTAATGATCGAGCAGGCCGACGGCACTGTCCGGGTGCTGATTCGTTCGGCGAATGGCACCTCGACGGGCACCGATCTAGGCGGTACGATTATCACGACGCCTCCTATCAAGCCGTCTGCAACCAGCAACACTCGACGGGTTTCATGGCGAGTATTGACGACGCAGTAGGCGCGGTAACAACGCAGTAATGGGATGCAGCGATGCATCCCATCATTTTCATAGAATCAGAAGCTCGTGCGAAATCAGTATTATCTTTTGGCGCTTTTGCTGTCAGTCGCCGGACATGTTGGCCTGATCTTTGTACTCGATAGTGGCAAGCTGGCGACAGCAAGCTATGGATCCCCCCAAAGTGCGGCAACAACAGTAGAAGTGCAGCTAGGGGCATCAGGAAGCATCGAGTTGCCGGTCCGACCGATATTACCTGGTTTGAATGCGCTCGCCTCTCCTGAAAGTGATTCAAAATCCCAGCCGGTCGATGCGGAACCGCCTCATGCGGCAGCATCCGCAGCTGGGGCCAGAATTCCAAGCGGACCGGAAATCACAGGCGATCAGCTAGCGTCGCTTCAATCGCCAATGCCTCAACCGAGCGAGGGTGTAGCATCTCTTCCGCTTGCCAACCCGGCCTTGCCGCATTATTTTCGCGCGGACGAACTGACGGAGAATCCGATCCTTTTGCAAGATATTGATCCAGATACATTCATGGCGTTGCCTGATAACATTCCACCGCACGTAGCTCGGGCGTACATACTAATTAATGAGCAGGGAGAGGTAGATCAGGTCGTGATTGACGAGGAAGACCTTTCAGAGGAAGCCAAACGCTTTGTCAGCGACGCCTTTGCGAAGGTGAAATTCAGTCCCGGAAAACTTAACGGCCTCGCAGTTAAAAGTCAATTAAGCATCGAAATTTCTCTGGAACGAGCCAAAGTAGCGCCTATACCCGTCATTATGCGTTGAAGTTATTGAACGCATGGATCTAGCAATTCCCTCCATTCGAACAAGGATTTAGTATTCGCTGTTCGTGATCGCGTAGTGCTCAGCGTGCGGTAGCGGATGATTTTTTGATTTCCCCACCTGTGTGGCACGGTAAGGACGAGAGTGGTGGATTACACAAGAGTTCCATCATCATTGCCAATGTCATTACTGGCGGTGCTGTCTGGGTTATCCGAGCTATCGCCCGACGATGCATCATCGCCGTAGTAATTGTTGATAGTCGTATTTTCTACCGGAGCCGCCGCAGCCTGCTGGCCAAACAGCCCCGCGCCATGATTGCTGCTGTTCCCCATCAAGTGCTCTATCCCTTGAAACAGAAACGCCCCGCCGGCAACACCCGCAGCAGTGGTGGCGACACTCCCCAGCACATTTCCAATCCCACCACCAAAAAATCCCGATGCCGCAGCCGGCGCCTGCATTGGCGGCTGGTAGGCAGCGGCAGTTTGCATCGATGCTTGCTGATATGGCGCTGCGATGGCTGTCGGCCGCGATGCAGGCGCAGCACTGTTCCCCCAAGCATTTGCCGGATCCAGAAAACCGCGCGCTGGCGCTTGTGCCGACTGCACCTGGCTTTGCAATGTCGCGATTTGCGCTTTTGCTGCGTTGAGCGCCTGGTCCATCAATAACGCACGCTGCACCAGCAAGTAAGCGGCGTCGGGTTGCTGAGCCACAGCGCTGGCAATCAATGCATCGGCTTGCGGATCCTTGGCGATGCCTCTTGCCTGCGTCAGTTGATTCAGGAAATCTTGCAAAACTTGCGTTTCTTGCGGACTCATGCGGGTTGCTCCTTCATAATAGGGACGGTCACAGGAAGCATATGGAGTCGTTTGTCGGCCTGTTCAAGAGCTGTTCAATGGCGCGTTGAGATATCGCCAGACTTCGTGTTCCTTCATCAGCATTGCCGTGAAACCTTATTGCCAGCGTTACAATCACAAAAGTAGTGATAAACACCTTCCCACGCCCCTTTCAGGGGATATGAAAATCAACGCAAAAGAAAAAAGAATAGTGCATGAACATGCTTTCCCTTGATTCATTGGCCGTCTATTGGTCGGCCCCTGTGGTTACCGCAAATATCCTCATATTTTTCAACTTGTCGGGTGCCTTGTTGCTGGGGATGGTGGTCGGCTATGAACGCGCATTCCATGGGCGCGCTGCCGGGATGCGTACTTACGGCTTGGTGTGCATGGCCTCAGCGGCGCTTACAGTGTTTGTTGGTTATCCCGGTCTCTGGTATGGGGGGCATGTCGGATTGTCCATCACTCCTGACCCGACCCGGGTAGTGCAGGGCGTGGTCACCGGCATCGGCTTCCTGGGCGCTGGCGTGATCATGAAAGAGGGCTTGAATATCCGGGGGCTCACGACGGCGGCATCGATCTGGGCGGCATCGGCCATCGGTATCCTGGTCGGCATCGGCTTCTACATTGCGGCGATATCGCTGACGCTGCTGTGCACCCTGTGCATGATCTGGGTGGTCAAGCTGGAGCGCTGGCTGCCGTCGCGGGCAGGCGTTGCCGTCTCGGTCGAATTTGAAAAGGATTTTACGCCGCGCGAGGACGCGCTGCGCAAGGTCGCGTTCGAGCACGGTTATGAGATCGACGGCGATTCGCTGACGATCAGTTCCAGGGAAAAGCATGCGAAATGGCATTTCATCGCAGTAGCGATCGACAGCAAGAAAGGCACGTCGGTCTCCGAGCTGGCGCGCATGATGCATGCCTACGAAGGCGTGCAGAGCTTTGAATTGACCCATTGCCGCAATTGAGCAATGCGCTCCATCTATGCAAAAGATGTGGTCGTGAATAAAAGTTATTAACTTCAAAAACAGCGTACGCATTGCAAGGATTGCAATCGAAGCAGGTAAGCAAATGGTGTTGTTGCCGATGAAAGCAGGATAAGCAGGCAGCACGACCCACCAAAAATTTACAACATCTTTACATCGAGACTGCTACCGTAATGCCATGAACCGCTCATCATTCATGGAGACGTTATGATCAGCCTATCTCTCGGTTTGGGTACTATGCCAAGCGGCCGCGCGGCACAGAAGCAGGACTTTTCAAGACCTGTAACAGAAAATCGGAGCGCGCCCGACAGCAAATCTCTAAAGAAACTGCTGGTAGCCATCAACGGCTCAGAACACGGACTGCACGCGGTCCGGCACGTCATCAGACTGTATCGCCAGCATGACGCAAGCGAAATACACTTGCTCAACGTTCAAGACACCTGCGAATCCCCTAGAGTACACGCCTACTATTCACGCAAGAAGCTGCTTGCATTTGAGGAGGCTGCCGGCGACAAAGCACTGCTGGCGGCCCAGCATTTGCTTGCCGAAGCCGGGGTGAATTACGTGAGCCGGGTAGAAACCGGCCCCATTGCACAGACCATCACCAGCTATGCCGAAGCGCAGGGTTGCGACGCAATTGTGATGGGCACCAGCGGGCATGGTGCGATTACCTCCCTGATCGTTGGCAATGTGTCGATCAAGGTAATCCATTTGACCGACATTCCGGTGACGCTCGTCAAATGAAACAGGTGGACCTGAATTATGTTTTCCTCTCCCTTGGTTGTGAGCAAGCGCTAATGACTGTCTGAATCGGCTTTCTGAATCTTTGTTGGCTTGGATAACGTGACGATCCCAGATCCGGCGTGTAGAAAGTGTTGTCGCAAACCCGGCCCGCCCCCGCAGATTCAGCGTGATCCAGCCAACGCCACAGCATCGGCGCCGGCAGCAATGCGAACCGGAGACGACAGGTCGGTTGCCGCACGCCACACCGCTTCCGCCACGTCCTGCGCCCGGGTGACCTCCGACGATTGCCCCCATGCTTCGAACACACGCCGTGCAAGGTCGGCGTACGCCTCGGGAATGCTGCCTTGCATCCGGGGCTGGGCATTCTCGCCAAAGCGGGTATCTGGCGCCCGTCCCGGCAGCACCAGGCTTACTCTTATGCCGAAGGGTTGGAGTTCCAGCGCAAGCGATTCGGTGAACGCATTGATCGCCGCCTTGCTCGCGGTGTAGACGGCCAGCAGGGGAAGCGGCTTCAACGTCACGCTCGAGGTGACGTTGACGATGACGCCTGCCTTGCGTTGCCTGAACTGCGGCAGCACCGCCTGCGTGACGGCTATCGTACCGAGAGTGTTGGTCTCAAAAACCTCGCGAGCAGTTTCCATCGAGATGCCCTCCAGGGCGTCTAGCAAGCCGATCCCCGCGTTGTTGACCAGTACGTCGATCGGCCCGGTAGCCTCCACAGCCTGACGAATGCTGTGCGGATCGGTGACATCGAGCGCAAGTACGCGCAAATGCTCGGAACGGGGCAGCAAGTCTTCGCGCGGCGTGCGCATGGTGGCGACGACTTTCCAATCGCGATCAAGGAAGTACTTGGCGGTCTCAAGGCCGAAGCCGGACGAGCATCCGGTGATCAGGATGGTTTTCATGGAGAGTCCTCTAGGCTGTTTGCGGTACCAAAACTATAAGTGACCGAAGCCGGACCTGCTACAATTCAAAGTCCAGGTTTCGTTTGCGGGAGTCCGGTAATGGTCAATATGGTCGATCCGCTTGCAGAGGTAGTCACACTGCTCCAGCCGGGCGCACCGTTCTCGAAAATCGTCAGCGGCGCAGGTCGCTGGAACGTTCGCCGCATGGGGTCCGGGCAACCCTTCTACTGCGTGATCCTCGACGGGGCCAGCCGCCTTGCGGTCGACGGACACGAGCCGTTCACTCTCCAGGAGGGCGACTTTGTCCTGATCCCGTCGGCGCATGGTTTCACGATGTCAAGCATCGAGCCGACGACAGCCGAAGACGCCGATCTCCCTGCCGTCTTGTTGCCCAATGGCGAATTGCGACTCGGTATCCAAAGCGGCCCGCCTGACGTTCGCTTACTCGTAGGACACTGCGTCTTCGGTTCGCCGGACGCCGCCTTGCTGATTTCGCTCCTCCCGCAACTGGTGTTCGTGCGCGGCGAGCAGCGGCTAGCCACTCTCGTACAGCTAGTGGGCGATGAATCCCGCGCGTTGCGACCCGCACGCGACGTGATCCTGGCGCGCCTGCTGGAAGTCCTGCTCATCGAAGCCTTGCGCTCCACGGCGGGAACGGCAGCGTCGCCAGGCCTCTTGCGCGGGCTTGCCGACCCCCGCCTCGCGCTCGCCATACGACGGATGCACGAAAGGCCGACCGAACCATGGACGGTGGCGCAGCTGGCAAAGGAGGCTGCACTCTCCCGCTCGGCATTCTTCGAACGATTCAGGCGCGCAGTAGGCGTCCCCCCGATAGAATACCTGCTCACTTGGCGAATGGCTTTGGCGAAGAACCTGTTGCGACGCAGAGAAACAGGTATCGCCGAAGTGGTGGAACGCGTGGGCTACAGTTCCGCAAGCACGTTCAGCGTCGCGTTCACACGCCATGTCGGACTGCCGCCAACGCGGTATGCGCGCGAGCAGATCATGGAACCAGCCGATGAGAGCAGCGCTATTTGAGTCTCGCGGGGAGGGGGCAGAGTTAGGATCTCAGATCTGGCGTTTGGAATGTGTTATCGCAAGACCTAAACCTGCGTTCCATATGGAGGGATCTCCACGATTGAGTTTGTTTAGCGCTAGGAATCTTTCCCCAATTCAGTCAGTAGCGCCAAAACTATCTTGCGCCTACTGGCTGACAATGATCGCCAGCGCTGCAACAGAATTATCTCCTCTGCGTTGTTCGCTTCGTTGGGATGCTCACCTTTCTTGTTTTTTGGAGCATCTCCGTGCCGCAGCCAATGTTTAGGCACTTTAAGCCACGCGGCTAAAACATCAAGTTTGTCTTCGGCAGGGATTACTTCGCCATTCCACCATTTACGTACCGCTCCTGGCGTAATCGAGCCCTCTTTGTAGCGCAACGAAAACTGTCTTGCCAGTTCGCTGGATGTCGTCACCGAAGGCGATGCTTGGGCAAGCGCACCACGTAGTCGCTCGGAAAACCCTCTTTTTTCTGTTGGTGTATGCATAAGGCAATTGTCAAGACTCGCATCCTCAATATGGAGTACCAAACAGTTGTTTTATTTAATACCAATTGGTATTGTTTGGATTGCAAGAATTGCTGTTTGCTGGGGATGCTCCTGCAGCATAAGTGCGTCGGGAGCATATAACTTGAGAAACCTCCATACGCGACTTGAGCTAACAACTACGATCATCTTAGTTCTTTGAAGCAAAAAATGTCGCTTACAAGGGAGTGAAAAGGACTTGATTGGAAACTTGTATGCATCAGGAGTGGGGGAGGCACTTTAAATACCATGCCGCCATGAACCAACTCAACGCCTACTTCTCCCTCAAAAACAAAGTCGCCCTGGTCACCGGCGCCGCGCGCGGTATCGCACTCCACATCGCCTGCGCGCTCTCCACCGCCGGCGCCAGGCTGGCAATCCTGGACGTGCGCGAGCAGGAGGGTCAGGTCGTTGCCTGGCTGCTTGGCAGCGCCCAGGGCCGGGCCAGGTTCTGGTCGCTCGATGTCAGCGACCGCAAAGCAGTGCAACAAGTGATGGCGGCGGTGGAGGGCCATTTCGGCCGTATCGATATCCTGGTCAACAGCGCCGGCATCGATGCCGACAATCCGTCGGCGCAGGGACTCTCGCTGGCGCAGTGGGAGAAGGCCATGTCGGCCAACGTCAACGGCAGCATCCTCTGCACCAAGCACGTCATCGCGGCGATGGAGCGGGCCGGTGGCGGCTCTATCGTCAATGTGCTGTCTTTGTGTGCGCTAGAGGATGAGCGGCATGAAGCGGCCGACCATGCGGCGAAGGCGGCGCTGCGGATGGCCAATATGAATGCGATGCGCTATGCGGCGCGCAATATCCGTGTCAATACGATTCATCCGGGTTTTTCGCGGCCACCAGCGCTGGTGGAGGCTTTGCGCAAGCAAGGGGACCTGACGCAGAGGCTGGTTGATCTGGCGGAGGTGCAGATGCTGACGGGGCGGGGTTCGGCGACGGATGTGGCCGCGGGGATTCTGTATCTGGCGTCCGATGCGAGCCGGTTTGTCAGCGGGACAGAGTTGGTGATTGAGGCCGGGTACCGGTAATGATTCCAGCCGCGATTTGCCACCAAGCCTGGAAGCCGTCGCCGGTGCAGTCCACTCATCTGTCAATCTTGCTAATTACCCTACTCGGTGGATGTGGGAGATAGGGAGGGGCAATACTGCATCGATAAAAACAATGCTATTCTTGCAATTTATTCGTGACTAAAGACACAATTGTTTGCAATGCCATATGCCTGCATGGGTGTAGGATTATTGCTCTACGAAAACTGGTTTTTGTCACGATTTGCCAACAATGCGCAAATGCGGGCTTGCAAATTAATCAGTATTGTTTGTTAAAATCACACCTCATTTCCGCTGGGTAATATTGCATCTCAATAAAGGGTTCCCATGTCTGACGCCGTAAAATCACTGCAAAGCCTGACGCAGGGTCGTCAACACAACAGAATTTTGCTTCTGTCGTTCATTAATAAGGACGGCCCGAAGGCTGAGTTATTGATCAATCGGCTGGATGCCAGCGAAGCGTTAAGCCGGGATTTTTCTTACACGCTTGAGTTGTTAAGCGATGACGCAAACATCCCGCTCAAAACCATGATGGGCAAGCTGCTCTGTGCAGAGCTCGTTCGCGGAGATGGAACCTCCCGCTACTTCACTGGTTACGTCGAGAGCTTCCGGTTTAAGCGTACCGACGGCAGCGTTGCATTTTATGAAGCGCGGCTTGTGCCATGGCTGGCTTACCTCAAGTCAAGGAAGGACAACTATATTTTCCATCAGTTGTCCTTGCAGGATTTAAGCGCCAACGTGTTTGCCGATTACGGTGCGCATGCAGTCTGGGATTGCAATCTGCGCCACACTGATCCGGTGACCACCGAAATATTTCAATTCGCAGAAAGCGATGCCAACCTGTTGCATCGCCGCTGGGAAAATTTGGGCTGGCATTATCACTATGAGCATGATGCCAAGGGACATACCCTGAAATTGTCGGATGATTCGACCTATGCCCAGCCCATAGACGGCAAGCATGATGTTCCGTTTCAGCGCCATGCCGGCGCGATAGAAGAAGACGCCATTGCCGACTGGTCCCCGGTTCGCCAGTTTTCGATATCGACCGTCGCACTCACCAGCTTTGATTTCAAAAATTCTCGCCCGCAAGAAGTGAGCGTCCCCACGATCAATAAACAAGGGGCCGTGCCGGTGGTGGAATCATATAAATACGTGGGTGCATATGGCTTCTCCAACATGCAAGACGGCGATCGTCTAAGCCGTGTGAGGATGGGGGAGCCTGAGGCCGTTGCAAAAACTTTCGATGGCGGCGGTAACTGCCGGTTCTTGCAACCCGGGCGCACGTTCCGTCTGACAGGGCATTTTTCTGAAGACTGGTCCTCACGTAGCGATAAGCGGAGCGAAGAGCAGGATCACGAATTCCTCGTCATCAGCGTCGAACACAGCGCCACCAATAATTACCTGCAAAACGTCGATGCGGCACCGGCCTATACCAACACTGTGGTGTGCATCCGCAAGAAAATCCCCTGGCATCCTGGGCGCGGCTACAACAGCGAAGAAACACGCATCTACGGCTTGCAGACGGCAACAGTCGTTGGCCCTGCCGGCGAGAATCTTCACGTCGATAATTATGGCCGCGTAAAGGTGCAATTTCACTGGGACCGTGTCGGAAAAAACGATCAGGACAGTTCAGCGTGGATAAGAGTGTCCAGCGGTTGGGCAGGGGCTGACCAGGGATTCGTCGCCATTCCGCGCATCGGCCAACTGGTGATCGTGCAATGGCTGGATGGCAATTGCGACCGCCCCATTATTACCGGATCGGTCACCAGCCAAAACAACATGCCGCCCTGGGCCTTGCCGGCCCAAAGCGCGTTGTCCGGCATGCGCAGCCGGGAACTGGTGCCAAAGGGTGGCAACACCCCTGGCGGCCGTTCCGGCCACGTCCTGTTCGATGATAGCAATGGTGCCATACAGACGCAGGTACGCAGCGACGCATTTGATAGCCAGCTTTCGCTAGGCAGCATTACGCGCATTGAAAACAATGCAGGCCGCCAGGATGCTCGCGGAAATGGGTTTGAGCTGAGGTCAGATGGTCATGGCGTAGTGAGATCGAAGGGCATGCTTATAAGCACCGAGGCCAGGCCCAAGGCCGCGTCTCATATCACCGATATGGGCGAGACAGTCTCGCGCTTGACGCAATCTAGAGACCTGCATGAGCAGTTGGCTGGACTGGCGAAAGGACATCAGGCTCAAGGCAACGAAGCCGACCAGACCGACGTCACCAAGGCGATCAAAACGCAAAACGACGAAATCAAAGGCAGCGGCGGCGGTGACGGGAAATTTCCCGAACTGGCGAAGCCCCATCTGGTGGTGGCGAGTCCTAGCGGGATAGAGACCACGACCGCAGCGTCCACTCATATCGCCAGCACTGAACATACTGCATTGACGACAGGTGGCCACGTGTCTATCGCCACCGGAAAATCGTTTTTCGCGGCAGTACAAGACATGTGGTCAGTCTTTGTGCACAAGCTTGGTATTAAGCTGATTGCTGCTAGTGGCAAGGTACAGATTCAGGCGCAAAGCGACGACATGGAACTGCTGGCGCAGAAGGTGGTCGATATCATCAGCACCACGGACTGGATTAATCTTAAAGCCAAAGTCGGCATACGCCTCAACGGTGGCGGCAGTGAGATTGTCATCAGTAAAGACGGCATCAAGGAATATACCCCTGGCGGTCATGAAGTCCACGCAGCAAACCACCAGACCATGGGGCCGCAAGCCAAGCCATTACAATTCGCCGGCCAGTTGCCGGATCATGACATTTGCATCCCTTGCCTGTTGAAAGCAGCAAAGAGAAATGACCCATTCGCCAATCCGTCATGACAGAAACCATTCCTAAAATTTCCTCATTTCTGCTAATCGATAGCGCTATGCTAGGTGGCACAGAAGCTTTTCTGTCGATGATGTCAGACGCGCGTCCCGCGTGGCTGATCCCAATCTACAGAGAAGACGCAGCCACTGTTAGTCCGCTGGTGATCGATATCGAAGCCGCTGAACGAGCTGGACAGCTTGAGTTGATGATGGCATTGGTAAATGCCAGGCAACCGCAGTTGCATGTCTCCATTATAGAAACAGTACTGACGCACCAGCAGTTGGCGCAGCATCTGCGTCACTTTATTTGCGTCAGACTAGATACGGGTAAAGAACCTACATTGCGCTTTGCAGATTGCTGCATCTTGCCGGCGCTGGCGCACGTATTAACACCGGCGCAATGGACAACCTTCGTTGGTCCTGTTGTACGTTGGTGCGTTCATGAGCGAGATGGGACACTGACCACATTGCCACAGGCTGATCAAGAGCAAGCACCCGTAGCTACGCCATTTATTCTGACCGCTCAACAGGTTGAAAGCCTGAAGGAATCGGCAGCAGCAGATCAGTTGATTGGAAACGTGCAGCGTATGCGCTATGGTCAAACCTTATCGGGCAATCCAGTAGAGCAGCACCAATGGGCAAGTGAGGCCAGGCGTATTTGGCATGCTGCGGGTCACTACGATAATGGAGTGTTGTTTTCACTTGCCAGCGCAATTTTTGATACCCGCGGAGGACTGTTAATGCATCCCGAGTTGCCCGATATACTTGCGCAAAAAAATACTGCTTCTATTTGTCGTGATTTACAGCAAGCGGCAATTCGCCTTTGATATTCAACGTAATGAAAGCAGCTAGTGCGATTTCACAACTGGTCAAAATTTTTCCCAATACTCCTACTGACGCTATCATCACTGTCAAGCATGGCTGTGACAACAGACGACAGTGTGCCGTCTGAGAGCTTTTGTAAAAAACTCGTCTATAGGGTTCCGAATGAGGTTTTGATACAAGAAACCAAAAAAATTGCTATCGAAAAAAATCTTGAGTTGTCGGATCAAGACATCCGAAGTTACGCAGAAACATATCGCTTTATAAATTCTGCCAAAGAGGATGGAGCCCAACCTGATTTTGAAAAGGAGTTTCATAAACAGCATCCGGATTTGAGCTGGCAAGCAGCGCTCGTAATATCGGGTGCTCTTTTTGAAAACACGTTAGCGATAGAAGAAAAAGAAGTCTTGGGAAATCCAACTCAGAAACTAGATCAATTAAATGTGGAGTACAAAGCGCTACTTTTGAAAGTAACTCAGGAAATTATCGACGACGCCAATCGTAAGGGCATGGGGGGAGATTTACAATTTCCAGATATTAATAAAAGCGCCAAAAATATGTCGATGCTGGAATACAGCAAGATGGCGTTCGTAATTGGCAAGGCATTTAATCGCACCTTGCCTTATGAGGAAAGAAAAAAATATGCGATCTCAGAACAAGCCATAGAAAGCAGGCGCGCCGAAATTATTAAAGAAATGAAAAATGCGCGGCAATGTTCCAGCATCTCCACCAGTCTCATTGTTGCCTACGGTGAAAGTCTGGAAGCGAATGCTTTTTATCGCCCTATATTGCGTCTTAAAGAAGATGGGCATGTTGAAGAGATACTGTGATTATCAGAAGCTTATCGTTAGGAATAAATTAATGAAGCCATTTCAAAAAAAAGGGCGACTTAGCTGGTTCCATACAGTCGCTATGTCCTTATTAGCATTTATTTTTACCGGATGCGCCAGTTTTCAGGCTGGAGCAGGTGAGGACAATTTCACACCTGTTGGCTTAACTGGCGTTCAGCACATTGGCAGGGATTTCAATATTTCTGATTTTTATGTTAACGGCGCAGGTGGTGGCAATGTTGGGCGAGGCGGCGGCGGCGGCGGCACCGTCTGCTGCGTGGCGTTGCCGAATCAATGGCGGCCTGATCTGACCGTCGAGGTACGTTGGGCCGTGGGTGATTGGAGCAAAGAAAATCTCACAGAGACGGATCACGGAAACTATAAGAGTATTACTTTCGAACGTTACAAAGCTAGAGTTCCGGTCGAAAAATACGACGCGCCTGAGCAAGTGTATGTCCATTTTTTCGCCGGGGGGAAGGTACGCGTAGTTTCTAGTTCCCCCGGTTCTCTTAGCAAACTCCACCCAATTCAACGCAATGACTCGCATGCGGCAGATATCGCGACTGTCGGCACGCCTATTGATGCTCTATTTACACCGGAAGAATTGGATGAAATAGGGCGGAAACGAGAAGCAAATCTTAAAAAATATGGGGATTGGAGATGATAGAAGAACTCACTTTTGCCGTTGCGCCAACTCGCCAAGCCCCAGCCCAAGGGATTACGATGGTTGTCCCTAAGCATCATCTTGATTTTGGAAAATGTGAAGAAAATTTGCATGTCGGCTTATTTTTCGACGGCACAAATAATAACCGTGACGAAGATAAGCCGAAGCTGGGGCATAGCAATATTGTGAGGTTGTCCGACGCTTATCCGCAAGAACCGGCAGATGGTCTTTATCGGATTTATGTCCCGGGTGTAGGCACCCCTTTTATCGAAATTGGAGAAATGGGACATAGCACTTTCGGCAATGGCTTTGGTTTGGGTTGTGAGAGCCGCATAATATTTGGCTTATTGGCAATTTTTAATTCAATACATCAACGGGCTTACGACGATCAGAAACTATTCAATGCCGCACAGGTTAAAGCTCTATGTCGCAACGGCCCAGGTGAACCACTTGAATCAGACCAAAAGCCGTTAGAAGCTCTAGGGATAAAATATGGTTTGTTAATGCCAGATGCAGCTGAAGGTTATCGTCGGCAAGATTTTCTAGAAAAACAGTCAAAACTGTTAGAGAAAAAACTTGCAGCGCATGGCAAACCTGACATCAAAGAATGCTTCGTGGATGTATTCGGTTTTTCACGCGGAGCGGCACAAGCTCGTGTGTTTTGCCAGTGGCTAGATCAACTGCTGTCAGACGGTAAACTGGCGGGCATCACCGTCCGTTTACGCTTTGTCGGTCTGATGGATACGGTGGCTTCAGCGGGGATATTGTCTGGCATATTTGGGGCCATTACGAATAGCACCGATGGACATAAAGGCTGGGCTGTACCAAAGAATTTGCTCATTCCTGCTTCAGTGGAAAATTGTGTGCACATGGTGGCAATGCACGAGCTACGCAAGAATTTCCCTCTCGATGAACTTGGAGTGAACGGTATATTGCCGCCGCATTGCCAGGAGTTTGCGTATCCTGGTGCGCACAGCGATGTCGGCGGCGGCTACCTACCGGAAGAACTAGGTATTTCGGTCGGCAAGACTCCAGCCGAGAGCGACGCGCTCAAACTGGCACAAATCCCCCTTAATCACATGCTGGAATGCGCGCTTGCGGCCGGCGTTCCTCTGAATAAAAAATTAGCAATCTCCGATTCAGGCCATGATCCGTTCATCATAGATCCACGTGTGGAACAAGCCTTCAATAATTTTTTAACAGCCTCCACAATGGTCCCGCGCCAGATGCACAATTGGTTGCAACCTTATCTGACTTGGCGTTGGCAAGTATGTAAAAGCTACGAGCAGCTTCATCAAGTTCAAAAAGCAAATGCAGAAGATCGTAAACTGTTGATCGATGCGAACAAGAAATTAGTGAGGGATGCCGAGTTGATAGCATTCAAAGGCGATGCGAGTCGATCTCGGCGGTTTCTCGATTATGTCAAAGGCACTCCCGGTGCGAGTCTTAAAGAGCACGAATATCGGCAGTCCGAATTAAGTTCGCTAGATCAGGAAGCACCTGCGGTAGTGGACATCGCGCAGAAAGCGCCACCGACGCCTGAGCCGCTGGCAGTCCTTTTCGACGACTATATTCACGATTCCTATGCTGGTTTTACCAAAAGCCTTGTCGAGCCAACAGGATATTGGCGTTACCGCAAAGGATTCCGTGGTAATGGCGAAGTAACGATCGTACGCAACGAGGTAAAAGATCCAAACCGCACTGAACAGGTTGCAAGCAATGATGCTATCGATCAAAACACTGCAAGGGGTTAATGCCGTTCCTACCCCTTGACAGGCCATATATGCTGAGCTCGATGAAAGAAGTTGATGGATGAACGCGCAATTCCGAATCAAAATGGCAAACCAATTCCAGCATGGGATTTACAGCATCGTTTACCAATTGACGTGCCGGTAGGGTCAGATTGCTGGGACGGTGGGACGATTTTCCGTATTAATTCGACTTATATGGATGTAACCGAGCAGCCATATTTGCAACGCCAATGGACAGCTGCGGCTACATTTATAGCACTATTTGTGATAGTAGGACTTTTAAGATTCGTTGGAATAATATTCAAGAACCCTCCTGACAATATTAGTTTTACTTTTCTTCTGGCTTGCACTCCTATTGTCGTTGGTGTCTTAGGTTTTGGCTATTTGGCCTTTAAATCAGGTCGCGACGAATTTTTTGGTTTGAAGCGTCGCCCTATCCGCTTCAATCGAGAGCAGCAAAAAATATACACAGTGCGGCGCAGGCGTTTTTTTTGTCAAGCCAGATGAGGGTGACATCACCTGGGAAGCAAATTGGGATAAAAATTCCATCTTTTGCATCCACAAGGAAAGAACCAATTACGGACTCTATTATCACATTCGGCACTACACGGTCGATGACAATGGCAATGTGGTTCGTGCATTCTCGATTGGCCGTGCCTGGTTCGGTAATTTAACTATCCTGCTGGCGCAATGGAATTATTGGTGCTGGTACATGAACCGCGGTCCGGCAGAATTGCCGAAGCCGATGCTGTTTCATACTGAACATGAAAGTTTGCGTGAGTCATTTTTGTTCGCGATGTATGGTTTTGGTATGACCGGAAGTCCAGCATACCGAATAGTTATGATGCCATTGACCTTGGTATGGGCATGTTTCCGTATCGTGGCGATTGCAACTTGTCGCAGTCTGATTTGGCCAAAATCGGTAGAGCAAGTTAGCGCCATACCGGCAGATGATGCTTACAATCAACCGCGTGGCGATACTCCCGTAGGCTGGGCTGAAACAGCGTTGGCGCAAGAACGGCATGACTATCCCTATAGCTCTAAAAAAGAAATGGATAACTGGCGCGGCGAAAAAGATGGCGAAGCCAATGCTTCGCTGTGGGCAGAAGACGTTTCGCCGAAGACGTAAATGCCGTAGCTTACGTCCCACAGGAAGACAGTCAATATTGTCTATTCTCCGTAGGGCTTTTCCCATGAATAAACGCGTTGTATGCGAAGTGATTTACCTGAACGCAGATTAAAGGAATGTGAAATGAAAGACGAAAACGGACGCGGCGTAATTCGCTTGGGAGACAAAACATCGCATGGCGGCGAGGTGATCACCGCCAGCGATAGTTTTACAGCGATGGGAAAAGCCGTCGCGCTGGAAGGTGACATGACGACCTGTCCTCAATGCAAAGGCAAGTTCGCCATCCACCCGGTAAACAGCACCCGCAAACACCATGGCAAGGCGGTCGCCTATCATGGCGATCCTACCGCCTGTGGTGCGACGCTGATTTCGTCGTTGTAACGGAAAGAATTGTGCTTTGAAACCGAGGGGAACAAAGTATCGAGTTAAAGATGGCGCAAGCCTGGCGCGACATGATTATTGACAAGAATGCGCCGATGCCACTGGCAAGCTATTGTGCGGTACTGTGCTCCCACAACACGTCGGGTAAGAATGAATAAAGTAAGAATTTTGTTGCTCTGCCTGCTCTGCGTTACTGCGCGCGTTTCCTACGCAGGCGAGGCGCTTGTCATGCCGCCAAATTTGCAGTGCAGCGCTACGGCGGCCGGTACTTTCGAAGGCAACATCAACGCCATTGCGCACGAACTGGACACGCGTTTGATTAGTGCGTTTGGCGAGAACTGGGCGGCTAAGGAAGCATCGAAAAACAAGAAGCAGATCGACCAGAAAACGATGTCGGAAATCGCGAAAATCGCCAGTTGTGCGGCGGTGCCGGATAAGGAATTGGGTTGCTCGATATTTTTCGATCCGGAATTCAGCAGCACCCTGGGTGCATTCACGATGCTGCCGGGAAGTGCGCCGTTACGGCAGCAGTTTGATGCCGCTCTCAATACCTTGCCCGAAGGAAAAGAGACGGCAGCGGCTGAATACTGCATGAAAAGTGTAGCGAGGAAGTAAGTCGCCCTGATCTTGAGACAAACCTGCATGCGTTCGAATGTAAGTGATTTCCATGATCCGGACTCGGTTCGACTCGCCAGCAGCAAACTGCGTTTGTAGATGATTTGCTGTGGAGACAGGACCGCTTCGCGCACACGGCCATAGCACCGGCGAACAAGACAAGGAATTAGGCGTCATTTGACAAATCCAAATAGAATCCGTATTCTATTTGGATGGTCAGACTCGCAAAATTTACCGAAGACAGCATTATCGATGCCTCCATCGAAATGGTCGCGCACTGCGGCGTGGCTGCCGTTTCCATCTCGGCCATTGCCGGCAAGGCCGGCGCGCCGACGGGATCGGTATACCACCGCTTTGAATCGCGCGGCGCCATCCTGGCGCGTGCCTGGCTGCGCGTGAAGTCGGATTTCCGCAACGCCGTGGCCTGCCACTGGTCCGAAGGCGATACCTGGGCCGCCGTTGCCGGTTTTCTGCAATGGTGCCGCGACAAACCCTTGTACGCCAAATTTCTGCTGCAATGCGAAGACTATCCCGTATTCAGCGAGCCGCTTTCGGCCGAGCTGAATGCTGCGCTGGAAGCCGAGCAGGAAGCGCTGGATTTGTGCTTCAGGCAGTGCCTGGCCCATATGCCGCAAGGCAGCGCGGACACCGGCGCTGAAGCGGAAGCTGTGTTGCGCTTTACGTTGTTCTCTTCACCGATCGCCATGATCAAACCCTACCTGCTGCAAGACCTGAACATTCCCGCGTGCATTGACGATGTCTTGCGCGCATCGCACGACGCCGTGGTTGCGGCGTATGCGGGCGACCCATCATTACATTGAGATAAAACAGATGCGATATTCGACCCAGAAAGAACACGGAAAACAGATACGCCTGCACGATGCAGAGCATTTTGAACACATGCGGATTGCAGGGCGGATTGCCGCCGACACGTTGGACTACATTGCGCCGCACGTGCAGGCTGGCGTTTCCACGGCCGAGTTGGACCGGCTATGCGAAGAGTTCATGCGCGCCGCAGGCAGCATACCGGCCACCATCGATTACCACGGCTACAAGCATGCCAGCTGCATTTCGGTCAACCATGTGGTCACACACGGCGTTCCTTCCGCTACCAAGATTCTGAAAACAGGCGACATCGTCAATGTCGACGTTACACCGAAGATTGAAGGCAACTGGCACGGCGACACCAGCCGTACTTTCAAAGTGGGCGAGGTGTCCATCCTCGCCGGCCGGCTGGTGGACGTTGCGTATCGCTCCATGATGGCAGGCGTGGCGCTGGTCAAGCCAGGCAACACGCTGGGCGACATAGGCGCCGAAATAGATGGCATCATCCGCGCCGCGGGATTTTCTTCGGTACGGGATTTCTGCGGGCACGGCGTGGGACAGATATTCCATGACACGCCGCAGGTAACGCACCAGGGCACGCGTGGTGCCGGCATCGTGTTGGAGCCAGGGATGTTTTTTACGATAGAGCCGATGGTTAATGCGGGCGGCTATCAGGTCAAGGTGTTGGGTGATAAGTGGACCACCGTCACTAAGGACCATTCGCTGTCCGCGCAGTTTGAACACACGGTGGCGGTCACCGAAAACGGCGTGGAGATATTCACGCTGTCGGCCAGGGAGAGGGAAGAACGGCAAATCGCCTGATGGGATAGTTGCTGCGCGAGCAAGCCGCAGCTACGGCATTTTATCCGCAGGGTTAACCAGTGAATTTAATACGTGGTCCTGCCACTTTCCTGCGATCCTTAAGTACGACTTGGCGTAGCCTTCCTTTTCAAATCCAAGGCCATGCAGTAGTTTTTCACTGCGAAGGTTGCCAGGCAAATGATTCGCCATGATCCGATGCAAGCCGACGCTTTCAAAGACATGCCGAATCGCCATATGCAGAGCTTCTTGCATATATCCCTTCCCCTGTGCGTCGTGCGCCAAAGAATATCCAAGATTGCATGCCATAAATGGCCCTTTGACGATATTGGTGAAATTGCATGCGCCAATCATCCGGTCTGAACCAATCTCACTGACTATGAAATGCAGCGCTGTACCGAGTTCGTGATTGGCATGCGCATTCTTGATCCGTTCCGAACACTGTTGCACATCAAAATAATCATCGTCGCGCAGCGGCTCCCACGGGGCCAGATGCTCTCTGTTTTTGATGTGGTATTCGGCAACTGCATCGACTCTATCTAAAGACAAGAGCTGCAATTCAAGTCTGTCTGTTCTCAGTTTGAAATTCTTCATGCATTGTCTCCAGCAATACACATCTTCCTGCGCCTGACCTACCACATCAAGTCGTCAGGAATCTGGAAGGCTGCATACGGATCATCCTCATCAATCTCGACGCCGGTCTTGTTCACCCGCACTACGAGCGACGGATCTCGCTCAGAGATTTTGTCAGCGATAATCCTGGGGACCAGCTCAGTCGCGCTGCCCAGGCAAACGATCACCAGGCGTCCGGCGATTAAATGCGCCTGGACCGCAGCCGACACATACAGCCGTTCGATTTTATTGTTGTGAGTGAAATTGTAGGCGATGTCGCCGGCGCCGGCGCTCTGGCGATTTTTCTGCACCATCTGGGCAATTTGCGCCATGATCGCCTTTTGGTTGGCGGCTGCATCCCGCTGGGCGTTGAGTTCGCGGGCGCGCTCGGCATTCTTGCGTTGCGCTTCGAGTGCGGCCACGCGCACCTCATCGACGCTTTGCACGCCGGTACGGCGTTCGATCTTTTTTTGCTTGGTTTTTTCCTGGTTGGCCACTTTGACCTTGTTTTTATCGACCAGGCCAGCTTTCAAAAGTTGTTCTTGCAACGAAACCATATGTACTACTCCGTAAATTGGGCCAGCCAGGGCAATGCTGCTGGCTGGTGGAAAGACGCTAGCATAGCAAAAATGTCGATTCCACAGACCCGCAATTGTGGCCTTGCTGCGCCAAACGCGTATTCAGTCAATGGGCGCAGTAAAGCGTTCAGAAACAAAAAACCCGCATCAGCACTGGGCTAGAAGCGGGTTTTTGTACGCCAAAGAACTTCCTTGGACGTGTATCTGGTGGTGATAGGTGGATTTGAACCACCGACCCCAGCATTATGAGTGCTGTGCTCTAACCAACTGAGCTATATCACCAATGAAGCCCTAAATTATGACGCATTTCTTCAAATGCTGTCAAGAAAAACAGGCTTCAGGTGCTGCAAAATGGCAACTGAAGCGTGTTATGGGCGTTTCAGGGCGTTTGTGACCGTCGCCAGTACGGTATCGGCGACATGATCGCCGATGCAGTCGATCACGATCCGGTCTGGTATGGCGCGTAGCCAGGTTAGCTGGCGTTTGGCTAGCTGGCGAGTGGCGGCGATGCCTTTTTCACGTAAATCCTGGTAGCCGTACTGGCCATCCAGATATTCCCAGGTTTGCCGGTAGCCGACGCAGCGCATCGATGGCAGGCCGAGGTGCAGGTCGCCGCGGGCGCGCAGGGTTTCGACTTCCTGTATTAAGCCGCCGCTTTGGGGATCCAGCATCAGGTCGAAGCGCTGGGCGATGCGGCCGTGCAATACGCTGCGGTCGGATGGCTCGAGGGCGATTGGCAATGTGTCGAAGGGCAATTCCGGTGCGGGCTGGTTGGTCAGCAACGAGGACATGGTCTGGCCGCTCAGTTCGATGATTTCCAGGGCGCGCTGGATGCGTTGGCTGTCGTTGGGTTTGAGGCGTGCTGCGGTCACCGGGTCGAGCAGCGCCAGTTTGGCGTGCATGCCGGGTACGCCGATCACGGCGGCTTCGACGTCTAGCCTGGCGCGTAGCGCCGGATCGGCTTGCGGCAGGGCGTCGAGGCCGTCGCGCAGGGCTTTGAAATACAGCATGGTGCCGCCAACCATGAGCACTTGCTTGCCGCGCGCATGGATGTCTGCGAACAGGCGCAGGGTGTCGTCGCGGAATTGCATGGCCGAATAGGACTGTGTCGGCTCCATGATGTCGATCAGGTGGTGCGGCACGGCGTCGAGTTCTGCGCGGCTGGGCTTGGCGGTGCCGATGTCCATGCCGCGGTATACCAGCGCCGAATCGACCGAGATGATTTCGGACGGGATGTGACGGGCGATTTCCAGCGCGGATGCGGTTTTTCCGGACGCGGTGGGGCCCATGATGGCGACTACCAGCGGTTTTTGTCCGGGACTTGCTGAGGGTGATGGCATGCTGCTTTTTTCTGCGATTTTTCGCGTTTTCCCGGCGACTATTGGCCGCGCAGGAAGAGTTTATCCAGGTCGGAGAGCGCCAACTGGCTCCAGGTGGGGCGGCCGTGGTTGCATTGGTCTGCGCGTTCGGTGGCTTCCATCTGGCGTAGCAGGGCGTTCATTTCCGGCGCCGTCAGGATGCGGTTGGCGCGCACTGCGGTGTGGCAGGCCAGCGTGCCGAGCAGTTCATTGCGACGCTCCACCAGTACCCGCGAGCCGCCGAATTCGCGCACGTCGCGCAATACGTCACGCGCCAGTGTTTGCGCATCGGCGTTTTTCAGCAAGGCTGGTACTGAGCGCACCGCTAGCGTGGTGGGGGAAATGGCGGCGATGTCGAAGCCCAGCGCGTGCAGGGTTTCCTGGTTTTCTTCGGCGGTGCCAACTTCCACCGCATCGGCGAAGAACGTCACCGGGATCAACAGCGGCTGTACTTGCATGGCGTCTTCATCCAGTGCGCCTTTGAGTTGTTCGTAAAGGATGCGCTCGTGAGCGGCGTGCATGTCGACCAGCACCAGGCCTTTGGTGTTTTGCGCCAGGATGTAAATACCATGCAGCTGCGCCAGGGCAAAGCCGAGCGGGAAATCATCGCTGGGCAAGGTCTGGCTGGCTGCTTGCGGTATCGCTTGGTAGCTTGACGTACTTCCGTCCATCGAGCGTGGGTTGTCTGTGAACAAGGCGCCATAATTGGCGGTGGTTTGCGCGATGCCGTTTGCGCTCGGGCCGAACGAGGTTTGCTGCTGCGGCACTTGAGGCGGCATTTGAGCGCCAGGTTGCAGGATCGCTTGCAGATGTTCTTGCGAACCGCGAATCCAGGGCATGGCGCTGCTAGGCGACGCCAGTGGCGCCGGCGTGGCGCCGAAAGAGGTCGCGGAAGTTTGCGCCAGCGCACGGCTGACAGCATGAAACACGAACTGGTGCACCGCGCGGCTATCGCGGAAGCGCACTTCGATTTTCGAGGGATGCACATTGACGTCGACCAGCGCGGGATCCAGGTCCAGGCCCAACACATAGGAAGGGTAGCGGTCGCCGTGCAGCACGTCTTGATAAGCGGCGCGCACGGCATGCACCAGCAATTTGTCGCGCACGAAGCGACCGTTGACGTAGAAATATTGCGCATCGGCGCGCGCCTTGGAGGCGGTCGGCAGGCCGACAAAGCCATGCAGGCGCAGTGGGCCTGCGGCTTCGTCCAGCGCCAGGCGGGCGTTGGCGAATTCGTTGCCGAGGATGCCGGCGCTGCGTTTGGCCATTTCCGTGACGATCCAGTGATCGACGGTCTTGCCATTGTGGGTCAGCGAAAATGATACATCCGGCCGAGCCAGCGCAATGCGCCTGACGACTTCTGCGCAATGGCCGAACTCGGTCTGGTCGGACTTGAGGAATTTGCGTCTGGCCGGCGTATTGAAATACAAATCCTGGACGTCGACGGTGGTGCCTTGCGCGCCTGACGATGGGGTCACCGCCAGCGTGCTGCCATCGATTTCCGAGGCGTGTGCGGCATCCGCGGTACGCGAGGTCAAGGTCAGTTGCGACACAGATGCGATCGAGGCCAGGGCTTCGCCGCGAAAACCTAGCGTGGCGACGTTTTCCAGATCGTGCAATGAAGCGATTTTTGAGGTGGCGTGACGCGCTAGCGCCAGCGGCAATTGTTCCGGCGTGATGCCGCGGCCGTTGTCGGTGATGGCGATGCGCTTGACGCCGCCTTGTTCGAGCCGGACTGTGATCTGGCTGGCGCCGGCGTCGAGGGCGTTTTCCAGCAATTCCTTGACTACGGCGGACGGGCGTTCGACCACTTCACCCGCCGCAATTTGCGAAATCAGGTTGTCGGGCAGCTGCTGGATGGAGCGGATAGGGGAGAGCGGTGCATTCATGCAGCGATTATACCGAAGCCGGACTGCCAGCTCCCGGCTGCTGTATAAAGAGACAATGTGATAAAGGGACAAAGCAACAAAGAGACAAAGCGCCTAAGCACATGCTCGCTGTCATCATGGCGTTTGCCGGGACAAACAATTGCCGAATCTGTCATTTTGCCGTCTTCGGTAGTGTATTATTCCGGCGCTACCTGAGGAATAATCGGCCTGGATTCCTCGGTGAGACGGGTGTGAAACGATCAACGCGCCGACAGCATTTTCACCCGGTTTGGTGAACTTTATTCAACAAAAGAAAGTCAGTGTGCATAAGACTTTCCATTATAAATAGCGGTCAACTGAGGAATCTAGGTTTATGGACTTTATGCAATTCGTCGACATCATCCTGCATGTCGATAAATCCCTGGGGTTCCTGATTCGGGAATACGGCACGTTGGTGTACATGGTGCTATTCCTGATCGTGTTTTGCGAAACAGGCCTGGTGGTATTCCCGTTCCTGCCCGGCGATACCTTGCTGTTCATCGGCGGTGCGTTTTGTGCGACCGGCGAGATGAATATCTGGCTGCTGATGGCATTGCTGCTCATTGCGGCGACTACCGGCAACACGCTGAATTACTGGATCGGCAGCCTGATCGGGCATAAGGTCTATACCCACGACTATCGCTGGCTGGACAAGAACGCCTTGCAAAAGACCCATGCGTTCTATGAGCACCACGGCGGCAAGACCATTATCCTGTCGCGTTTCGTGCCGATCGTGCGCACTTTCGCGCCGTTTGTGGCGGGGGTGTCGGAAATGACGTTTTCCAAATTCCAGTTTTTTAATATTATCGGCGCGCTAGCCTGGGTGGTTGGCCTGGTGTCCGCCGGCTATTTCTTTGGCAATATTCCTGTCATCCGTGATCACCTCAACACGATCGTGCTGATAGGGGTTGGCGCGGCAGTCGTGCCGGTGGCGCTGGGCGGTCTGTGGAAGTTCTACAAGAAGATGCGCGGCGCCTGAGTCGATCGGCGTAATTCTAAAGCGGAATAAAAGAAGGGCTGGCTGCATATCTTGCAGCCAGCCCTTCTTGTTTTAATGCTACGTTTTCTTGAGTTTTTGGTTTGCACCTCAGGTGAGGACATTCCTCGCCAGCGGCGGATTGTGGGCAAAGTACTTCTTGATGCCCTTCAGGATCGCATCCGCCATCTGGTCCTGATAGGCATTGTCGGTCAGCTTGGCTTCTTCTTCCGGATTGGAAATGA
This sequence comes from Collimonas arenae, assembly GCF_000786695.1. Lineage (NCBI taxonomy): Bacteria > Pseudomonadati > Pseudomonadota > Betaproteobacteria > Burkholderiales > Oxalobacteraceae > Collimonas > Collimonas arenae. Next base: position 4,595,021 of record NZ_CP009962.1, on the reverse strand, counting down.
AGGCTGTCTCGATCAGGATGCTCGGAATATCAGGCGCCTTCAGCACCGCAAAGCCGGCTTGTTCCACTGAACCCTTGTGCAATTTGTTGATGCCGCCGATTTCGCCCAATACCGCGCCGCCCAGTTTCATGCTGTCGCTGATCTGCGCCGTGGTCGATAAATCGAGCAAGACGCTGGCCAGCTGGCGGTCATGGCTCTTGATGTTGATGCCGCCGATCATGTCGGCCGAATTCTCCTTGTTGGCGAGCCAGCGCGCTGCGGTTGAGCTGGCGCCTTTCTCTGACAGGGCAAACACCGACGAGCCGCGTGCAGACGGCGTCACAAACGCATCTGCGTGGATGGAGACGAACAGGTCGGCTTGTACCTTGCGGGCTTTTTGCACACGCACGCCGAGCGGCACGAAGAAATCGGCATCGCGCGTCAGCATGACCCGCATGTTGGGCTGTTGTTCAATGCGCGCCTTGAGGCGTTTGGCGATCGACAGCACCACGTGTTTTTCATGATTGCCGCCGCTGCCGGTCGCGCCCGGATCTTCGCCGCCATGGCCGGGATCCAGCGCGATGGTGATCATGCGGGTCAGGTTCGAGCTGCGTTCAGGCTTGGGATCGTTGCGGGCGATTTGTGATTGATCCGGCTGCGGTTGCGGCTGTGGTTGCAGCGTCGGCGCAGGCTTGGGATCGGGTTTGGTTTGCGCAACCGGTGGCGTAACTTCCCCCGGAGTGGAAGAGGGCCATTCGCCTTTTTCGATCATCATTGCGATTGGGTCGGGCGGGTTGACCGGATACAAGTCAAACACCAAGCGGTGCTGGTAGCCGGCTACCGGCGGCAGGGTGAATACCTGGGGTTTGACTTCTTCCTTGAGGTCAAACACCAGCCGCACCACACCCGGGCGGTTCTGGCCGACGCGGACTTGCTTGATATAGGGATCGTTAGGCTGGATCTTGGCGACCAGCTCTTTCAGGGTTGAGTTGAGTTCGATGCCTTCGATGTCGACGACCATGCGATCCGGGTTTTGCACCACGAAATGGCTGGTTTTCAGATCCGAGTCGTTTTCCAGGGTGACGCGGGTGTAGTCATCCGCCGGCCAGACCCGTACTGCGACAATTTGTGCGGCCCGAGCCACGCTTGGCACCAGCACCGAAATGAGCAGGGTCCCCCCCGCTTTTAGCACAGTGCGGCGGGTCTTCGATTTTAGAGGTTTGGAGCAAATTTCAGTCGAGCGAGACATTGACTACCCTTATCAGATAACGCCTGCAATTCTACATCACGTCCCTTGTCGGAAACACTGGAAACGCTGAGTAATACGTTGATGTCGGGTGGCGGCAACGCTGCGGCGGCTTTTTCCGGCCATTCGACGATACAGATGGTGCTTTGGTTGAAATATTCGCGAAAACCGGCTTCCAGGAATTCATCCGGACTGGCCATCCGATACAGGTCGAAGTGCATTACTTCGACGCTGTGTTTGTCTATCTGGATGGAATAAGGTTCCACCAAGGTGTAAGTCGGGCTTTTTACATGGCCCTGGTAACCGGCGGCATGCAACAAAGCCCGCGTCAGCGCGGTCTTGCCGGCGCCGAGATCACCATGTAAATGGATCGCCATGCCGGGCAGCAAGGCGCGGGCCAAGGCAGCACCCAATGCATTGGTGCCGGCTTCATCATGCAGGTGGGTTGTAAAATGCGACATCTCGTTACATAGTCCTCTATAGTAAATTCGTTCGTGTCTTTTTGAATCGCACCGGCCATGGCAGTCTCACAGCAGCACCTTATGCAGCAAAATTCGCAACAAAACGCGCCGGATCCCGATCTGGCGGCGCTCGCCACCACTATCAAGGCCTGGGGGCGTGAGCTCGGTTTTGCCGATATCCGTATCAGCGACGTCGACCTGACCGAGCAAGAGGCTGGATTCCAGGCGTGGCTGGCGCTCGGCTATCACGGTGAGATGGATTATATGGCAGCGCACGGAATGAAGCGCGCCCGGCCTGCCGAATTGGTGCCGGGGACGATCCGGGCGATTGCAGTACGGATGGATTATCTGCCGCGCGCCTTCCAGGATGCGCCGGGTGAATGGCGTCCGCTTGAGCAAGCGCGGCTCGATCCTGCGGCTGCGGGCATGGCGACGGTGTCGCTATACGCCCGTGGCCGCGACTATCACAAGGTCATCCGTTCGCGGCTGCAGCAACTGGCGGACCGCATCAAGGCCGAAATCGGCGAATTCGGCTATCGGGTGTTTACCGATTCGGCGCCGGTGATGGAGGTGGCGCTGGCGCAGAAAGCCGGCCTCGGCTGGCGCGGCAAGCATACCTTGCTGCTGAATCGCGAAGCCGGCTCATTCTTCTTTCTCGGCGAAATCCTGACCGACTTGCCGTTGCCGGTCGACCAGGCCACCAGTTCCCATTGCGGGCAATGCAGCGCGTGCATCGATGTCTGCCCGACCGAGGCGATAGTCGGGCCTTACAAGCTTGATGCGCGCCGTTGCATCTCTTATCTGACGATCGAACTCAAAGGCAGCATTCCGCTCGAACTGCGGCCCCTTATCGGCAACCGCGTTTACGGCTGCGACGATTGCCAGCTGTTTTGTCCTTGGAACAAATTTGCGCAGCCATCTGCGCTGGGCGATTTCGATGTGCGTAACGGTCTTGACCAGGCCACGCTGGTGGAGTTGTTCAGTTGGACCGAAGAGCAATTCAACAGCCGCATGGAAGGTAGCCCGATCCGCCGCATCGGCCATCAGCGCTGGTTGCGCAATATAGCGGTTGGTCTCGGCAACACTGCCGCTGCGGGCGTTAGCTCGCCGGACATCATCGCCGCGCTACAGTCGCGCAGCGACGATCCGTCAGAGCTGGTGCGAGAGCACGTGGCTTGGGCCTTGCAGCAGCATGGCGTCGGTCCGGCCTAGTGCTGAAGCCGCTTAGTGCTGCAGCATCCACAGCCAGAACGGCAAGGTCAAGGCTGACAACATGGTGCCGACTGAAATCAAGACTGCTACCAAAGGACCGTTGCCACCCATGCGGGCTGCCAGGATATAGGCGCTGGAGGCGGTAGGCAGGGCGCAAAACAGCACGACGATCTGCAACTGCGCTGGCGCCAGGCCTGCCCATTGTCCCAGCAGCCAGGCCATGGCGGGTACCGCCATCAGTTTGATCATCAGGAAATACGCCGATAGTCCCTTGGCTTGATGGATGCCGCTCAGGCGCAAACCCGCGCCAACCAGCAGCAAGCCCAGCGCCAGTGCAGCGTTGCCCAGCCGCGACAGCACAGCGCCGGCGACTTCCGGCATGGGCAAGCCGCATAAACTGTACAGTAAGCCACAGGCGGTGGCGATGAGCAGCGGATTGCGCGCCAGCTCCTTGAACAGGCCGCCGCTCTTGTGCGCCAGCGCATGCACCGCCGCCAGGTTACACAAGGGCACGCCAAAGCCGATCAGCATGGCCATCATGCCGGTGGCCTGCTCGCCGCCCAGCCGCGCCGCCAAAGCCAGCGCCATATAGGAATTGAAGCGGTAGCTGGTTTGCATGCCGGATTCATAATCCATCGGCGCGGCCTTGATCCATGGCTTGCCCAGCCAGGTCAGGATGATGGCGCCGGACAGTGCGCACATGCCTACCGCTAGCATCTTGCCGCTGGTGTCGAAGCTGAGCGGGGTGCGGGCAGTGGAATAAAAAAGCAAAGCGGGGAAGAGCAGGAAATACACCAGCTTTTCCGCCCCGGTCCAGAATGCGCTTTCCCAGTTGCTAATACGGTACAAAACCGTTCCCAGCAATATCAAAGAAAAATCGGGAAGTAACAGGTTGACGATATACATAGCGTGGCGGATATTGGAAGAAAAACGCTCCGGTTCAGGAGCGGGACAGGTGAATGTCCAATGGTTGCGCTGTCATTAATTTCCATGTGGAAATTAACTTGAATAATTTGATAAGGCTTTAGTGTAAACCTATGTTGTTTAGCCAAAATGATTCATATAAATTATTTGTTAAATCCGGGTAACACCTGTTACAGTGCGACCACAATTTGACATTGCAGAATAAAAAACCAGCGGTTGTGTCCGCTTGATCTGGTTTCAGGTTTTTTGTCGTGCGGTAGTTTTATGTGGCACAGGATTCGGATTTTTTAAGCAGCAGAAAAAGCGGCAACGCGCTTGAATTACAGAGTTACAGGTGGTGGTGCATAAGAACGGTATTGATACCGGGGATACTGAGGAGACAGTGCGATCCAAATGAAGCTGTATAAACAGCCGGGATTGCACACGGAGTAATTTGAGGCGCATCGACAGATGCGCCTTTTTTATTTTATGCTAGCGGTATGAATATAATCTCTGATAGTCCGCTTAAGCGCGTAGCCGGCGGTCAGTTGCCTGCCCAGCATTTCACTGCCGTGGTCGCCGCGCCATTCGGTGCGGTCGGCATCCGTACCGACGCCGGCCTGTTGCGCGAACTGGTCTATCTGCCTCCCTCATTCCACGAAAAAGATGCCAGCGACGCCTTGTCTGCACGGGTGGCCGAGCAGGTTTGTCGTTATTTCGCACAACCTGATTTTCGCTTCGACCTGCCGTTAGCGCCTCTTGGCACCGCTTTTCAGCACAGAGTGTGGAAAGCGATTTCTGCCATACCGCGCGGCGAAATTCTCACTTATGGCCAGGTCGCCAAGCTGATCGAATCGGCGCCGCGCGCGGTCGGCCAGGCTTGCGGCGCCAACTGGTTTCCGCTGGTGATTCCCTGCCATCGCGTGACCGCATCCGGCGGCATAGGCGGCTTTTCCCATCACGATGATGCCGACGGCTTTCATCTGCGGGTCAAGCGCTGGCTGCTGCAGCACGAAGGCGTGACCGGCTTGTGAGAAGATCCAAGGCCGAACTCCAGGCCAGACCAGTGCTCAACGCCGAACATCAAACCGCCATCGACGAGTTTTGCGATAGCTTGTGGCTGGAAGACGGCCTGGCCAAGAATTCGCTGGAAGCCTATCGGCGCGACATGACCTTGTTTGCCCTGTGGCTGCAGGAGCAGCCGGACTACAAGCCATTGTTTGCGGTCCAGGCCGGCGATCTGAACGCCTATTTCCTGGCCAAGCACGACAGCAGCAAGGCGACTTCGTCGAATCGCCGCCTGGCGGTGCTGAAGCGATTCTATCTGCTGGCGCTGCGGCAAAATCGCATCAGTACCGATCCCTGCCTGCATCTGCGTTCGGCCAAGCAGGCGCCGCGCTTTCCCAAGGTATTGTCGGAAGCGCAGGTAGAGGCGCTGCTGGCGGCGCCTGACGTCAGTACGCCGCTCGGCCTGCGTGACCGCACCATGCTGGAGCTGATGTACGCCAGCGGTTTGCGCGTATCCGAGCTGGTGCTGTTGAAATCGCTGGAAGTCGGCATGAACGAAGGCGTCTTGCGAATTACCGGCAAGGGCAATAAAACCCGTTTGCTTCCATTTGGCGAAGAAGCGCGCAACTGGATCGTGCGTTATCTGAAAGACGCGCGTGGCCAGATCCTGGATGGGCAGATGGATGACGCCCTGTTTGTGACGGCGCGCGGAGGCGCCATGACGCGGCAGATGTTCTGGACCCTGATCAAGAAATACGCTGCCAAGGCGGTGATCAACGCCCCGTTGTCGCCGCATACCCTGCGCCACGCATTCGCCACCCATCTGTTGAATCACGGCGCGGACTTGCGCGTTGTGCAGCTATTGCTGGGACATGCCGATATATCGACCACGCAGATTTATACGCATGTGGCGCGGGAGCGTCTGAAAGCCTTGCATGCGGCACATCATCCGCGCGGCTAGAATGTACTCAAAAAATTGCTTTTAAGTAATGAAAAATGAGCGATTTGTTAATGTGCCGAGCCATTGAATTCTGCGTCTTTCCAATTATTCTCCTGTATCCTGTACTACATCATTCAAGATGTCTATTAAGGGGGCGCAATTGGCAAAAACGAATTTTCAGTACGAAAAACGGCAAAAGGAATTAGAAAAGAAAAAAAAGAAGGAAGAAAAGCTGAAGCGCAAGCTGGAGAAAGGTTCTTCTTCCGAAACTGAAGCCGAAGCTGAAGAAGGCGCGGACGAAAGTGTAGAGCCTGTGCCGGGCGAACCTGCGGCAGGGGAACCTGCGAGCGACGAACCGAAGCAGCCTTAAGCGAGACGATGGCGGCTTGACCCTCGGGATAGCGGATCAGAACCAAGTCACTGCCGCGATCCGTGATGCCGCTGTATCAGCTTTACGAAAGACCATTTGCAAGCAGACGCCTCTATATAAAAGGCGCTGCATTCAAATCTCCTGTATGACAAAACATATTTCAGAGACTCCGGCCACGCAATTCCTGCGCAAGCACGGTGCGCTCTTTTCCGAACATCCCTACCCCTATGAGGAACACGGCGGCACCACGGTATCGGCGCGTGCGCTGGGGGTGGATGAGCATCATGTGGTGAAGACGCTGGTCATGCAGGATGAGGCGGCCAAGCCGCTGATCATCCTGATGCACGGCGACCGCAAAGTGTCGACCAAGAATCTGGCGCGGCAAACCGGCCATAAATCTGTCGAGCCGTGCAAACCGGAGGTGGCGAACCGTCATTCCGGCTACCTGATCGGCGGGACTTCGCCTTTTGCCACGCGCAAGCAGTTGCCCGTCTATATAGAAGAGAGCATCCTGAGCTTGCCGAAGATATATATTAACGGTGGCCGGCGTGGTTACCTGATCGGGGTGGCGCCGCACATCGTGGTCGATCTGCTGCAGGCAAAAGCAGTCCAATGTGCGCTGGAAGAATAAGCATCAACTTTAAATCGATTAAGACAAAAAGAAAGAGACACGCATGTACACACTGTTATTCGTGATTGCCGCCTACCTGCTGGGTTCGATTTCGTTCGGCATCGTCACCAGCAAGCTGTTCGGATTGGGAGACCCGCGCACTTATGGCTCCAATAATCCTGGCGCCACCAACGTACTGCGCAGCGGTAATAAATCGGCGGCTGCACTGACCTTGCTGGGCGATGGCTTCAAGGGCTGGCTGGCGGTGTGGCTGACGCAAAAATACGGACCGCAATTCGGCCTTGGCGACGGTGCTGTGGCGCTGATCGCAGTAGCCGTTTTTTTGGGACATCTGTGGCCGATATTTTTTCGTTTCGCCGGCGGCAAAGGCGTGGCGACCTTGCTGGGTATTTTGATAGGCATCAATCCATTGCTGGGCCTGGCCACTATCGGCACTTGGCTGATCGTGGCTTACGCTTTCCGTTATTCCTCGCTGGCGGCGTTGATTGCAAGTGTGTTCGCACCTTTCTTCTACACTTTGATGGAAGGGCCTGACATGATCTTGCTGGCGATTGTAGTGATGAGCGCCTTGCTGATATATCGCCATGCCAAAAACATCGGCAACCTGCTGGCTGGCAAAGAAAGCCGTATCGGTTCCAAGAAAAATGGCGGCAAGGCGGCATAGCCGTTGCGGGGAAGGGAATTTCTAACGTTAACTATTAAACACAAGGGGAAAAATGAAAAATCTGATGCTGATGATGGCCGTCGCTGCAGGAATCCTGCTGAGCGCCGTGCCTGCACAAGCCGCCGACAGAGTCGTGATGTTGCCGTTGGCTGCAGCGATGGCAGATAATGATGCGCAAAGCCGCCTGGGCGATAGCGTGCATTTTTATTTCGGCAATCAGCCAACACCGGCAGTGCAGGAAAAACTGGGTAGCAACAAAACCAGCCAGAAGACCAATGCCTTTGGCAAGTCTGACGAAAAAGCCTGTAACTGGGCGTTCCTGTCTGCAATGCTGAGTTTGCAAAAGCATGCACAGAGCCTGGGCGCTAACGCGGTCACCAATATTGTGAGCAACTACAATAATGTCGAGCATGCAAGCGCAACGGAATTCGAATGCCATGCGGGAGCCATTATGGCTGGCGTCGCCTTGAAGGGCGATTTTGTCAAAGTTGCCAAGTAACGCATAAGTACCTGACGGACCTGCTCATCTGGCACAAGACAGTTGCTGCAAACCATGGAATACGGCATTGCATCAGGCGAAAGTCGTTTGTCCAAAAATAAAAAAGCGCTGACCATCTCTGGTCCAGCGCTTTTTTATTTGGATTTATCGCTGTTGTTATATTGAATCAGCTATAAGTCGCAATTTCATGATGTCTATGTGTAACTATTGTTGCGTCGCGCCATAAAAATGGCGATGTATATTTTGCTTTTGAGTCAATGACATTACTTTTGAGATGATGTTTTTTACAGCCATTTGCCTTGCTATGCAGCATATTTTCATAATATGAAACGTCATATCGCTATTTGGAAATGGAAAAAACTCCTGTTAGAATTTGGCGTCCGTCTACAAAGTGACGTAGATGCTTGCGACCCAACCCGCTAATCCGATACACAAAATTGGACAGGCGCACAAATTCAGGAGACTCAGCATGTCAGCCCAGCTCGACCAGGTTTTGGCCCAAGCCGCCAACGATCCAGATGTCATAGAAACCCAAGAGTGGCTTGACGCGCTCGAAGCTGTTATTGAAACCGAAGGCCCTGAACGCGCGCATTATCTGATGGAAAGAATGGTTGACCTGGCGCGTCGTCGCGGCGCCCAGATCCCGTTTTCCAGCAATACCGCTTACGTCAACACTATTCCGGCCCACATGGGCGAGCCTTGTCCTGGCAACCTGGAAATCGAAGAGCGCCTGCGCTCGTGGATGCGCTGGAATGCTATGGCGATGGTGGTCAAGGCCAACCGCCTCGATGGCGACCTCGGTGGCCACCTGTCCAGCTTTGCATCGCTGGCCAACATGCTGGGCATCGGCTTCAACCATTTCTGGCACGCGCCTTCCGAAAACCACGGTGGCGATCTGCTGTACATCCAAGGCCACTCGTCGCCAGGCATCTACGCCCGCGCTTTCCTCGAAGGCCGCCTGACTGAAGACCAACTGCTGCATTTCCGCCGCGAAGTCGACGGCAAAGGCCTGTCGTCTTACCCGCATCCGAAGCTGATGCCTGACTTCTGGCAATTCCCGACTGTGTCGATGGGCCTGGGCCCGCTGATGGCGATCTACCAGGCGCGTTTCCTCAAATACCTGCACGCACGCAGCATCGCCGATACCGCCAACCGCAAGGTCTGGGCTTTCTGCGGCGATGGTGAAATGGATGAGCCGGAATCGATGGGCGCCATCGGCATGGCCGGTCGCGAGCGTCTCGACAACCTGGTCATCGTGGTCAACTGTAACCTGCAGCGCCTGGACGGTCCGGTGCGCGGCAACGGTAAGATCATCCAGGAACTGGAGAGCGATTTCCGCGGTGCCGGCTGGAATGTGGTCAAAGTCATCTGGGGTGCAGGCTGGGACGATCTGCTGGCGCGCGACAAGGAAGGTATCCTGCAACGCGTGATGATGGAAACCGTCGACGGCGAATACCAGAACTACAAGGCCAAGGACGGCGCTTTCGTGCGCAAGCATTTCTTCGGCAAGCATCCGAAATTGCTGGAACTGGTCAGCAAGATGTCCGACGACGACATCTGGCATCTGACCCGCGGCGGCCATGATCCGCACAAGATTTACGCTGCCTTCAAAGTGGCGCAAGAACACAAGGGCCAGCCGACCGTATTGCTGGTCAAGAGTATCAAGGGTTATGGCTTCGGCAAATCGGGCGAAGCGCGCAACACCGCACACAACACCAAGAAGCTGGACGACGAGGCGATCAAGGCCATGCGTGACCGCTTCCAGTTGCCGATCCCGGACGACAAGCTGGCTGAAGTGCCATTCTTCAAGCCATCCGACGACACGCCGGAAATGCAATATCTGCATGCCCGCCGCAAAGAGCTGGGCGGCTACCTGCCGCAACGTCGCCAGAAGGCCGACGAAGAGCTGATCGTGCCGGAACTGTCTGCATTCAAGGGCGCGTTGGAAGCGACCGCCGAAGGCCGTGAAATTTCCACTACCCAGGCTTACGTCCGTATCCTGAATACATTGCTGCGCGACCCGAGCCTGGGCCAGCGCGTGGTGCCGATCATGGTCGACGAATCGCGTACCTTCGGTATGGAAGGTCTGTTCCGCCAGATCGGTATTTTCAGCCAGGTCGGTCAGCTGTATGAGCCAGTCGATAAAGACCAGGTGATGTACTACCGTGAAGACAAGGCCGGCCAGATTCTGCAGGAAGGCATCAATGAAGCCGGCGGCATGAGTTCGTGGATTGCTGCGGCAACGTCGTACTCGACCAACAACCGGGTCATGATTCCGTTCTACACCTATTACTCGATGTTCGGCCTGCAACGTATCGGCGATCTGGCCTGGGCTGCCGGCGACATGCGCGCCCGCGGCTTCCTGCTGGGCGGTACTGCCGGCCGTACGACATTGAATGGCGAAGGCTTGCAGCATGAAGACGGCCACAGCCATGTACTGGCGTCGACCATCCCTAACTGCGTACCTTACGATCCGACCTTCTCGCACGAAGTCGCGGTCATCATGCACGACGGTCTGCGCCGCATGGTCACCAACCAGGAAGACGTGTTCTACTACCTGACGCTGATGAACGAGAACTACAGCCACCCTGGTCTGAAGGAAGGCCAGGAAGAGGGCATCATCAAGGGTCTGTACCTGTTGCAGGAAAGTGGCAAGAAGAACAAGCTGCGCGTGCAACTGATGGGCTCTGGCACCATTCTGCGCGAAGTCATCGAAGGCGCAGCCCTGCTCGCCAACGACTGGGGTGTGGATGCCGATGTCTGGTCGGCGCCATCGTTCACCCTGCTGGCCCGCGACGGCCAGGACGTGGAGCGCTGGAACATGCTGCACCCGACGGACACTCCACGCGTGGCGCACATCACCCAATGCGTGAAGGATACCCAGGGCCCGATCATCGTCTCGACCGATTACATGCGCACGTTTGCCGAACAGACCCGGGCATTCATTCCGGCCGGCCGCACGTTCAAGGTCTTGGGCACCGATGGTTTCGGTCGTTCGGATACCCGCGCCAAGCTGCGTGAATTCTTCGAAGTCGACCGCCATTATGTTGCCGTTGCGGCATTGAAGGCGTTGGCCGACGAAGGCAAGATCGAAGCCTCGGTTGTCGCCGCCGCAATTACCAAGTATGGTATCAATCCGGACAAGCCGAACCCGGTCACGCAATAAGTCGTAGTAACTGGATAGGGAGAGTCGAAAAACCGTAGCGAGCGGTGTAATCTCGGCAGGAGAAGCGCAGCCGTACGGAGGTACGGTGAGCATCGCAGTGCCGAGATAACGCCGCGCAGTAGGTTTTTCGGGCTTCCGTAACAAGCAGTACTTAAATTTCCACGGTTGGGACGCGCTGGCTTGATGTTTCTAGAGGGAAACTCAAGCCAGCGCTTCGCAGCGGGCAGAATGAATGGAGCTAAGCGATGAGTATGGTGGAAGTCAAAGTCCCGGACATCGGCGACGTCAGTGAAGTTGAAGTCATTGAATTGATGGTGAAAGTCGGTGACACGGTAAAAGTCGATCAGTCGCTGATCACTGTCGAATCCGACAAGGCCAGTATGGAAATCCCGTCCAGCCACGCGGGCGTGATCAAAGAATTGAAAATCAAGCTGGGCGACAAGGTCAAGGAAGGCACACTAGTGCTGGTACTGGAAGCCGATGCGGCCGCGGCGGCGCCAGCCAGCGCCCCGGCAGCTGCTGCAGCACCGGCGCCGGCAGCCGCCGCTGCGGCCCCCGCACCTGCGCCCGTCGCAGAAAACAAACCGGCGCCTGCTCCTGCTCCGGTAGCAGCAGCGGCTCCGGCCGCCGCTAGCGGCAGCATCCCGCATGCGTCGCCATCGGTGCGCAAATTCGCGCGTGAACTGGGCGTTGACCTGAGCCGCGTCGCCGGCACCGGCATCAAGGCTCGCATTACGCACGAAGATGTGCAGAACTATGTCAAGAGCGTGATTGCAGGTACTGCCAGCACCAATGGCACTGCGGCAAGCAAGGGTGGCAGCGGCGTCGGTCTTGATCTGCTGGCATGGCCATCGCTGGATTTCAGCAAGCAAGGTCCGACCGAGTTGCTGCCATTGTCGCGCATCAAAAAGCTCAGCGGTCCGAACCTGCACCGCAACTGGGTCATGATCCCGCACGTTACGCAATTCGACGAAGCCGATATCACCGAGCTGGAAGAATTCCGCAAACAAGCCAATGATGCTTTCGCCAAGGCCAAATCGCCGGTCAAGTTGACCATGCTGGCGTTCGTGATCAAGGCCAGCGTTGCGGCGCTGAAGAAATTCCCGGCGTTCAACGCCTCGCTGGACGGCAAGGGTGAAAACCTGATCCTCAAGCAGTACTACAACATCGGCTTTGCCGCCGATACGCCGAATGGCCTGGTCGTGCCGGTGATCAAAGATGCCGACAAAAAGGGCATCAGCCAGATCGCGCAGGAAATGGGCGAATTGTCTGCCCAGGCTCGCGACGGCAAACTGAAGCCGGCCGACATGCAGGGTGCGACCTTCACGATTTCGTCCCTGGGTGGTATCGGTGGTACAGCATTCACGCCGATCATCAACGCACCTGAAGTGGCGATCCTGGGCTTGTCGAAAGCATCGATGAAACCGGTCTGGGACGGCAAACAGTTCGTGCCGCGCCTGATGATGCCGACGTCGCTGTCCTACGACCACCGCGTGGTCGACGGCGCCATGGGGGCGCGTTTCAGCGTCTATCTGGCTGACGTATTGGCCGACATGCGGAAGACATTGTTGTAATACTGGCGTGGTGCTTCGTTTTTGTCAGAACATAAAAGCTCGTCTTTTTGCCCCATACGTCGTTGCGCATCCTCGTGATAGTTCACTATCACTCCGGTACGCGCCTAGTCTGGGACAAAAATCCTTCGCTTTTCTTGTTCTGCCAAAGAACGAATCATCACACTAGCTGGCGGAAAAGCATCGCAGATCGATCTTGTACGTCACTTGCGGTCATTTGGCATACCGATGGAGAGCAACTATGACTACCTGTGTTGTCGTCAAAAAAAATGGACAGATCGCGATAGCATCTGATTCGCTGGTGACATTCGGCGATACCCGTTTGTCGCACGCCTACGAGGTCAACAACAAGATATTCCAGATTGGCGAGTCGTATATTACGCTGGCCGGCACCGCCGCTCATTTTCCGGTGATGCGCAAGCTGCTGACCGGCATGGGTGAGGACTGCAAGCTGACTAATCGCGAAGATGTGTTCGAGACTTTTTCCAAGGTGCACAGCATTCTCAAGGATCAGTATTTCCTGAACACCAAAGAGGACGAGGACGACCCTTACGAGTCATCGCAGATCACCGCGCTGATCGCCAATCCCTACGGTATTTTCGGCGTGTATTCGTATCGCGAAGTATTCAGCTTCGATCGTTTCTGGGGTATCGGCAGCGGTCGCAATTTTGCACTGGGCGCGATGTATGCGGTCTACGACCAGGATCTCAGCGCTCAGCGGATTGCCGAGATAGGCATACATGCCGGTGTCGAATTCGACAAAAGCTCAGCCACGCCGTTGCGCATTCACAGTTTTGAAATGAAATCCCAGGCGGAGCTTTAAGCAACGTCACATCATAAATAATTTCTTCTTCCGGCAGGAAGAGCAAGCATGGAGCAAACGCTATGAGCATGGTTGAAGTCAAGGTCCCGGATATCGGCGACGTCAAAGAAGTGGAAGTCATTGAGCTGATGGTCAAAGTGGGCGATACCGTCAAGGTCGACCAGTCGCTGATCACCGTTGAATCCGACAAAGCCAGCATGGAGATTCCATCGAACCAGGCCGGCGTCATCAAGGAAATCAAGGTCAAGGTCGGCGATAAAGTCAGCGAGGGTTCATTGGTTCTGGTGCTGGAAGCAGCAACGGCAGCCGCAGTAGCTGCAGCGCCTGCTGCTGCGGCCGCTCCGGCACCTGCCGCAGCAGCTGCGGCTTTGGCTGTGCCGGCGCCTGTTGCTGCCGGTGTTGCAAGCACTATCGAAATCAAGGTGCCGGATATCGGCGACGTCAAGGAAGTCGATGTCATCGAGGTGATGGTCAAGGTGGGCGATGTGGTCAAGGTCGAGCAATCGCTGATCACTGTCGAATCCGACAAGGCAAGCATGGAAATTCCATCGAGCCAGGCCGGCGTCATCAAGGAAATCAAAGTCAAGGTCGGCGACAAGGTCGGCGAAGGTTCCGTGGTTGTGCTGCTTGAAACCACCAGTGGCGCAGCGCCTGCTCCAGCTACGGCAGCCGCCGTCGCGCCGGTTGCGGCGCCTGTAGTTGCAGCTCCTGCCGCTTCCAGTTTCGCTGGCAAAGTCGATATTGAATGCGATACCGTGGTGCTGGGCGCAGGTCCTGGCGGCTATACAGCGGCTTTCCGCGCTGCCGACCTCGGCCAGAGCGTGGTCATGATCGAGCGCTATCCCAGCCTCGGCGGGGTTTGCCTGAACGTTGGCTGTATTCCGTCAAAAGCGCTGCTGCATGCCGCCAAGGTTATCACTGAAGCAGAAGAAATGGCGCATTTCGGCGTCAAGATGTCGGCTCCTGAAATCGATATCGATGCACTGCGCGGTTGGAAAGAAAGCGTCATCAAGAAGCTGACGGGCGGCTTGTCGGGCCTGGCCAAGGCACGCAAGGTGCAAGTCGTGACTGGCAAGGGCGCATTCAGCTCGGCCAACACGATTACCGTGGAAACTGCGGATGGTCCGAAGGTCGTCGGCTTCAAGAACGCGATTATCGCCGCTGGTTCTTCGGTTGCCCGGATTCCAGGCTTCCCCTACGACGATCCACGTCTGATCGATTCCACCGGGGCACTCGAACTGCGCCAGATTCCAAAGAAACTGCTGGTCATCGGCGGTGGCATCATTGGCCTTGAAATGGCTTGCGTGTATGACGCTCTCGGTTCCAAGGTTACCGTGGTCGAGTTTGCCGACGGCCTTATCCCGGCGGCTGACCGAGATGTCGTCAAGCCATTGCAAAAACGTATCGAAAAGCGCTACGAAGCGATTTACCTGAAGACCAAGGTCACCAAGCTGGAAGCCTTGAAAGAAGGTCTGCGCGCAACCTTTGAGGGTGCCGACAGCAGCTCGCCGGCAGCACCGGAACCGCAACTGTACGACATGGTGCTGGTGGCCGTCGGCCGCCGTCCTAACGGCAAGGAAATCGCTGCGGAAAAGGCTGGCGTCATCGTCAATGAACGTGGCTTCATCCCTGCCAACAAACAGCAACGCACTAACGTCAGCCACATCTTTGCCATCGGCGATATCTGCGGCGATCCGATGCTGGCGCATAAAGCGACTAACGAAGCCAAGGTTGCCGCTGAAGTCATCGCCGGCCACAAGGTCGAGTTCGACGCCATGACGATTCCTTCGGTGGCTTACACCGATCCCGAAATCGCGTGGATGGGTTTGACCGAAACCGAAGCCAAGGCCAAGGGCATTCCTTTCGAAAAAGCCAATTTCCCGTGGGCGGCCAGCGGCCGAGCGCTGGCAATGGGGCGCGACGACGGCATGACCAAGCTGCTGTGGGACCCAAGCACCAAGCGTATTATCGGTGCGGGAATTGTTGGCGTGAATGCCGGCGAGCTGCTGGCGGAAACCGTGCTGGCGATGGAAATGGGCGCCGACCTGGAAGACCTGGCGCTGACTATTCATGCCCATCCGACCCTGTCGGAAACGCCGATGTTTGCGGCCGAAATGGGTTTGGGGACGATTACCGACCTGTTCATTCCAAAGAAGAAATAAGAGCCGGCGCTGCACTTTCCCGGAAGTGCAGCGTCAACAGGCAAGGCATAAAAACGCCGTTCCGGTATAAGCCGGAACGGCGTTTTTTATTTCAAACTATTTAGGAACTGGATACTAGCGGCAATCAATCGAAGTATCTGCGCACGGCTTCAAATCGCGCTGCATAATAATTGTTGTCGAGACGGTCTATGCGCACCTTGCCGTTGGTCGACGGTGCGTTGATAAAGCGGCCGTCGCCGATATAGATGCCGACATGTGAAAACGCGCGATGCATGGTATTGAAGAACACCAGGTCGCCAGGCCGCAATTCGGCTTTGGTGATGGGGCGGCCCTGGCGCGCGATATCTGCCGCGCTGCCGGTCACCTTGAGGCCCGCCGCCTGCCGGTAGACATAACTGACCATGCCGCTGCAGTCGAGTCCGGCTTCTGGGTTTTTGCCGCCGAAGCGGTAGTTGGTGTCGATCAGGCCCAGCGAGTAGATGACGATATCGTTACCCTTATCGCTGATCGGTGTGTTGTCGGCGGAGCCGGGACGGACCGAGCCGGTGCCGCCGCAAGCTGCCAATAACAATACCAGGCAACAAACAAGGAAATTTTTTATCGTCATCTATAGCCCATTTTTTGAGAGTTTTACTTCTTGATCTGGCCGATTACATCCGACAGCATGGTGATCATCTGATCAATCTCGGCAACTGTTACGTTCAGCGAAGGCATGAAACGCAACAGATTCGGGCGCGGCGAATTCAACAACAGGCCGACCGGATTCAGGTCACGCGCGATATCGACGATTTGCGGGCCAATGTCGCTGCCTAGCTTCAGCGCCCGCAACAAGCCTTCGCCGCGTTCGCCTTCGAGTCCGTGTTTCTCGGTCAGTTTCAACAACTCGCCGCGAAGGTAAGCGCCTTTGTCTTTTACCGATTGCATGAAGCCCGGCGCCAGCAGGGTCTTGATCACCGCCACGCCAACTGCCGTCATCAGCGGATTGCCGTTATAAGTGCCGCCCTGGTCGCCGGCTTCGAAGCAGGCGATTTCTTCACGCGCCAGCAAGGCTGCCAGCGGCACGCCGCCGCCGATGCCTTTACCCAACGTCATGATATCCGGTTCGACTCCCGATAACTGATAGGCAAACAATTCGCCGGTGCGGCCCATGCCGGATTGTACTTCGTCGACGATCAGCAAGATGCCGCGCTTCTTGGTCAGTTCGCGCAAGCCTTGCATGAATTCGCGCGTCGCCGGAATCACGCCACTTTCGCCTTGCACCGGCTCCAGCATCACCGCGACCGTCTTATCGTTGATGAGCTGTTCGACGCTGGCCAGGTCATTCAGTTCCGCTTTCGGGAAACCAGGCACCTGCGGCGCGAAAATGGTATCCCAGCCGGGTTTGCCGCTGGCCGACATGGTTGCCAGCGTGCGGCCGTGGAAGCTGTGGTTGAAAGTGATGATTTCAAAGCGATTCTGGCCGGCCTGGTTCGGGTTCTTCTTGCCCCACTTGCGCGCCAGCTTGATCGCGCCTTCGTTGGCTTCCGCGCCGCTGTTGGTGAAAAACACGCGGTCGAAGCAGGAATTGGCGGTCAACAGGTTGGCCAGTTCGATCGATGGCGCATTGTAGAAAGCCGGCGAAGGGTTCAGGATTTTCTTCGATTGGACAAGCAAGGCGTCCTGAATGCATTGCGGCGAGTGGCCCAGCGCATTGACCGCCCAGCCCTGCAAATAATCCAGGTAGCGCTTGCCGGTATGATCCGTCATCCACATGCCGTCGCCCTCGGTAAACACCAGGGGCGGGCGGTTAGTGATATACATCAGGTCGTTGACGGGGTACTGATTGAATTCCATTGCAAGCTCCTAGAAAAAGGGCAAAAAAAAACCACAGGCATCGCCTGTGGCTTCGTGATCAGGCAGCGGTCACGCGCACGGCTTACCTGGCAAAGGTAATGAGTTATGGCGTCGCAACAAGGTCTTGATCATGTTCATGACGCAAATATTAGGACGTTTTGTGTGGTGCGTCAAAAAATATTTGCGCCGCTGTTGTCGACAGTCCTCAGTGCACGTTCAGTACAGGTTCAGCGTTTAGTGCGCCAGATCCGCTTCCGAAGTAAACGAATCCGCATAAAACTCTTCCGCCGGCAGTTTGCACAAGGCGACAAAGTCGCGCTGCGCCGATTCGACCACGATCGGCGCGCCGCAGGCATACACCTGATAGGCTGACAAGTCGGGCAAATCGTCGATCACGGCCTGGTGCACGAAACCGCTGCGGCCAGTCCATTGATCTTCCGACTGCGCATTCGAGATCACCGGCACGAACTTGAAGTTGGGCAGTGTGGCCGCCCATTCCTCGCACAGCGCCATCATGTACAAGTCTTGCGGACGGCGGCCGCCCCAGTACAAGATGATCGGTCGTTGCGAGCCTGTATGAACACATTGTTCGATCAAGGCTTTGATCGGCGCAAAACCGGTGCCCGAGGCCAGCAGCACCATCGGCTTGTCCGAATCCTCGCGCAGGAAGAAGGTACCCATCGGCCCTTCCAGGCGCAGGATGTCGCGTTCTTTCATCGTGGTGAATACCTGGTCGGTAAATACGCCGCCGGGCATATGGCGAATATGCAGCGTCAGGTGTTCGTCCTTGTAAGGTGCGTTGGCCATGCTGTAACTACGGCGCTTGCCGTCGCGCAGAATGAATTCGATGTACTGGCCGGCCAGATATTGCAGGCGTTCGTTGGCCGGTAGCTGGAGCGACAATATCACCACGTCATCCGCCACCTTGTCGATCTTGGCGATGCGGGTCGGCATTTTGCGCACCGGGAATTCGCCGATGCCGGCGACCTCGCGTGCTTCGATGGTGACGTCGGAATGCGGCGTGGCGCAGCAGAACAGGGAAAATCCCAGTTGTTCTTCCTTCACCGGCAGTGCTTTTTCCTGATGCGGGCCGTGCGTGATCTCACCGTCCAGTAATTTACCCTTGCAAGAACTGCAAGCCCCGTTCTTGCAGCCGTAAGGCAGGCCGACGCCGGCGCGTATTGCGGCGTTGAGAATGGTCTCGCCTTCGTCGCAAGTAAATTGTCGGCCGCTAGGCTGAACGGTTATCTGAAAACTCATACAATCCTGTAATGAAAAATATAAAACAACACCATGGCGATAAGCTTGGAAAGCCGCGCCTTCTAATCCTCGGTTGCGGCGACGTGGGACTGCGTTTGTTAGAACTATTGCAACACCGGTTTCGCGTGTTGGCGGTGACCAGCCAGCCAAGCCGTTGCGCTGAACTGCGTGCTGCCGGGGCGATTCCGCTGGTAGCCGATCTTGATCAACCGGCAACATTGGCGCGCCTTGCGCGTCTGGCGCAGATCGTTGTGCATCTGGCGCCGCCGCATTCGGCGGGAGAAAAGGACCAGCGTACCCGCAATCTGGCCGCCATTTTACCCGAGCGCGCCACTCTTGTTTACATCAGTACCACTGGCGTCTATGGCGATTGCGACGGAGCGTTGATTACCGAAACCCAGACCCTGCAGCCGCACAATGGTCGTGCCAGGCGCCGCGTCGATGCCGAGCAGGTTTTGCGCGGATGGGCGCGACGCCGTTCAGGGCGCCTGGCGATCCTGCGGGTGCCGGGCATTTATGCGGCAAACCGCTTGCCGCTGGAGCGCTTGCGCAAGGGGACGCCGGCCCTGGTTGCCGAGGATGATGTGTATACCAACCACATTCATGCCGACGACCTGGCGCGGGTTATCGCTGCAGCGCTGTTCAAGGCAGCGCCTTTGCGGGTCTACCATGCCAGCGACGATTCTCAACTGAAGATGGCGGAGTACTTCGACCTGGTGGCCAAGGCTTTCGACTTCCCGCCGCCGCCCCGGCTTCCGCGGGCCGAACTGGAAAAAGTAGTGTCGCCGATGCTGCTGTCGTTCATGTCGGAATCGCGCCGTTTGCAAAACCAGCGGATCAAGCAAGAGTTGGGCGTTCGTTTGCATTATCCCGATGTGCAAACGGCATTGCGGGCCATGATCGCGACGGGGGAAAATGTGGAGCAGCGAGAGTGAGAGTTATTTCTATGGAATGATTTCTATATTTGTTTTTCGCATAAGCATAGAAGTTATAAGTTGTTGTAAGGCGGAAAGTTGACCGATAAAGTGAAAAGCAAATAAAAAATCCACTTTATATGCGCTTGCCAACTAAGAAGCGGCGCTGCAATTCGACGCGAAAGCCGCCATTTCCCCATGAAGTTATCTTTCAAGCACGTCAACAAGCAATTTTCCGGCTTGCCGGTCATCGACGATTTCAGCCGTGAAATCGAAGAAGGCGAACTGGTCGCGCTGGTCGGTCCGTCCGGCTGCGGCAAATCGACGCTCTTGCATCTGGCGGCGGGCCTTGGCGTTCCAAGCAGAGGCGCAGTACTGGCCGATGGCAAGGACATCAAGGGTCCGCATCCCGAGCGCATGCTGATGTTTCAAGAGAATGCACTTTATCCGTGGCTGACCCTGGAAGCCAATGTGGCCTTGGCGCTGGAGCTGCAAAAAGTGAGCAAAGCTAGTGCCCGCCAGCAAGCGCGCGACTGGCTTGCCAAAGTCAGTCTGCAGGGTTTTGAAGCCTACTATCCGCATCAGGTTTCCGGCGGCATGCGGCAACGCGCGGCGTTGGCGCGCGCTTTCATCACCAAGCCAAAAGTGCTGCTGCTGGATGAGCCGTTCGGCGCGCTGGATGCCTTGACGCGCATGACTTTGCAGGATTCTTTGCGCCAGCTGATCCGGGAAGAGCGTCCGACGGTGTTGCTGGTGACGCACGATGTCGACGAAGCCTTGTTCCTGGCTGACCGCATTCTGGTATTCAGTCCGCGTCCGGCTAAGGTGCTGCGCGAGTTCCAGTTGAACCGACACGAGAAAACCCACGATCTTTCCGAATTTTCCGCCACCCGGCGGGAAATTCTTTGCCTGCTCGGGATACACGCAGAGCAAGACGCATTCGCCAAAAAACTTGAGGATATTGCAGCATGAAATTCAATATGAGATTTAAGCCGTTCTTGCTGCTTCCTGCACTTTTGCTAGCGCTGGCGGGCCAGGTTTCGGCTGCAGAAAAATTCAAGATCGGTTATCTGCGCGTAATGGACGATGCGCAAGCGATTGCCGCATTCGAGGGCGGCTTTTATAAGAAACATGGCTTGGATGTCGAACTGATCGAATTCAAATCTGGTACTGACCTGATCAAGGCCATCGTCGGCGGCCAGCTCGATAGCGGCGTGCTGGGATTTACCAACGCTGCGGCCTGGGCCTCCAAAGGCGCCGACCTGAAAGTGGTGGCCGGCGCGCAGCATGGCTATCACGCCATCGTGGTGCGCGAAGATAGCGGCATCAAGGATGTCGCCGGACTCAAAGGACATACGCTGGCGTCACAGGCCGAAGGCAGCACCGCCGATACGGTGCTCAAAGGTGTGACGCTCAAGAACGCCGGCCTGAAAGCCGACGATGTGAATATTCTCGGCGTCAGCCCGCAGGTGGCAGTGCAGTCGCTGGTCGGCAAGCGCGTCGATGCCGCCTTCCTGTTTGAGCCGCAAGCCAGCATTGCAAAGCTGGTGGCGCCAGTTAAGCAGATATATGAAGTCGGCGAAGTCTGGCCTTTCCCTTGCATGGTCGTAATCACTTCCGGCGAGACGTTGGCGAAACGGCGCGAAGCTGTCTGGAAATCGCTGGACGCGCAGCGCGAAGCCATTAATCTGCTGCAAAAAGATCCCGCTGCGGCATCGAAACTGATCGCCGGTTATTTCATCGCCGATCCCACCCTGAAAACCCTGAAACACGGCGACCTGCCGCGTGAAACGGTGATCAGCGACGCCATCAAGAGCCAGACGTTCAGCGCCGTGCTGACAGCCAAGGAACTGGCGCGTATGCAGGAGCTGGCGAATATCCTGCAGGAACAGGGGTCTTTGAAAACGCGTGACGGCAAGCCGTTCAACGTCAACGCCATCATCGATCTCGATTGGCAAAAAGACCGCAAGCTCTGATCCGGCCTTGCCTGCAGCTATTTTTCAACAACGACGTATTGTTCTGGTTCATCTATGAGTACTCAAAGCCGGTTGGTCGGTTACCGCAAGAAACTAGCCATGTTGCTGGCCATCCTGTTTATCTTCCTGCTATGGCAGATTGCCGCGTGGTCATTGCCGGATTTCCTGATGCCGGGCGTGCTGCCGGTGCTGGGACGTTTGTGGCAGGAAGCGCTGACGCCGGAGTTCCGTACCGCCCTATGGGGCAGCCTGACCAGGCTGGGCGGCGGTTATGCGGCGGCGATGCTGTTCGGCGTTGGTTTCGGCCTGATCGGCGCAGTGCTGTTTTTCTTCCGCGAAGTATTGAAATCGGCCATCATCATCTTGCAGTCGATTCCCTCGATTGCCTGGGTGCCACTGTTCCTGATACTGATGGGCTTCGGCAACCTGCCGATCATGGTGGTCGTGGCGCTGGCGGCTTTTTTCCCGGCGGCATTGAGCGTCATGAACGCGACCGAAAGCGTGCAGCAAGTGCATGTCTCGGCGGCGCGGGTGATGGGCGCTACGCGCTGGGATATGTTGAAGCGGGTATATCTGCCGGCAGTCATGCCGGAACTGATCACCGGCGCCCAGCTGGCGTTCGGCAATGCCTGGCGTGCGCTGATATCGGCGGAGATGCTGATCGGTTTCGGTAAAGGGCTGGGCCGTACTTTGGCCTACGCCGGTGAAACCGCCGACATGACCGGCGTGATGACCAACATCCTGGCGATCGCGATCCTGGCGGCGTTGATCGACCAGTTCATTCTGGAAAACCTGAAGCATCGGGTATTGCGCTATCAGTACGTCTGATTGATTTCCATGAGTGCGCCTTCGCAATTTTTCCATCATGCAGTTACGCTCCTGCTGCTGGCCTGTACTTTGCAAATTAGCGCTTCGGCCGCGACCGTGCAGAAAATCATGCAGCGTGGAAAACTGGTGGTTGGCGTCAGTTATGTCGTTCCGCAGTACGTCGCAGGGGCCAAGTACCGGACGCCCGAGAGTTTCGATCACACGGTAGCCGAGGATCTGGCCAAGCAATTGGGCGTGCATCTGGTGACGGTGAAAGTGACGGCGCAAAATCGTCTGCAAATGCTGGCGCAAGGAAAGGTTGATTTGCTTTTGCTGGATCTGACCGAAGCCGATGCAGATATCTTGCGCGTCAATGCCAGCCTGCTTCCTACTGCCTATCAAGCCAGCCCCAAGCTGATCATGCGTAACGACACCGATATCAAGCGTCTGGCGCAGCTCAAGGGCCGCAGCATCTGCATGGCGCAAGGCAGTCGCTATATCGGCGCCATGGGGAAAAATTACGCCGCCGTAGAAAAAATATACAAGGCCCCGGCCGACGCTTTACTGGCGCTCAGGACGGGAGGTTGCGACGCCGCCATGCATGACGATGCAGTGCTGAACGGCATGCTCGCTTTACCCGAGTGGAAAAAATTCTCAGCCAGCCTGCCGCTCAGCGCCAGTGCTGCCAGGCTGACTTTCGTCTTGCGGCCGAAAGACGGCGAGCTAGCTAGCTATCTGCAGCGATTGAACCAGGAGTGGAGTCGCGGCAGCTATTGGGCCGACAATCAAAAAACATGGATCAACGATGTCGCGTTTGAAGTCTATCTGGATCAGAACGTGCCCGACTGCCACTGAATATTATTCTCTCCACCGGCCTCTGCGCTCGGACGTTTTGTTTCCCAATCTGACGGATAGCAACTAAAATCCGGGTTAAATCACGCTTTTTTTCCATCGAATCTACGGAGAAGCCGCCGCATAAAAGAATTTAATGTGGCGGTGTCCCTGCTAGGATTCGATCTGCAAGAGCCGTCCCCCGGACTCCCACGCCTAACGATGGGTGCCGTTATTAAAAAAACATTATATTAAAGACAGACGAAAGGAAAAGCCATGTACGCACGGACCAAATTGATGATGGTTATGTTGGCAGCATTCCCAGCGCTCGCAATGGCGCAGGAGACACAAGTTGTAAAGATCGGCTTTAGCAGCCCGCTGACCGGCCCACAGGCATCGGCAGGCCGCGACAACCAAGGCGGTCTGGCCATGGCGATCGACAAGCTGAATAGCCAGGGATTGGTTATCGGCGGCAAGAAAATCAAGTTTGAAGCGATGATGGAAGATGACCAGGCCGATCCGCGCGCTGGCGTCAGCGTTGCGCAAAAGCTGGTTGACCAGGGCGTCAAGGCGGTGGTAGGTCCTTACAACTCGGGCGTGACGATTCCTGCTTCGCGCGTGTATAACGATGCCGGCATCGTCATGGGCACCGTGGCTTCCAATCCGAAGGTTACGTTGCAAGGCTTCCACTCGGTATTCCGGGTAGCGGCCAGCGACAGCCAGCTGGGCGGCAAGATGGCGCTGTATGCAGCCAAGGAACTGAAGGTCAAGACCGTATCGATCATCGACGACCGTACCGCTTACGGCCAGGGCCTGGCGGAAGAATTTTCCAAAGTCGCCAAAGCCAACGGCATCAAAGTGCTCGGCAATGACTTCACCAACGACAAGGCAACCGATTTCACCGCTATCCTGACCTCCATCAAGTCCAAGAAACCGGACGCGATTTTCTACGGCGGCTACTCGCCACAGGGCGGTCCTATGATGCGCCAGATGAAACAGCTGGGCGTGAGCGCCAAGTTCCTGGGCGGCGATGGTATCTGCGCACCGGAAATGGGCCGTCTGGGCGGCGATGCGATTACCGACCAGGTGTATTGCACTCAGGGTGGCGCCATGCTGGACAAACTGGCTTCCGGCAAGACCTTCGCAGCTGATTACCAGAAGCGTTACAGCCGTCCTGCAGAGACTTATGCAGCTTCGTTCTACGACGGCATGATGGTGATCGCCCAGGCGATGAAAGAAGCCAACTCGGTCGATCCTAAGCAATACGTGTCGGCACTCGAAAAGATCCACTACAAGGGCGTCGCCGGCGAGTATGAATTCGACACCAACCACGACCTGAAGCAGTCGCCAGTGACGGTGTACAACTTCAAGGGTGGCGCACCAGTACCGCTGACCAGCTACTAAGCACCATCGAGGCCGGGCTGCGCTACGCGTACCCGGCCTGTTTTTTTGCTGCCTTCGCTCCACCTTGCAGTGGTTCATGCAATTCTTTTCCGTTTTCTCAAGAAAATCCCATGCTGAGTTACACACGCACCATCCACACGGTCGATGCACACACCGGCGGTGAACCGCTGCGCATCGTGATTTCCGGCTTGCCGCCAGTCCCAGGCAAGACCATTCTTGAACGCCGCAGCTGGCTCAAGGCGCAACGCGACGACTTGCGCCAGTTCCTGATGAACGAGCCGCGCGGCCATGCCGACATGTACGGCGCCTACTTGCTGCCGCCGGTCACGCCGGCCGCCGATTTCGGCGTGATCTTCATCCATAACGAAGGTTATAGCGACATGTGCGGCCATGGCATCATCGCGCTGGGCAAGGTGCTGGTCGAGCTGAACCATGTCGAACGCACTGTGCCGCTGACGCGGATAGGGTTTGACACGCCAGCCGGATTTATCGAAGCCCAGGTCGAGTGGGACGGCCAGCGTGCAGGCGCGGTGACGTTTCGCAACGTACCAGCATTTATCTATCGGCGCGATGTTGAAGTCGAGACGCCGAGCTTTGGCAAGGTGACTGGCGATATCGTGTTCGGCGGCGCGTTTTATTACTACATGAACGGCGACCAGGCTGGAGTCCGGATCAAGCCGGAGCAGGTGCGGCAACTGATCCAGCTGGGCGCCGAAACCAAGCAGGCCGTCAAGGACCAGGTAAAGATCCAGCATCCGCTGGAACCGGGGCTGGATAGCCTGTACGGCACCATCATCGACGGCGCCCCGAACAATCCAGCTGCGGACCAGGCCAATGTCTGCATCTTTGCGGACCGCGAAGTGGACCGTTCACCGACTGGCACCGGCACCTCGGGCCGCGCCGCGCAATTATTCTTGCGCCAGAAGCTGGCATTGAACCAGACCTTGGTTAATGAAAGCATTGTAGGCAGCTGTTTCCGGGTGCGCGTCACCGAGACCGCCAAGGTCGGCGAATTCGACGCCGCCATCACTGAGGTGACCGGCAACGCGCATATCATGGGCTTTAATCAATGGGTGCTGGAAGACAGCGACCCTTTCCCGCAAGGTTTCTTCTTGCGCTAATGTGATTTAGAGGCTGTTGCAAACACATCTGGCGTTGTTGCCCCTCCTAGCCGTACTACTCGTACTGTCTTCGTCGGCGCGCCTAGCCAGCTGTGTTTGCAACAGCCTCTTAGGAATGGTTCGCAGACAAATGCAAATTCTCGACGCTCAACAGACCGCCGCCGCGCTACCGTATTCTGCGCTGGTGCCTGCGCTGGTAAAAGTTGCGCAGCAACTGCGCGAAGGCAAGATCAACGCCCCCGAACGCATGGTGGTGGAGATCGACAAGGCTAGCGTGCTGCTATGCATGCCGGCGGTCGCCGCCGATATCGGCATGACCAAGCTGATCACGGTGCACGCCAATAATGCGCAGCATCAGTTACCGGCGATCCAGGGCGAAGTGGTGGTATTCGATGCCGCCAGCGGCCACCGCCTGGCGCTGTTGCACGGACCAACCGTTACCGCGCGCCGCACCGCTGCGGTCAGCTTGCTCGGCATCGAGGCTTTGCTGCCGTTCAAGCCGAAATCGGCCTTGCTGATCGGTACCGGCGTCCAGGCCATCGCGCATGCCGATGGCCTGGTTGATTATTTCGGCGTCAGCGAATTCTGGATCTCCGCCCGTGATTTGCCGAAGACGAAAGCCTTTTGCGATGCATTGCAGTTGCGTCATCCGCACATCACGGTCAAGCCCGTGGCTGCGGATAAATTAGCTACTGAATTACCGCATACCGACTTGGTGATAGCCTTGACCACCTCGCGTACTGCGGTGATACCGGTTAATATCGCGGCCGACACGCTGGCGATCGGCGTCGGCGCGTTCAAGCCCGACATGGTGGAATTTCCGGCCGAGCTTTTGCATAGCCGTACTGTGGTGGTGGACTGCCTGGCAGGCGCCAAACACGAAGCGGGGGACTTGTTGCAAGCGCAGATCGACTGGAGCAAGGTGCGTGAATTGCCCGATGTGCTGGCCCACGGTTTTGTGCAGCAAGCGGCGCTGCCGGTATACAAAACCGTTGGCCAGGCAGCCTGGGACCTGGCCGCCGCGCGGGTGGCGATTGCCTCGCTTGCCAGCTGAAATCCATTATTAAGATTAAGCAAGGAGTGGAATTTGATCCGCGACGCAGTAGCAGCCGATTGCATGAACCTGACCGCTTTGTCGATACAGGTCTGGCTACATACTTACGCCACCGAAGGCGTCAGCGATGACCTTGCACGCGAAGTCCTCACCATCTTCACGCCTGCATATTTTCAAGAGGTAATTGCCGATACTGATTACCGCCTGTTAGTGGAAGTGGATGGCGCCAACCTGCTTGGCTATATCCTGCTGGATCTCGACTCGCCATGCGAGGAACAAAACTACGGCGGCGTCGAAGTCGACACCTTGTACGTGCAGGAACATTTTCATGGCCGCGGCATCGGCCGCGCACTGTTGGACCATGCAATGAAACACGCCGGCAAGCTGCTCTGGCTTAAGGCTTGGGCCGGCAACACTCGTGCGCTCGCCTTTTACAAGGCCTACGGGTTCACCGACATCGGGATGGCCTGGCACGTGATTGACGACCAGAAATACGAGAACCGTATCCTGGCCTATCAGAAGTCATAAAAATCCAGAACTGAGAAGTTCTAGGCGCCCATCCAAGGCAAGCCCGCTTTGCACCAGCCGTTGACGTTCTTGCGGTGGCCGTTATTGTCCTTGTCGCCCTCGAAACCTTCCAGAATATTGAAGCAGTTGACATAGCCATGTTCGGTCGCCAGTTTGGCTGCGTGCTGCGAACGGACGCCGGAACGGCAAAGGAACAATAGGGGCGTGCCTTTTTCCGCGATCTGCGCCAATTGCGCCAGGAAATCCGGGTTCTGCACGCCACCCGGATATTGCGACCATTGCGCCGCCGCGTGCTGCGCTCCGGCAATCGAAACCCGGCCAACCCAGTCGCGCTCGGCATTGGTGCGGACATCGACAAGAATAGTGGCGGCGTCCGCTTCCAGCAGGGCGAATGCCTCGCCGGGGGTAACGGCGCCGGCATACGGAAGCTGATCGTTTTGACCGCGTTGTTTCGCTATGGTGAAGAGTTCGCTGCTGGTCATGCTATTTCTCCTGGAGGAGTTGCTGGTTTATCAAATAATGGTCTTAAATGGTCTTAATTTATTGTCTTGTGCACCAAAATTGCGCAAAACATCATTTTATCCAATCGATTGCACGAAAACGGTGCCATCGAAAGTGCTTGCACCGATGTGGTGACTTATGATTTTCCCAATACCTAGGCTGATCGAAAGGAAAAGCCCAAATTCAGCCTGAATTGAGCCTTTTAAACTAGCTAATTACAATACCGACTATGAACAGTTACACGGACGGATGGTGGCATGGATTCTGCTATCATCCTGCCTGAGTTCTGGTCGTACTGAAAGTTGCTGTTCGGTCTGGGAGGTTCTCGGATTTAAGCAATCGGCTGCATTTTCGCCTCGATTCCCTAAATCCGAGAGTCTCCATCTTCTCACTTCCTGTCCACGATGTTACTGCGATGCTGAATTTTGCGCGCAACAGATCCTGGACTGGTGCGCACAATTCACTAGCAGTATTTTCATATTCCTTAGGAGATTCACATGGCAATGACAGCCGCAGAAGTCTTGAAAATGGCAAAAGACAACGAAGTCAAATTCGTTGATTTTCGCTTCGCTGACACCAAGGGCAAGGAACAGCACGTAACTGTCCCTGTCTCTCATTTCGATATCGACAAATTCGAATCGGGTCATGCATTCGACGGCTCTTCTATTGCTGGCTGGAAGGGTATTGAAGCTTCCGACATGTTGCTGATGCCGGATCCAAGTACTGCAAACATCGACCCGTTCATGGAAGAAACCACATTGTTCATGCAATGTGACGTGATCGAACCATCTGACGGCAAGGGCTATGACCGCGACCCGCGTTCGATCGCCAAGCGCGCAGAAGCCTACCTGAAATCATCCGGCCTGGGCGACACCGCCTATTTCGGTCCAGAACCAGAATTCTTCATTTTCGACGACGTCCGCTGGGGTGCCGACATGTCGGGCTGCTTCGTCAAGATCGGTTCCGAAGAAGCATCGTGGAGCACCGGCGCCAAGCTCGAAGGCGGTAACACCGGCCACCGTCCTACCGTCAAGGGCGGCTATTTCCCAGTTCCGCCAGTCGACAGCTTCCAGGACATGCGTTCGGAAATGTGCCTGATCCTGGAATCGCTGGGCATCCCGGTTGAAGTGCATCACCACGAAGTGGCTGGCGCCGGCCAGAATGAAATCGGCACCAAGTTCTCGACCCTGGTTGAGCGCGCCGACTGGACCCAGAACATGAAATACGTGATCTGGAACGTTGCACACACCTATGGCAAGACAGCGACTTTCATGCCAAAGCCTATCGTTGGCGACAACGGTTCCGGCATGCACGTGCACCAATCGGTTTGGAAAGACGGCAAGAACCTGTTCGCTGGCGACGGCTATGCAGGCCTGTCCGAATTCGCGCTGTTCTACATCGGCGGCATCATCAAGCACGCCAAGGCGCTGAACGCGATCACGAATCCAGGCACCAACTCGTACAAGCGTCTGGTTCCAGGTTACGAAGCACCGGTCAAGCTGGCGTACTCGGCGCGTAACCGTTCGGCTTCGATCCGTATTCCTCACGTGGCGAATCCAAAAGGCCGCCGTATCGAAACCCGCTTCCCAGATCCGCTGGCTAACCCGTACCTGTGCTTTGCAGCATTGCTGATGGCAGGTCTGGATGGCGTGCAAAACAAGATCCATCCGGGCGAAGCAGCATCGAAGGACCTGTACCATTTGCCGCCAGAAGAAGACAAACTGATTCCTACCGTTTGCGCTTCGCTGGAAGAAGCACTGGAAGCGCTGGACAAGGATCGCGAGTTCCTGACCCGTGGTGGCGTCTTCAGCGACAGCATGATCGATGCTTACCTTGACTTGAAGATGCAGGAAGTGCAACGCTTCCGCATGACGACGCACCCGATCGAATTCGATATGTACTATTCGGTGTAAGTTATTGCGCAAGTTTTGACGGCCGTTCTTGCACAGCGCAAGATTGGCCGGCAAGATAAAAAGGACAGGGAATTTTTCCTGTCCTTTTGTTTTTTTGGCACGCTTGTTTTCTCTGTGCGGCTGTCATAAATTATATTGTGCGGGATGGTTTGTCATTGGAAGTTTCTTGACATAAACTAGCGACTCCATTGAATTGCGAAGAAAATCTATGAAGCGTCTCATGTTGCGTTTTTCCCCGGGATTTCTGCTGTTGGCGGCAGTCAGCATGCTTGCCAACGTTGCCCATGCCGAAAGCGAAGTTTTTCTTTGCGTTGACCAGAATGGCGTCAAGGAATACAAGAATACCGGTGACACCAAAGGCTGCAAGCGCGTCAGCCTGCCGCCGTTGACCGTGACTTCGTCGAGCAAGCCGGTGCGCGAAGGCGGTTCTGTCAGCAAACCGGCGGCGTCGACCCCGAGCGATTTCCCGAAAGTCGATAACGGCACGCAAAAAACCCGCGACAACGATCGTCGCCAGATCCTGCAAGATGAATTGAGCAAGGAGCAACAGCGCCTCGCCGACCTCAAGAAAGACTACAACGACGGTACGCCGGAACGGCAAGGCAATGAGAAAAACTACGCCAAGTACCAGGACCGCGTGGCATCGATGAAAGAAGATATCTCGCGCAGCGAGAAAAATATCGACGCGCTCAACCGGGAACTGTCGAATCTGAAGTAATCCTGCAGCATGGTATCAACCTTGCTTAATGCATAAGGCCGCAATCGCGGCCTTTATTTTTGCCTATCCGGTATTGGGAGTCAGTCGGACTTAGGATGATCGGCTGCAAAAATACCTGAGCGCTCCATATTTCACCAGCTTCTTGGTCAATAGCTTGCTATTGACACTTCGAATCCGGCAAAATCTGTCCTCGCTCAGTTATTTTTTCGCTTCGATCTCCTAAGTCCGACTGACTCCCGGATAAGGAAGTACCGGATGCACCAATTTGTTGCAATCCGGCGTTTTACCCACCGACATCGCTTACAAAGCTTGTTATGCTCGGAAAATGCACCATTTCAATCACCAAGATACTTCCCATGACAGCGGCGCATCGTGCCTTGCCGCGTGCAACCTCATCCGTTGCAGGCGGTGCCAGTCGGAATCAGGTCTTTTCATGAGGATGCCCGGATGCCAATAAAACCCACCGAACGAAATGCGCTTGCCAGCCTTGATCTGCTGGCGTCTTCAGTGCTGGTGCTTGATCAGCATGCGCGCCTGGTGTTTGCCAATGCCGCCGCAGAAAACATGCTGGAGAGTTCCTGCCGTTTGCTGAAGCAGCAAACGCTGTCCGACCTGTTCCTCAATCCAGAACAGCTGCTGGCGATTTTCCAGCAGGCGCTGGAGCACCAGTTCGATGACTCCCGCCAGGACCTGATCCTGGAGCGCGTTGGGCGCGAGCCTTTGTGGGTCGATACGATCGTTACGGCGCTCGACAATCCCGAGATGCCAGTGCTGATTGAGTTGCGTGAAAACGTGCAGCAGCTGAAGCTGGAGCGGGAAGAGCGCCTGATCGACCAGAGTCAGGTCAACAAGGAACTGGTGCGCAACCTGGCGCATGAAATCAAGAATCCCCTGGGCGGCATTCGCGGCGCGGCACAGCTGCTGGAGCTTGAGTTGCCGGAGCGTCACGTCAAGGAATTGCGCGAATACACGCAAGTTATCATCAAGGAAGCGGACCGCTTGCAGACGCTGGTGGACCGCTTGCTGGCGCCGCACAGGCTAGCGCAGATCGTCGGCGATGTCGATATCCACGAAGTCTGCGAACGGGTGCGCAGCCTGATTGTCGCCGAGTTCCCCAGCGGTCTTTCGATCAAGCGCGATTACGACTTGTCGATACCGGAATTCCGTGGCGACAAGGAACAACTGATACAGGCGATTCTCAATATCGCCCACAACGCGGCGCAAGCCTTGAGCGAGCGTATCAAGGCCGGCGACGCCGAACTGGTTTTCCAGACCCGGGTAGTACGCCAGGTGACGCTGGCCAAGGTACGCTACCGGCTGGCACTAGACTTGCATATCATCGACAATGGACCCGGCATTCCGGTCGAGATCCAGGAACGCATTTTCTATCCGCTGGTATCGGGACGCGATGGCGGCAGCGGTTTGGGTTTAACGCTGGCGCAAACCTTTGTGCAGCAGCACATGGGTGTCATCGAATGCGAAAGCCGGCCGGGATGTACGGATTTCAGAATTCTTATACCACTGCCTTGAAGCCTGTCTTGTTATCGCATTGATTACGAGAACCAGTTGCTTGTTCGGTAAGTGCTTAGCGTTGCTTGAACCTGGAAACGGCAGCAGACCACTTGCCTGAATCTGGAAAGCCATGTGGACATTGAGAATATGAGAAATCTAGTCGTTCCTCTAAAGAGTAAAAGCGTTACGCACCCGATTGCACTTTTATCGAGGCGCCTGGCCGCGTTGCTTCTCCTTGCAGGGAATACCCTGCAGCGTCGTCGCGCCTTGCCATGCACCCCGATAAAAGCACACTCGGGCGCGTTCTACTACCGTTCCTAGGTTAGAGAAAACATATGAAACCAATCTGGATTGTTGACGACGACGAATCGATACGATGGGTGCTTGAAAAAGCATTGGCTCGCGAGAACCTGACCACAAAAAGTTTTTCCAATGCGCGCGATGCAATCGAGGCGCTGCAAACCAATACCCCCCAAGTACTGGTATCCGATATTCGTATGCCGGGCGCCTCCGGCCTGGAGTTGCTGCAAACAGTCAAGGCCAAGTTTCCCGGCGTGCCGGTGATTATCATCACCGCATTTTCCGATCTTGATTCGGCCGTTGCGGCGTTCCAGGGCGGCGCCTTTGAGTATCTTGCCAAGCCGTTCGACGTCGACAAGGCGGTCGAACTGATCCGCCGCGCACTGGAAGAAAGCCTGCGCGAAGCGAATGTCGAACAAGCGTCCAGCGAGACGCCTGAAATCCTGGGGCAGGCGCCGGCGATGCAAGACGTGTTTCGCGCCATCGGCCGTCTGTCGCAATCGAACGTGACGGTGCTTATTACCGGTGAGTCCGGTACCGGGAAGGAATTAGTGGCGCGGGCGCTGCACAAGCATAGTCCGCGCGCTGCGCAGCCATTTATCGCGCTTAACACCGCTGCGATTCCGAAGGATTTGCTGGAGTCCGAATTGTTCGGCCACGAGCGCGGAGCGTTTACCGGCGCACAGGCCTCACGCCGCGGGCGCTTTGAGCAAGCCGAAGGCGGCACCTTGTTCCTCGACGAAATCGGCGACATGCCTTTCGATTTGCAGACGCGCTTGCTGCGGGTCTTGTCCGACGGCCATTTTTACCGGGTCGGTGGACATCAATCCCTGAAAGCCAATGTCCGGGTAATCGCCGCCACCCACCAGAATCTGGAGACCCGGGTGCGCGAAGGCCTGTTTCGCGAAGATTTGTATCACCGCTTGAACGTGATCCGGCTGCGCTTGCCGAGCTTGCGCGAGCGACGCGAAGACATCCCGATCCTGACACGTTATTTCCTCAGCCAGAGCGCCAAACAGCTGGGAGTGGAAAGCAAGCGCGTATCGGATAACGCCATGCGCTTCATGAGCGGCCTCGAATTGCCCGGTAACGTGCGGCAATTGGAAAACCTGTGCAACTGGATCACCGTGATGGCGCCCGGCCAGACTGTGGAGATCAAGGATTTGCCGCAGGACCTGGTGAGCGGACGCGATCAAAGCACACAGCTGGAAAGCCCGGCGCACCGGCCGGTAGCGTTTGATCCGCATCTTTCCGTAGCGTCTTCCGGCGTCGGCATGGCTGTGCAATATGCAGAGCCTGCCGTTGCTGCCGCACCCGCTGCAGCCAGCGTTGACAGGCAAAGCTGGGTCACGCTGCTGGAAACCGAAGCGGCGAGCATGCTCAGCAACGGCGACGCGGATGTGATGGATGTGCTGGGCCGTCAATTTGAATCGGCCCTGATCAAGATCGCCTTGCGGCATACGCATGGCCGCAAGAACGATGCTGCGGTACGGCTTGGCATCGGCCGCAACACCATTACACGCAAGATCCAGGAATTGGGGATCGATGGCGCCAAAGACGATTGATACGATAGGCGTTGCCAGCGTGCAATGACGTTGTTATTACACGATGCGCAGCGCCTGCTTCAGATCGTGCAGCATAGCCAGAGGATGCCGCCGCGAGGTGTCGAGGATCGACGAGGCGCTGATTTTGCCTTGCTTACGATAATTACGATCGCAGCGAAAAGCCGCTATCGATACGCCCATGTATTCGACCGCTTCATCCGCGGTGAATTCGCTAGCACTGCAAGTGCCCGAGCCGTCCGGTATGGCTGAAGTTGTCGCCATTGACGCATCGATAACAATATTATTCGTCCATTGGCGAATTATGCAGGCCTAGAAGATTTAAAATTTGTCCCGATTGGCAAACGCAAATAGTGCTTGTATGCAAAATGGCAATACAGGCATATGCATGAGCCGAGAGAAGGCCGTGTCGCTTTTTATGCGATGCTGTCTATCCGAATGCTTACTTACTGCCTAAGGGCCGGGACTACATGATCGCTCGTAACTACCTCCATATCGCTTCTGCGTTGACGCTCACCGCCTTGCTGGCCGCCTGCGGCTCCAGCGTTCCATTGGTCGACACCAAGCCGGAACCAACCTTGCCGAACCTGCTGAAACTTGAACCGACGCCTGCAGCGAATTTGCTGACTGGTAATTTTTTCTGCGAGCTGGGCAACAAGGTCAGCCTCGCCAGTGGCACGGACGGCGCTGTCAGCCTAAGCTGGAAGGGCCGCAGCTACCCAATGACGGCGGTCAGCACTACGACCGGTGCTGTGCGCCTGGAAGACAAGGCTAGCGGACTGGTATGGATTCAAATTCCTGCCAAGTCGATGCTGCTCAACTCGAAACTGGGGCAGCAGCTGGCTAACGAATGCAAGTTGCGCTGATGTTTTGCTGATATCTTGATTGGGACGACGTTGGTGATGTTCGCGATGGCATGATGAATGTTGCTTTAATTTTTTCGCTTTGGTTTTGATATTTCGCTTTCATTTTCACCTTCAAGGGAAATAATGTCTGCTCACATCTCCAACGTCCGCCCAAAATACGACAAGGTGCTGGTCGATATCGTCGACTATGTGACCAAATACAAGATCACATCCAAGGTTGCCTACGACACGGCGCGCAACTGCCTGATCGATACCTTGGGTTGTGGTCTGGAAGCGCTGGAATATCCAGCCTGCAAGAAACTGATGGGGCCGATTGTCCCCGGTACTGTCGTACCCAACGGCGCCAAAGTACCAGGCACGCAATTCCAGCTTGATCCGATCCAGGCAGCCTTTAATATCGGCGCCATGATCCGCTGGCTGGATTTCAACGACACCTGGCTGGCGGCGGAATGGGGCCATCCGTCCGACAACCTGGGCGGCATCCTGGCGACCGCCGACTGGCTCGCGCGCAATGCGATCGCCGCTGGCAAGAAGCCGCTGAAGATGAAAGACGTGCTGACCGCCATGATCAAGGCGCACGAAATCCAAGGCTGTATCGCTCTCGAAAACTCTTTCAATAAAGTCGGCCTGGATCATGTGGTGTTGGTCAAGGTTGCGTCGACCGCCGTCGTGGCGGAAATGATGGGCCTGGCGCGTGAAGAAATCCTGAATGCGGTATCGCTGGCATGGGTTGATGGCCAGTCGCTGCGCACTTATCGCCATGCACCGAATACCGGTTCGCGTAAATCCTGGGCTGCGGGCGACGCGACTTCGCGCGCAGTGCGCCTGGCGCTGATCGCCAAGAGCGGTGAAATGGGCTATCCGTCCGTGCTGACCGCCAAGACCTGGGGTTTCTACGATGTATTGTTCAAAGGCCAGCCATTCAAGTTCCAGCGTAAATACGCATCGTATGTGATGGAAAACGTGCTGTTCAAGATTTCCTTCCCTGCCGAATTCCACGCGCAAACCGCGGTGGAAGCCGCCATGACCACGCACGGCCAGTTGGCCAAGGCAGGCAAGTCGGTCGAGGACATCAAGAAGATCACCATCCGCACCCACGAAGCCTGCATCCGTATCATCGACAAAAAAGGGCCGCTGAATAATCCAGCCGACCGCGATCACTGCATCCAGTACATGGTGGCGGTGCCGCTGATTTTCGGCCGCCTGACTGCCGGCGACTATGAAGACAAGGTCGCTGCGGACAAACGTATTGACGTCCTGCGCGACAAGATCGTTTGCATCGAAGACCCGGTTTTCACCAAGGATTACCATGATCCTGAGAAGCGTTCGATTGCCAATGCAATGACAATCGAATTCAAAGACGGCAAGAAGCTCAAGGAAATCGTGGTCGAATACCCGATCGGCCATGCGCGGCGGCGCAAGGATGGCATTCCGCTGCTGGAAGCCAAGTTCAAGATCAACCTGGCGCGCCAGCTGTCGGTCAAACAGCAACAGAAGATCCTGGAAGTCTCGCTGGATCAGAAAAAGCTGGAAGACATGGCAGTCAACGAGTATGTTGACCTCTATGTGATCTAAGAGGTTGTTGCAAACACACCTGGCGTTGTTGCCCTTGCAGGGCGCGCCCGGACTTGCAAGCCCGGGTCGTTCCGCAGGCAGACGACAGTGTCGTCTGAAACCCCTGCTGCACCCTCCTAGCCGTACTGTTCGTACTGTCTTCGTCGGAGCGCCTGGCGATCTGTGTTTGCAACAGCCTCTAAATGACTTGCGTCTCGCTTTGACGGGGCGCTTTGTTATTGGCGTTGATGTAGTCGCGGAAAACATGCCGCAGAAGCATGCATGGTCGGAATGCTCGCCCTGTGCTGGGAGTCTTCCAACCCTACGATTCTTTTCAGGAAACAAGGAGACAGCATGAGTTTCGCCAGCTTTTATCAACGATCGATCGATGAACCGTCCACATTTTGGGCTGAGCAGGCGCGCAGGATCGACTGGCATCACCCGTTTTCGCAAGTGCTCGACGATAGCCGGCCGCCGTTTGCCCGCTGGTTTGTCGATGGCACCACCAATCTCTGCCACAACGCGGTAGACCGCTGGGTAGCGACGCGCGGCGACCAGCCTGCGCTGATCGCGATTTCGACCGAAACCGATACCGAGAAGACCTATACCTTCCGTGAACTGCATGCGGAGGTTAATCGTACTGCCGCCATCATGCAGTCGCTCGGCGTTGGCCGCGGCGACCGCGTGCTGATCTATATGCCGATGATCGCCGAGGCAACCTTCGCCATGCTGGCTTGCGCGCGTATCGGCGCTATTCATTCGGTGGTGTTCGGCGGCTTTGCTTCCAACAGTCTCGCAAGCCGGATCGACGACGCCACGCCCAAGCTGATTGTCTCGGCCGATGCCGGTTCACGCGGTGGAAAAGTGGTGGCTTACAAAGGTTTGCTGGACGATGCGATCAAGCTTGCGCAGCATAAGCCGGCACATGTGCTGATGGTCAACCGCGGTCTGGCGGCGATGGAAACGATGGCTGGCCGCGATGTCGATTACACCGAGCAGCGTCGCTTGCACATCGACGCCAAGGTGCCTGTAGTCTGGCTCGAATCGAATGAGGTGTCGTATATCCTGTACACCTCAGGCACCACTGGCAAGCCCAAGGGCGTGCAGCGCGATGTCGGCGGTTATGCGGTGGCATTGGCCACGTCGATGGATACTATCTTTTGCAGCAAGGGCGGCGGTACTTTCTTCTGTACGTCTGATATCGGCTGGGTAGTCGGCCATTCCTACATCGTCTACGGCCCGCTGATAGCGGGCATGGCTACCATCCTGTATGAAGGGTTGCCGATCCGTCCCGATGGCGGTGTCTGGTGGAGCATCGTCGAGAAATACAAGGTCACGCGGATGTTCTCCGCGCCGACAGCAATCCGCGTACTGAAAAAGCAGCCGCCCGAGCTCATGCAGAAGTACAACCTGTCTTCCTTGCAGGCGTTGTACCTGGCCGGCGAACCGCTGGACGAAACTACTTCCAGATGGATTTCCGAAGCGCTTGGCGTACCCATCATCGATAATTATTGGCAGACTGAATCCGGCTGGCCGATCATGACGATTGCCAAGAATATTGAGAACAAGCCGAGCAAACTGGGTAGCCCGGGCGTGCCAATGTATGGCTATAAGGTGCAGCTCCTGAATGAAGCCACCGGCGAGCTGTGTGGCGCCAATGAAAAGGGCGTGGTAGTGATCGAATGGCCGTTACCGCCCGGTTGCATGCAAACCATCTATGGCGACGATCAGCGCTGCGTCGACACCTATTGGGCCACGCCTATCCCGCAGACAGGCCGGCCGGCATATTCCACTTTCGACTGGGGCATCCGCGATGAAGATGGCTACTATTTCATACTCGGCCGCACTGATGATGTGATCAATGTCGCCGGCCACCGGCTTGGCACGCGTGAAATCGAAGAGAGCATTTCCAGCCATCCGAACGTGTCCGAGGTAGCGGTGGTCGGCGTGGAAGACAAGTTGAAAGGCCAGGTGGCGGTGGCTTTCGTGATTCCTAAAGTTGCAGAAAGCACGGCAGAAGGGCGGGCCGCGCTGGAGGAGGAAATCATGCGCGTCGTCGATAAACAGATCGGCAGCGTCGGCCGGCCTGCGCACGTCTATGTCGTTAATCTGTTGCCGAAAACCCGTTCCGGCAAGCTGTTGCGCCGTTCCATACAGGCGATCTGTGAAGGACGCGATCCGGGCGATCTGACGACGATTGAAGATCCGGCTTCGCTGCAACAGATCAAGGATGCGTTACGCGGCTGAGCCCGCTATATCAAAGTCATGGCGAAGGGAATGGGGGTATGATTGTGTATTCGTTTGTGCAACCTGCTTCCCTGATCCATTTCCGCCATGACCCACATCATTCGCCCGGCCGATATCGCCGATGCAGCAGCCATTTGCCATATCTACAATCCCTACATACTCGACACAGTCATCAGTTTTGAAACCGAGCCGGTGACGCCCGAGCAGATGGGGCAGCGCATCCTTGATATCACGGCGAACCTGCCGTGGCTGGTATGCGTCGACGGAGAACAGATTCTAGGCTATGCCTATGCCACCAAATGGCGCGCGCGCGCCGCCTATCAGCATGCGGTGGAAAGCTCTGTGTATATGTCGCCGCTGGCAGCGGGCAAGGGTTTGGGGACCGCGTTGTATAACGCCTTGATTGCTGAACTGGAAAAATTGCCGGTACATACCGTGATCGGCGGCATCGCCTTGCCGAACGCGGCCAGCGTCGGCTTGCATGAAAAAATGGGTTATGTAAAAGTCGCGCATTTTGCCCAGGTCGGCAAGAAATTTGATCGCTGGATCGACGTCGGTTATTGGCAACGGGTGTTGTGATGACGCAGGTGCCCGCACCGCCGCTACCGATTGTAGATGGCGTTGCGCCTAGCTATCTGTGGCTGCCCGCTGGTAGCTGGCCCAACCTGCTGGTATTCCTGGAGCAGCGTTTTCGTGCGATTGATCGTGCAACCTGGATAGCGCGGATGGCGCGTGGCGAAGTGGTCGATGGCGATGGCGTCCGGCTGACGCCGGACAGTCCGTATCGGCGCGGCATGTGCATTTTTTATTACCGTGAACTGGACGCCGAGACGCCGATCCCATTCGAAGAAATCATTCTTTATCAGGACGAGCGCATACTGGTGGCCGACAAGCCGCACTTTCTGCCGGTGATCCCTACCGGCCGTTTCCTGCACGAGACCTTGCTGGTGCGTCTGAAAAAAAGGACCGGACTGGCGCATCTGACGCCGATCCACCGGCTCGACCGCGAAACCGCCGGCGTGGTGATTTTCTCCCATGACGTCGCCAGCCGCGGCGCTTACCAGTCCTTGTTCCAGCAACGGCTGGTCGATAAGACCTATGAAGCGCTGGCGCCGACCAGGCCGGAACTTGCCTTGCCGCTGGTGCATCGTAGCCGCATGGTGGATGGCGTTCCGTTTTTCCGGATGCAGGAAGTTGCCGGGGAGCCGAACTCGGAGACCCGGATTGAGCTGATAGAACAGCGGGAAACATGTAGCCTGTACCATATGCACCCGCTGACCGGCAAGAAGCACCAACTGCGTGTACATTTGGCGGCATTGGGGATACCGATCATCAACGATACCTTTTATCCGGAAGTGTATCCCTGTAAAGGCGACGACTGGTCGGCGCCGCTGAAACTGCTGGCGAGGGAGATTTCTTTCACCGATCCCCTGGATGGCCGGCGACGGCATTTTGCCAGTCAGCGCGAACTTTGAAATCAAACTACAGTGTTGGAAGCAAATGAAACATATCAGGAGAGCGTCATGAGATCAACCCGAGCGACAGCTGCGGTCGAACGTCTCAATGCCCGTAGCACCGAAGTGCGCTATTCGATGGTGCGAACTGCGGGAGAGTTGTTTTACCTGACGCAGAACGCCGGTTTTGACGCACCGGTCAAACTCAGCGAAGCCCTGGAGCTGGATGATTTCGTCCGCTTTGTCAACGCCTACGGTCCGCAAAAACCCAAGCGCGTCAGCAAGCTCGACGTCGCTTTCGAAAAGCAGCTGAAGAAAAAATACTAGTGCGCCATGGGCGATCATTCATCCGCCGATATCAAGATGCATGCTGTTCTGGTGCACGGCATGGGGCGCACCCCGGCCTCTATGCTGTTGCTGGCCAGACGCCTGCGAAGAGCAGGCATCACCACCCATCTGTTTGCCTATTCGGCGGCGTTCGAGCGCTGGCAGCCTTGTCTTGAGCGCCTGTGCAAATTCATCGCGGTCCGTGTCGGCGATGAGCGTTTCATCATGGTCGGTCATTCGCTGGGCTGCGTGCTGACCCGTGGCGTGCAACCGTTGTTAAGCCACAAGCCAGAGATGGCTTTCCTATTGGCGCCGCCGACCCGCGCATCCAGCTATGCCATCAAATTATCGCGGTGGCGCCTGTTCCGTTTGCTGACTGGCGAAATGGGACAGTTGCTGGGGCGCCAGGAATTCATGGATAGCTTGCCTGCGCCGGAGATTCCGTTGCACATCTATGCCGGCATCAAAGGCCCGCGCGGCAACTGGATGCCGTTTGGAGACGAGCCTAACGACGGCATCCTGTCGGTCGGCGAAGTGCAGCTGGGATCGCTGCCTCTGCACTTGCTGCCGACCATCCACACTATCATCATGAACTCGCGCCAGGTGGCCCGCGATATCGTGGCCACCGTCAAGTCTTCGTAAATTGATTATCGCGCCGGCACGGGAACCGCTGGAATCAAATCGCCGCCCGCATGATGGCCTTTGATCCGCAGCACCAGCACAGAAGCGACGATGCAAGCCGCACCCATCAATATTGACGACAAGGTGTAGCTACCCAGGCTGTTACGCAGCGAACCAGCCAACAGGGTGGCGCTGGCAGCGCCCAGCTGATGGCCTGCGACGATCCAGCCGAACACGATAGGCGCGGCCAGCCGGCCAAATACGTCGTTGGCCAGGCGCACGGTCGGCGGTACGGTGGCGATCCAGTCCAGTCCATAAAACAAGGCGAACACCGGCAGGCCGAAATAACTCAGGCCGAAAGCGTGCGGCAAGAAAATCAGCGCGATTCCACGCAGCCCGTAATACCAGAATAGCAGCACGCGCGGATTGAAGCGGTCCGACAGCCAGCCCGACATCGTGGTGCCGACAAGATCCAGCATACCCATGGTCGCCAGGATGCTGGCGCCGCCAACCGCAGTAATGCCGTAGTCGCCGCACATGGCGATGAAATGCGAGCCGATGTAGCCATTGGTGCTCATGCCGCAGATGAAGAAGCTGAAAAACAGCAGCCAGAAATCGCGGATCTTGACAGCCTTGCCCAAGGCGCCGAACGCAATGGACAGTGGGTTTTTACCCTTGCCGAGCGCTTCCGGGGGCAATTCATCGTGTTGGCCATAGCGCTTCAAGCCGATATCCTGTGGGCGTTCAGGCAAGAAGATCGCCACCAGAGGAATTGCTAGCGCCGCCACGCTGGCGACCAGGATCGCCACCGAACGCCAGCCGAAATGCTCGACCATGTAAGCCATCAGCGGCAGGAATACCATCTGGCCGGTGGCAGAACTGGCTGTCAGCAAGCCCATCGCCAAGCCGCGGCGCGTCTCGAACCAGCGGCTGACGATCGTCGCAGCCAGCGTGTTGGCGGCGACGCCGCTGCCGGCTCCCACCAGGATGCCCCAGGCCAGCACCATGTGCCATGGCAGCGTCATGAAGGTGCTGGCGAAAGTCCCTATCGCGAGCAATACCAGCGCGCCAAGGACGATGGGGCGGATGCCATAGCGCTGCATAGCCGCCGCTGAAAACGGTCCGATCAGCCCATAGAGCGCAATATTGACTGAAATGACGAATGAAATGGTGGTGACGGTCCAGCCGAATTCGTGTTCCAGCGGCAGTATCATCACCGATGGCGTAGCGCGGATACCGGCCGCGGAAAGCAAGACCAGGAAGATAATGCCGACGACTATCCAAACGTAATTGAAACGCAGGCGCGCCATGATGGCTTGTATGGTGTGGTTCATGGGAGAGTGTGCTCGTATTGTTCGAACTTCAGGTTGGCGTTATCGACCAGGGTCTTCAGGGCATAATGGGTTTCTTCGCCCAGTATTGCGTCGATTTCGTTTTGCGCCTTGCGCCAGTTGGGCATGGATTCTTTCCACTTGTGCTGGCCAGCGCTGGTCAGGCTGACGCCGAATGAACGTTTATCGGTCAGCATTTCCAGCGGCATGTCGACAGTCTGGATCCAGCCCAGCGCGATCAAAGGCTTGAGAGTACGGCTCATGGTGCTACGGTCCATGCCCATATTGGCCGCCAGCGGGATAACGCCGATCGGACCGTATTTGCCGATCCTGGCCAACAGGGAGTACTGGCTGATGGTCAGTTCATCGGCCGCCAGATAGTGATCGTAGATATTGGTCATTTTGCGGGTGAGTTGCCGCAGGGTTGAACAACTGCATTGGCTTTGCATGCTTTACCTTAATATGTATATGCATCGATGTATATACATATTATGGGTGGGGACATGACTTGTCAACATACTTGTTGTAATTTGACCGAAGGATATTTGGTGTAAAGTGCAGGCGTGGCAGATCCCAAGGCTATTTAGCAATGGACTGTGTCTTTTAAAATATTGAAGAATTCGAATTTGATGAAAATAGCAACCTGGAACGTTAACTCCCTCAAGGTGCGCCTGCCGCAGGTGCTGCAATGGCTGACCGATAACCCGGTAGACATTTTGGCGCTGCAGGAAACCAAACTGACCGACGATAAATTTCCCGCGGCTGAAATCGAGGCCGCCGGTTACCACGTGGTGTTCAGCGGCCAGAAAACCTATAACGGCGTGGCGATTTTGTCGCGCCATCCGATCACCGATGTGGTCAAGAACAATCCGCTCTATGAAGATCTGCAGCAACGGATCATCGCCGCGACCATCGAAGGGATACGGGTGGTCTGCGCCTATATTCCCAACGGCCAGTCGCTCGATTCGGACAAATACCAGTACAAACTGAAGTGGCTGGATGCTTTGCATGACTGGCTGCAGAGCGAGCGGCAGCAACACGAGAAGCTGGTGCTGCTGGGCGACTACAACATTGCGCCGGAAGACCGCGATGTCCATGATCCGGCGGCGTGGGTAGGGCAGAACCTGGTGTCGCCGGCGGAACGGGCGGCGTTCGTGCGCTTGCAGGGGTTGCAGCTGACCGATGCTTTCCGTATGTTCGAGCAGCCGGAAAAATTGTTCAGCTGGTGGGATTACCGGCAGATGGGTTTCCGCCTGAACCGCGGCATGCGGATCGACCACATCCTGTTGTCGCCGCCGCTGGCAGCACAATGCACCGCCTGCGTAATCGACCGCGTTCCGCGTAAATGGGAGCAGCCGTCGGACCACGCGCCGGTGGTCGCCACACTTGCTTAATTAGCTAAATAATTACGGATACGGAAATAAAAACGGGGTGTTGGCGACAAAGCCAACACCCCGTTTCACATCCAATGACCGATTAAACCGATTACTTGGCTGCAGCAGCGCGATTCATCAGGAAAGTGGTCAGCAACGCCACTGGCCGTCCGGTGGCGCCTTTGGCTGCGCCGCTCTTCCATGCCGTACCAGCGATATCCAGGTGGGCCCAGGTATATTTCTTGGTATAGCGTTCTAGGAAGCAGGCTGCGGTAATGCTGCCGCCGGCCGGGCCGCCGATGTTGGCCATGTCGGCAAAGTTCGACTTCAGCTGTTCCTGGTAGCTATCTTCGATCGGCATGCGCCATGCGGTGTCGCCAGTCGCCTTGCCGGCGCTGAGCAATTCGTTGGCCAACGCATCATGCGCGCTGTCGTGACGGGTGAACAAGCCGGAATTGTGATGGCCGAGCGATGTCACGCAAGCGCCGGTCAGCGTTGCAATATCCACCACGGCTGCTGGCTTGAAGCGTTCCACATAGGTCAGCGCATCGCATAGCACCAGGCGGCCTTCCGCATCGGTGTTCAGGATTTCGATGGTTTGGCCAGACATCGAGGTAACGATATCGCCAGGTTTGGTAGCGGTGCCGGAAGGCATGTTTTCTGTAGCTGGGATCACGCCGATGACGTTCAGCTTCAG
This sequence comes from Collimonas arenae, assembly GCF_000786695.1. Taxonomy (NCBI): domain Bacteria; kingdom Pseudomonadati; phylum Pseudomonadota; class Betaproteobacteria; order Burkholderiales; family Oxalobacteraceae; genus Collimonas; species Collimonas arenae. The sequence goes on along the minus strand of NZ_CP009962.1, from coordinate 4,550,682 downwards.
CTTCAGTTCGGCGATGGCGCGCATGGTGCCCAGCACCGAGCCGGCACCGCACATGTCGTACTTCATTTCATCCATGCCGGCGCCGCCCTTGAGCGAGATGCCGCCGGTGTCAAAGGTGATGCCCTTGCCAACCAGTACAGTCGGTGCATCCTTGGCTTTGCCGCCGAGGTGCTTGATGATGATGAATTTCGGTGCTTCGCCGCCGCCGCGCGCAACAGACAGGAAGCTGCCCATTTTCAGCGCTTCCAGCTGTTTGCGGTCCAGCACTTCTACCGACAGCTTGTATTCCTTGGCCAGCTTCTTGGCGGTGTTGGCCAGGTAAGTCGGGGTGCAGACGTTGCCAGGCAGGTTACCCAGTTCCTTGGTCAGGTCGATGCCGTTGGCGAGCGCCAGGCCTTGCGTCAGGGCGTCCTTGGCATCGGCAGCTTTGGCGGCAGGGACCAGAAAAGCGATCTTCTTGACGCCGGATGTTGTTTCTTTTTTACTTTTCAGGGTGTCGGAGCGATAGTTGTTATCGCGCAGTACCATGATGGAGGAACGAATGGCCCATGCCAGGTCGCGTTCCGGGGTTTGTTTGGCGATGCCGTCGAATGGCAGGGCCAGCAGAGCGTCATTGCCGCCCAAAGTGGCCAAAACACGAGCTATGCACAGCGCAGCCATCGACATGACCTTGTCGCTCAGTTCGCCGTCAGGGCCGAGGCCGATCAGGAGGACGCGCTCGGCGGCGACGCCGGCGACTTTGCGCAACAACAAGGTGGAACCTGGTTTACCGGAAATATCTCCGGACTTTAGTGCGGCAGTGATTTCACCAGTTTTGTCAAGAGCTAACGCTTGTGGCGACAGTTTCTTGTTTTCATAGATCCCGACTGCGATACAGCCGGCTTTCAGAGAGGCAATTGAGGTTTTTGCGTCGTTGGTTTTTATGCTAAAGTCCATCACTTACTCCTTTTTTGATCCGCAATTATATTCCCCAATGATCTTTCAGCGCGCACTACGTCGCGAATTAATTAGCACCGCCGGTGCCGTATTTACTACGCTCTTCACAATTATCGTCACGGTAATGCTGATCAAGATTCTGGGACAGGCCGCCGGAGGACAGATCGCGTCGCAGGACGTGGTCGCCCTGATCGGCTTCCAGTCCCTCAACTACATGCCGATTCTGCTGATCCTGACGGGTTACATATCGGTGCTGCTGGTGGTCACGCGCAGTTATCAGGACTCCGAAATGGTAGTCTGGTTTGCCTCAGGCCAGAGCCTGGTGCGCTGGATCCGGCCGGTGCTTGAGTTCGGCTTGCCGATCATTATCCTGACCGCCCTACTCAGTTTCGTGGCGACGCCCTGGGCCAACAACCAGAGTGCGCAGTACCGCGAACGCTTTGAAAAGCGCGAAGATATTTCCCGGGTTTCACCCGGCAAGTTCCAGGAATCGGCGGCGGCTAACCGGATTTTTTTCGTTGAAGGTATTTCCGGCGACAGCACCAAGGTCAAGAATGTTTTTGTGAATACCCAGCAGGATGGCAAGAACAGCATCGTGGTGGCGAAGGAAGGCAATGTTGAAATCGACAAGAACGGCGATAAATTTCTAGTGTTGTCGAAGGGGCGGCGCTATGACGTCCTGGCTGCACAGAACGAATTCCGCCAGATGGAATTTGAGCGTTATGGCGTGCTGGTAGCCAGCAGTTCGCAAGCCGAAAATGGCGACCGGTCCGCGCAGGCCTTGCCGACAGTGGATTTGCTGAAGAATCGCAACGGCTTCAATATGGGCGAGCTGCTATGGCGCCTGTCGTTGCCGCTGATGGCGTTGTGCCTGATGCTGCTGGCGATACCGCTCAGTTTCGTCAATCCGCGGGTAGGGCGTTCGGCCAGCTTGCTGATTGCTCTTTTACTGTATGTTTCCTATAGCAATATCACCAGTATTTTCCAGGCTGCGGTGGTTCAGGCGCGTCTGTCTTTTGGTATCGCCTGGTGGCCCATGCATTTGGTCGTATTGATCATTGTCGGCTTGCTGTTCCTATGGCGGCTCAATGTGAATAGTCGCTTCCATCCCTTGGTGATGTGGTCTGCCGTGAAGCATGCGCGTCTGATAAAAACTAAAAAACCGGCGGCGACATGAAGGTACTGCAACGTTATTTTACTTCCGAGATTGTGCGCTCGGTCTTGTTTACCCTGGCGGCGTTCCTGGCGCTGTTTGCATTCTTTGACCTGACCACCGAACTGAAATCGGTCGGCCATGCCGGCTACAAGTTGCAGCATGCGTTCCTGTTCGTGATGCTTGGTTTGCCGAGCTACGCCTATGAGCTGATGCCGATTGCGGCGCTGATTGGCACGATCTACACCTTGTCGCAAATGGCCGCGCGCTCAGAATTCACCATCATGCGAGTCTCCAGCATGTCGACCATGATGACAGCCAAGATCCTGATCAAGATCGGCTTGCTGTTTGTGGTGGCGACAGTATTGATCGGCGAGTTCGTTGCGCCGAAAAGCGCCGAATTTGCCGAGAAAATCAAGCTGCAGGCCAAGGGCTCTTCGATTTCGCAGAGATTCAAGACTGGCTTGTGGAGCAAGGACGTGATCCGTGCCGACGGCGCCAGCGGCGACATCATCGGTTCGCGCTTTATCAATATCAACGAGATCCGTCCGGATGGCCAACTGGTTGGCGTCAAACTCTATGAGTTCGACCGCAACCTGCATATGACCGGGCTGATCCAGGCCAGTCACGCCGATTATCAGGGCAGCCATGTCTGGCGCCTGGACGATGTGGTGCAGACCGATTTCGTCAACGGCAACTCGACGGAAGACATCACCACCGCGATCGCCACCAAGAAATTTCCGAGCAAGGACCTAGTGTCCGAAATCACGCCGGAGATCTTGTCGGTCCTGTTCGCCGACCCGGACCATATGTCGGCCTACAACCTGTGGGCCTATTCCAAGCATCTGGCAGAAAACAACCAGCATAGCGAGCGTTATGACATCGCATTCTGGAAGAAACTGGTCTATCCGCTGTCGGTATTCGTGATGATGGCGATGGCTTTGCCATTTGCTTATTTGCATTTCCGCACCGGCGGCGTCAGTCTGAAGATCTTTACCGGCATCATGATCGGCGTCAGCTTCCAGCTGGTCAACACGCTGTTTTCGCACCTGGGCCTGCTCAATACCTGGCCACCGTTTTTTACCGCGGCCTTGCCGAGTACCTTGTTCCTGCTGATTGCCATCGGCGCGTTGTGGAAGATCGAGCGGCAATAGCGACGCTCCTGCGCACCGTCTTAAGATCGGATTGAACCCAAATGTCACAGCCAGCCCCGCGCCAAGCACTTATCCTGTTCGCTCACGGCGCACGCGATCCGGCGTGGGCCGCGCCGTTTGAAGCTTTGCAGCAGCTGATAAAGCAACAGCAACCTGCATTGCGGGTCGATCTGGCTTTCCTCGAATTGATGCAGCCGAATTTGCCGGACCTGCTTCAGCAACTGGTTGCTGACGGTATCGGCAAGGTAAGCGTGGTACCGGTGTTCCTGGGACAGGGCGGTCACGTGCGACGCGATTTGCCTGCCTTGATTGCACAGGCTCAGCAGCAACATCCGCAATTGAGCATCACAGTGGCGCAAGCAGTAGGCGAACAGCCGGACGTGTTGCAGACAATTGCCAGCTACTGCAGTTCTACGATTGCTCCTGGCGGGCCATAAGTTCCGGGTTGATATGGCAGGGTGCCAGCTCCCCTTCTCGCTGAAGGCGGCAAATGAAGCTGGTCAATGTAGAGTCTTGACTACTCGCGCAGTGCAGCAAATGAAATCCCTTGCCCCCGACAGTAAATCCGGAAATAGCGGCAGTCGCGGACCATCAGGACCTAGAGCGGCGCATGCAAGTGCTGCCCCCCAACGGTTCGGTGTTGCGCACGTTACACGTAATGAAAATTGCTTCTTACTAAAACAGTAGCTCATGTCAGGAAGATATCTTGATAACGCATAAATTTTATGGAATGTAAAGCTCTTTACTTGACAGAATGGCCAGTTGGAAATATAATCTTTGGCATTGCATCACATGGAGGTCCATATTTTGGACAGTTGTTCTAGTAGTAGCGGTGGATGGGTCCTCAGCCCAGCACTTTACGCATAGCCTTTAGCAGACCTCCGTCAGCTACAGCTTGCGTCTATGCGAGCTGTAGTGTCGTCAATATCCTGGCAAATATTTCTTGGCAGAATCCAAGCAGATAAGCGCCGCAGCGATACTCCCATCCGAATTTTGTAATACCGATTGTTCGCGCTGCCATCTGGCGGATTGCGTACGGCTGTGTATTTCCGGTTCTGGACTGTTTTCAGCTTTGTTGCTTTTAGCCTGCGCATCCTGCGGGCGAGGCGCAATGGTTCGATGACGGCCCAGACGGGAATGCGCGGGTTCGGCTATGACGTGCCAAACAGGCATCTATAGCGTGCGACCCGGTCGTATAGCGTCGTCCGGCATTCGCGGGGAACGGAAGCGGGAAGGAAATCGCCATGCCATTCAATAAACTGCATGCATTTTTTAAAAAACATCGTTCTTCATTCGTCGCCTCGCAGGCGGATCACGATTCGGCCTTGCCTTATCGTATCGTGACCACCTGCCGTGGTTTGGAAGTTGCCCACCTTGAAGAATTGATGCAACGTCTGTTGTCTACCTACGACGTCACTTATCAGGCCAACGAGCCAGCAGTGCAGTCGCACCTGACTGCCATTACAGTAGAGGTGATGTGTTCGGTGCGTGAGCGTGCCGGGTTGGTGCAACTGGTCACGCGTCTGGCGCAGGAAGCCAGTGTTCGCAGCGTGCGTTGGGAAAGTATTCCCAAGCGTTCAGCACGCGCTGCACAGATTGCCTATGAACCTTCCGGGCGCAGTGGTACTCCAACGGCACAACCGGCTTGATCCGTCTTGAGCAGGTCTTTTTGAATCAGGAGCTCTTGAAATGGACTGTTCCAGTTGTCCGCAATTGCGGACCAAAAATTTAGTAACACAGATACTTAGAGGCGGTTTCAAAATTAAGCTGGCTAGGCGCGCCGACGAAGACAGTGCGAGTAGCACGGCTAGGAGCGGATCGCAGCCCCGATGTAACAACGCCAGGTTAATTTTGAAATCGCCTCTTAAGAACCGTAAAGCAATTGTTTGCTTGCAGTGGTCTGATCCAGCCTAGCTATCCTCACTTTTCCCGTGTCGATAGCCAAGCTGCCCAGCTTGCAATCGACTGGCGAATCTCTCTTTTACCGTCGCTGTCGTACGTGCCCCAAACGGCGCGTTGCACAATTGCTTTCCATGATGAATCAGCTTTGCAAAGGCAGTCGCATGGTCGACGCTGGCGAAGCAAGCATGAAGAGGTGAAATGATGACCATTAAAACACTACTGGGCATGGCGCCCGGCAATCGTAACAATGCAAATAACGGTGGCGGCAGCAACTGGACTTTCGGCTGGTCGCCTAGCCAGGCGTCGGCGCTTTCTGCGAAGGCCAAACCAAAGAATCTTAAGCGTGACACCAGCCAGAGCGATCGCGCGGTTGGCATGTACGGCGTCCTGGCGACGCGTGGTTTCAACGGCCGTTAAGACCGGGTAACAAAGATGTAGAACTGGTCTTTGCCGCCATCTCATGTGGCGGCGGGACAGTTGTTATTTAAATGCGGCAGTTTCCTGCTGGTGCGGCATCGGTGGAATTTAGCGGATGCAGGCAATAGCTGGAATTGCAGGAAAGACCGCAAATAAGGAGTAAGAAATGAAATGGGAATTTTTGAATAAAAGAATTGCAGTATTCCTGGTATTGACAGGAGTGGCCGTTGGCCTGGTTAGCTGGATCAATGTTTTGTCACCTGAAGATCGCCTGGAGCAATCGGGCCATGTCTTGCAAAAAGCGCTGGCGCCGGAGTCGCACGTCAAGTCGATTGCCCGTTAAATAGTGCTGGCGCAAGGCCAGCGCTGCTCAGGCAGCGTTCCTGGTCTTGGCCTGATTTTCACCTGTCTGACCAATTTCCAGCGGCTGTTCAGCACGGCTGGCCAAAGCTTCGCCTATCATCACCAGCACAGGCCCATCGCATAGCTGCAGGCCTTGTTCCAGTTGGTCCAACTGCAAGCGCAGGATACGCTGGTTATCACGGCTGCAGTTTTCCACCACAACCACCGGCGTTGCAGCAGAGCGGCCTTGCGCAAGCAGGCGTTGCGCTGTTGCGGCCGCTTCGCGTCCACCCATGTATTGCACCAGCGTGTCGCAGTTCGGCATGTTGACCTGATTCGATTCGCCGGGTGCGGTGCTGGAAGTAAAGAACGCCACGCTGCGTGCGACGCCGCGTTTGGTCAGAGGCTGTTGCGAAGTCGCAGCGGCAGCCAGCGCTGCGCTGATGCCTGGTACTACTTCCACTGCGATGCCATGCTTTTCAAGCGCGCGCAATTCTTCATCGGCACGGCCGAACAACATGGGGTCGCCGCCTTTCAAGCGCACTACCAATGCATATTTGCGTGCATTGTCGACCAGCTGCTTGTTAATGAACTGCTGGGCCGTGGAGAGCTTTCCGCAACGTTTTCCTACGGCAATTTTCACGGCTTGCGGGCAGAGCGCCAGCATATCCTCGGTCACCAAGGCATCGTGCAACACCACGTCGGCCTGCGCCAGCAGGCGGGCGCCACGCACCGTAATCAGATCGGCGGCGCCAGGGCCTGCGCCGATCAGATAGACCTTACCGTAAGGAGAGTGGGTTTGATCGCTGGCTGAGTGAGTGGCTTGCATGGCTGCTGGTCCGGTTGGTAATTGTTTCTGGTCAGTCGAGGCGAATCATACCTGCGGCGACGGTCTGGTGCGTGACTTCGTCGATCAGAATGAAGGCGCCGGTGGCGCGGATTTCATCGTAGGAGTCGGCCGCGATCGCTTGCTGCAGGTTCAATGAAACGCGAGCAATGTCGTTCAGCTTGAGCGACTCTGCCGTACGCCGTTCCTGGGTGTTGATATCAAGCAGGGTATCGATCTTGGTAATGCGCGCGGCAGTTTGCTTGGTGCTGTGCTTCAGCCAGTATTTACGGCGCAGGTCCAGTGCATCTTCCGACAGCCAGCACAGATCGGCGCTGACGGTTTTCAGCAGGGCAGGAGGGCGGTCGACCGAAGTCAGCATGTCGCCGCGCGAAATGTCCAGATACTCATCCAGCAGCAAGGTCACTGACTGGCCGACCACAGCCGACTGCAGCGAGCCTTCTAGCACCAGGATGTCCTTGACGGTCGCGGCCTGGCCGCTGGGTTGAACCACCAGCTTGTCGCCTTTGCTGACCTTGCCTGCTTCGATACGTCCCATATAGCCGCGGAAATCATTGGCTTCATGGCCGTTGTGGCGCGCCACCAGTTGCACCGGAAAACGGAACGGCTCGTCATGCGATTCGTCGTAGACGCTCAGGGACTCCAACAGTTCGATCAGCGTAGGGCCTTTATGCCAAGGCATCTTGTCGCCGGCTACCACCACGTTGTCGCCAGCCAGGGCCGACAACGGAATCGGGCGCACATCGCGCAAACCGAGTTGTTTGGCGAATTCCAGATACGCCGCGACGATGCGGTCATACACGGTCTGGTCGTAATCGACCAGATCCATCTTGTTGACCGCCACCACCACGTGTTCGATCTGCAGCAGATGCGCAATGGTAGAGTGACGCTTGGTCTGGGTCAGCAACTCAACGCTGCCGTCGTCGCCGAATTTTACCTTGGAGACGTCGATCAGGATGATGACGGCGTCCGCAGTGGAGGCGCCGGTCACCATGTTGCGCGTATATTGCTCGTGGCCTGGCGTATCGGCGATGATGAACTTGCGTTTCGGCGTGGCGAAATAACGGTAGGCGACGTCAATGGTGATGCCTTGTTCGCGTTCTGCTTCCAGGCCGTCAGTCAGCAGGGACAGGTCGATCGTATCGCCGACCGTACGCTTGTGCTTGGCGCGCGACATGGCGTCCAGCTGGTCGGCGAAAATGCCCTTGCTGTCGAACAGCAGGCGGCCGATCAGGGTGCTCTTGCCGTCATCTACGGAACCGGCAGTAATGAAGCGCAACAAGCCGCGCTCCAGCGGCGCGTTGCTGGTGTCGGTGTTCAAGGTCTTAACAACGGCGTTCATTAGAAATATCCTTCTTTTTTGCGTTTTTCCATCGATGCTTCCGAGGTTTGGTCGTCCATCCGGGTGGCGCCGCGTTCGGTGATTTGCGTCACGGCCGTTTCGGCAATGATGGCTTCAACGGTAGCTGCATCAGACGCCACCGGGCAGGTGCAGGAAATGTCGCCGACGGTGCGGAATCGCACTTCGCGGGTTTCCACGACTTCGCCTTCTTTCGCCGGCGTCAGGTCGGTCAGCGGCACCAGCAGGCCGTTACGCGGAATCACCTGGCGTTGATGGGCGAAGTAAATCGGCGGCAGTTCGAGTTTTTCGCGGGCAATGTATTGCCAGACGTCGAGTTCGGTCCAGTTGGAGATCGGGAATACCCGCATGTTTTCACCCGGATGAACCCGAGTGTTGTACAGGTCCCAGAGTTCCGGGCGTTGCGCTTTCGGATTCCATTGGCCGAACTCATCGCGGAAGGAAAAAATCCGTTCTTTGGCGCGAGCCTTTTCCTCATCGCGGCGGGCGCCGCCGATGCAGGCGTCGAATTTGTGCTCGGCGATGGTTTCCAGCAAGGTCACCGCTTGCGCCGCATTGCGCGAATCGGTCTTCGGATTGCGCAGGCGCACCGTACCGCGCTTGATCGAATCTTCGACCGAGCCGACGATCAGACGCTCGCCCAGCTCCGCCACACGCTTGTCGCGGAAGGTGATCACTTCTTCAAAGTTGTGACCGGTATCGATATGTACCAGCGGGAAAGGAAATTTACCGGGACGGAAAGCTTTTTCCGCCAGGCGCAGCATCACCACCGAATCTTTGCCGCCGGAAAACAGCAGGGCAGGATTGCTGCATTCCGCAGCCACTTCACGCATGATGTGGATGGCTTCCGATTCCAGCCAGTCGAGGTGGCGGTTGGCGGCTTTGTCCAGGAAAAATTTTTCGACAACTGTGTTCATAGCGGTTCTTGTCTCTTAGTGAAGCGATGATTCAGGCGTTTTTCGGAGCGGCGGATTTGATACGTATCAATTTCCCATCGACTACGTGCAAACCGCATTCTTTCGATTCTGGATTCTCCCACCACCAGCGGCCGGCGCGTACATCTTCGCCTGGCTGGATGGCGCGGGTGCAAGGCTCGCAACCGATCGACGGATAGCCTTTGTCGTGCAGCGGGTTGTACGGCACATTGTTGCTACGGATGTATTGCCAGACATCGTCCTCTGACCAGTCGGCCAGTGGATTGAATTTGCTCATGCCATGTGCATCATCCTGTTCCTGAACATGCAGCTCGGCCCGCGTCTGCGACTGCGCACGGCGCTGGCCGGTGATCCAGGCCTTGTTGCCGGCCAGGGCGCGGTTCAGCGGTTCGATCTTGCGGATGCGGCAGCATTCCTTGCGCATCTCGATGCTGTCGTAGAACGCGTTCAAGCCGTTTTTTTCGACGTAGGCGGCAACCGCTTCCGGCTGCGGCCGGTAAGGCGTGACGTCGTAGTCGTAGGTCTCCTTGATGCGGTCCAGCATGCCCAGTGTTTCGGTGTGCAGACGACCGGTTTCCAGGGTGAATATGGCAATCCGGTCCTGCAACTGATTGCGCAGGATCAGATCGGTCAGCACCATGTCTTCAGCCGCCAGGCTGGAGGCAAATACCGCCGGCGTATATTCCGCGGCGATTTTTTCCAGGGTCGCCTTGGTGGCGGCAACCAGTTCGGGAAGCGACAGGATCGGGCTGTTCATATTAACCCTGGCTCACGGCTTGGCGGTTCACACGGCGGAACAGCGGCGTTTTCTCATCCCACGAAGTCTGGTATTTTTCCGAGAAATCGGTCAGGCCCTTGAGAGCGTCGTGAATGTTCTTGTCCGCGCGCACTGCAAAGGCGTCGAAGCCGACTCGCTGCATGTAGAACAGCTGGTCGCGCAACACGTCGCCTATGGCGCGCAATTCACCGCTATAGGCAAAACGCGTGCGCAAGGTGTAAGCGATCGAATAGCCGCGGCCATCCGTAAATTTCGGGAAATCGACGGCGATGACAGCGAAATGCGCGAGGTCGTCTTTCAACACATCGGCTTGTGCATCGCTGGCGAGCCAGACTCCCAAAGGCGCACGATCTTGCAACAGCGTACGCTGGGCTTGCCAGACGCTGAACGGCACGATGACCTTCCCGGCCGGGATGCTGACGCTTTCAGGTGTTTCACCGTCGCTCAGGCGCAGTACGCTCCAGTCGTCAGCGACGACCGTGCGGTTCTTGATAATTTCAACGTTAGACACAGGCGTCCTCCCCATGGGTGTGGCCGGTCGGAATCGGGCTGGCGTAAACATATTCCTTGAACGGTGCAATCCCAAGGCGCTGTACGGTATCGATAAACAGCTCTTCCTCGGTGCGTTGCTTCACGTAGACATCCAGCAGGCGTTCGATTACGACAGGCATCTGCTGCGACGAAAACGACGGGCCGATGATCTTGCCGATGCTGGTGTTGTTGCCTTGTGCGCCGCCGATGGATACCTGATACCACTCAGAACCGTCCTTGTCGACGCCGAGAATGCCGATATTGCCGACATGATGGTGACCGCAGGCGTTGATGCAACCGGAGATATTCAGTTCGATTTCACCAATGTCATGCTGGAAATCGAGGTTGTCGAATTTTTCGGCAATGGCTTGTGCGATCGGGATCGACTTGGCATTTGCCAGGGAGCAGAAATCGCCGCCGGGGCAGCAGATGATATCGGTCAGCAGGCCGATGTTCGGCGTCGCCAGGCCTTGCGCCTTGACCGCCTGCCACACCGTGAACAAGTCACTTAGCTTGACGTCGGCCAGCACCAGGTTTTGTTCATGGGTGATGCGCACTTCGCCGAAACTGTACTGGTCAGCCAGGTCGGCGACGAAATCCAATTGTGCGGCGGTAATGTCTCCAGGCGGGACACCGGTTTTCTTGACCGACAAAATAACCGCAGCATAGCCGCTTACTTTGTGCGCTTTGACATTGCGCAGGAGCCAGTTGGCGAACGCCTTGTTGTCCGCTTTATGCGCTTCGAATCCGGCATCGCTTGCTGGCAGCGTTGCGTAAGGCGGCGGCACGAAGTATTGCGCAATCCGCTGCAATTCTTCCACGGTCAATGTCGCCGGACCATCCTTGATCTCCGCCCATTCGGCTTCGACCTGGCGGCCGAACTCTTCCGCGCCGAGCGCTTTCACCAGGATCTTGATGCGGGCCTTGTACTTGTTGTCGCGGCGGCCGTATTGGTTATAGACGCGCAGGATCGCTTCGAGATATGTCAGGGCATGTTGCCAAGGCAGGAATTCACGGATCACGCTGCCGATGATGGGCGTACGACCCATGCCGCCGCCAACCAGGAAACGGAAGCCGACTTCGCCTTGCGCATTCTTTACCACATGCAGGCCGATGTCATGTACCGCAGTAGCGGCGCGGTCTTGTTCCGAACCGCTGATAGCGATCTTGAATTTACGTGGCAGATAGGCGAACTCGGGGTGGAAAGTGCTCCATTCGCGGATGATTTCAGCGTAGGGACGCGGATCGATTATTTCGTCAGCGGCAACGCCGGCCAGCTCGTCGGAAGTCGTATTGCGGATGCAATTGCCGGAGGTCTGGATCGCATGCATTTCCACCGTCGCCAGTTCTGCCAGGATGTCCGGCGACTGCTCCAGGTTGATCCAGTTGAACTGGATGTTCTGGCGCGTGGTGAAGTGGCCGTAGCCGCGATCATAGGTGCGGGCAATATGCCCGAACATGCGCACTTGCGCCGACGACAGCATGCCGTAAGGCACGGCGACGCGCAGCATGTAAGCGTGACGCTGCATGTACAGGCCGTTCTGCAAGCGCAGCGGCAGGAATTCTTCTTCCGTCAATTCATCCGCCAAACGGCGGCGTACCTGGTCGCGGTACTGGGCGACCCGTTCCTTGACTATCTGGTGATCGTATTGATCGTAACGATACATCTTTGTCTTCCTTATGGGTTGTGGCTAACGGCGCCACGCCTTTATACGTAGGATTTACGCAAAATTCCGCCAGCGGCGTTATGCCTCCTGGCTGTACCTTCGTACTATCTTCGTCGGCATGCCTTGTTGACGAAATTTTGCGTAAGTCCTAATACACGTTAAAAACAGGTGCGGGAGCTGCCGAAGCAACTCCTTCGATACATTTAGTAAATCAGTTTTACTGCGACGCTGGTCAGCGTTATCGCCAGCAGGCCGCGCAAGAATTTTTCAGGCACTGCGCGCGCGGCCAGCGAGCCCAGCGTGATCCCCGGCACCGAGCCGAGCAGCAGCGAGCCCAACAGGCTCCAGTCGATCGATCCCAGCCACCAGTGGCCGAGCGCGGCGATGGCGGTCAGCGGCACTGCATAGGCAATATCGGTTCCCGCAACTTCAGCCGGCGACAGGCGCGGATACAACAGGACCAGAATGGTGGCGCCGACCGCGCCGGCGCCGATCGACGACATGGTTACCAGCGCGCCGAGCACGATTCCCGCAACAACCGTGGCGATAGTCAGGTTCTTGCCTTGCAGCTGCTTTTCCGGATGGGCGTTCAGCCACAATTGGAGCTTACCCTTGAATAGCAGCGCAATCACAGTCAGCAGCACGGAAATCGCGATCGAGTAACGGATGATCTGCCCGATTTCTGCGCTGATTCCGCCTAAATATTTGAGGGTCAATGCTGTGGCGATCGCTGCAGGCAAAGCGCCCAGCGACAGCAATTTGACGATGTCCCAGCGTACTGTTCCCTTGGAGCGGTGCGCAACCGTACCGGCGACCTTGGTCACTGATGCAAACGCCAGGTCGGTGCCTACGGCCACACTTGGATGGATGCCAAACAGCAGAGTGAGCAAAGGCGTCATCAGCGAGCCGCCGCCGACACCAGTCAATCCCACCAACAATCCGACGGCAAAACCGCTCACTACATAAGAAACAGTCATATCACCTCGTACTAAACACCTCGAATCGTAATAAACTTCACATATATCTCCAACTACAGACTATTTATTTGCTTATATGCGTATTTGATATATGTAAATACAGCAAACGCGCTAGCTGTCGGTGGGGACTTTGCATGTGGTATCAAGCAGTTTGGGGTGGGTAGCGGCCAGGTTTGGATGTGTTTTTAATAACATCATCCGACTGTGCTGGACTGATTCTTATACAAAGAAAAACTAAGGAAACTTATGAATCTCCATCAGTTCCGCTTCGTCCGTGAGGCGGTGCGCCAGAATTACAACCTGACTGAGGCGGCCAAGGCGTTGTATACCTCGCAGCCGGGCGTTTCCAAGGCGATTATCGAGCTGGAGGAAGAACTTGGCGTTGATATTTTTACACGCCATGGAAAACGGATACGCGGCCTGACCGAGCCGGGACGGGCAGTACTGAAGTCGGTTGAGCTGATCATGCAGGAAATCGATGGCCTCAAGCGTATCGGTAACGAATACGCCGCACATGATAGTGGAAGCTTTACGATTGCCACGACACATACGCAGGCGCGTTATGCCTTGCCGAAAGTGGTGCAAGCTTTCACGCTGAAATTTCCCAAGGTGCGCTTGTCGTTGCTACAGGGAAATCCCAGGCAGGTAGCCGACATGGTGCGCAACGACCAGGCCGATCTGGCGCTGGCGACCGAGGCCATCGTCAATGCCGATGGCCTGGTGACCTTGCCATGTTATCAATGGGAGCATGTGGTGGTGGTGCCGCCGGATCACCCCTTGCTGCAATCGAAAGCGATCACGCTGGAAGAAATAGCCGCTTTCCCTTTGATTACCTACGATAGCGCCTTCACCGGCCGTACCAAGATCGACCACGCGTTCTCGCTGCGTAACCTGAAGCCGGATGTGTTGCTGGAAGCGATCGATGCCGATGTCATCAAGACCTATGTCGAGCTTGGCATGGGCGTGGGTATCATTGCCGGCATGGCGTTCGATGCTGAACGGGATAGCGGTTTGCGTTCGATACCTGTCGGTCATTTGTTCGGCACCAATATATCGCGCGCCGCAGTCAAGCAGGGCGCCTATCTGCGCAGCTATGTGTATACCTTCATCGAACTGCTGGCGCCGACCATGAACCGCAAGCTGATCGAGCAGGTGATGAATGGCGAGAAGGATATGTACGAGCTGTAAGACAACCGGTAAAAATAAAAAGGGGCAACGTCGACCGTTGCCCCTTTTTTATTCCGCGCGTTGTTCCGGGCTCAATAACCAGCGTCGCGTATCGCGTCTTCGGTGGCATGCTTAGCTGCTTCGATCCGATGCATGGCATGCTGTTGCAAGCCGAATACACGCGGGTCGTCTTCACGTTGTGCAACGTCGCTGCGTGCGCGTTCCAGCGCAGCGATCGCATCATGCAGGCGGCCACCGCGATCCAGGCGCGCATCCGGCCGCTCTTGCTGATAAACATCCTTGCCGACATCCACGCCCAGTTGCCTGATTTCACGCGTGGCGGCATCGATTTCCGACAAGGCTATCTGTTCGTTGCGGCCCATGACCCAGTTGTCGCCAGGACGATGGTCAATCAACCAGCGCGCCGCATGCAAATCGGCCAGCGCGTGCAAATAGGCGCCGTGATGGCCAGGTTCGTCAGCTTGCGCGGCAAGCGGCAGCACTGCGGGAACCAGCAGCAGCGAAAGCACGAGTTTGTGGATTAATTTCATAAGGGCTTCATGCTTATTTTCGTGTGGCAACGTATTCGAACGAAAATCTACATCTGGCTAGTTTGTAGATTTTCCGTTAGGCAATTATATCGATGCACTCGTATTGGCTAAGCGTTGCACTGACCGGTTAAATCCATCACGACTTAATAACGGTCATACGGATGGTAGTAGTGCGGGTGGTAATAACCGGGGCCGATAGGCGCCACGATACAGCCGCTGAGCATGGTGCTGAGGATGGTGCCGAGCACCAGCGTGGTAATGAGCTTTTTCATTTTGTCCGTCCTTGCAGAGTGAGTTGCCAGGACTTCAGAATGCCACCGGAAAGCAGATACAGGTGCTTCCAGATCGTGTGAGATGTAACGCTTTGTTAGGTACTTTTCGAGTGGAATTTCAGGCCGGGCTGGCTACGTCCGGACCGCATCTGTGATGACAATAGCGTTTGTCTATTCGGCGACTACACCGGGTTCTGGTTTGATGCGCAGGGTAATGAGCGGCACTTTGCTGACCAGCCACAATGCAATCCCGGTAACCACAACTGCCAGTCCCACACCCATGTGGATCGAACCTATCAACGCTTCACGCGCAGCTTCCAGCAACAGCTGGCCTTGATGGCCGGCGCTGGCCAGCTGCGCCAGCACGGTAGTCTGGGTCTCGTGGCTGATGAGGATTTGCGGGTCGGAAAAACTGGAATACCAGCTATCGGCTTTCTGTTCAGCCAGCGCTTGCCGCACGCTGCCTGCATACAGATGATTGATCAGGGTGCCGATAATGGCGGTGCCTAGCATGCTGCCGATCATGCGCAAGGATTGCATCAGCGCCGTTGCGATGCCGAGATGTTCGCGGCCAGCTTCCTGCTGAATGAAGATGGTCAGGTTAGGCAGGATGAAGCCGAGCCCCAGGCCACCGATCAGCATGAAGCCGGCAATCACGCCATGCGAAGTCCAGCGATTCGAAATCACTACGCCAAGACAGGACAGCGCAAGCAGGGTGAAGCCGATATACAGCATCACATTCGGATTCTTGAGTCTGGGGATGATGCGGCCATTGGAAATGCTGCCGATCATGATGCAAGCCACCAGCGGCGTGATCAGCAGGCCGGCTTCCTGCGGCGACAGGCCGAAACCGCCCTGATACAACAGAGGCGCATAAAACATCAGCGAAAACATCGAGAATCCGCTCAGCACCGAGAGCAGGAACAAGGTCGACAATTTTGGATCGAGCAGCAGGTCGAAAGGCAGGATCGGCTGCGGTGTGTGATGTTCCCATTTCCACAGCGCGACGAAGCTGACGATGCTGGCCGCCAGCAAACCCAGCATGCCAAGCGACAAGCCATGCTTAGGCAACATTTCAACAAACAGTTGCAGGCATCCCAGCGAAGCCGTAATCAGCAACGCACCTGGCCAGTCAAGACGGATCTTGGTGTCCGGATGCGTGTGGCGCAGATGCGGAAGATATTTATAGACGAAGAACAAGGAAAGCACGCCGACCGGCAGATTGACATAGAACACCCAGCGCCAGCCCCAGTATTGCGTCAGGAATCCGCCCAGGGAAGGTCCGACCGCGGTGGCGATGCCGAACGCGGTGCTCATCATGACCTGCCAGCGCAGGCGCACGTGGGCGCCGGGGAACAGGTCCGGGATACAGGCAAAGGCGGTGCCGACCAGCATGCCACCGCCGATACCCTGCAAGCCGCGGGCGATCACCAGCCACAGCATGCTGTCGGCCATGCCGCACAGGATGGAAGCGCCGGTGAACAGGATGATTGAAACAAGTACGAATGGCTTGCGGCCGTAGAAGTCGCCCAGCCGGCCGAAAATCGGCACTGTGATCACCGAGGTGAGCAAATAAGAAGTTGCGACCCAGGCGTACAATTCGAAACCTTTTAGTTCGGCAACGATCGTTGGGAGCGCGGTGCCGACCACGGTGGAATCGAGCGCCACCAGCATCACCACGAAAGCAATACCGAGCATGGCAAGTAATGATTCACGGAAGGGTAAGACCTGGTCGCTCGAATGCGCGGAGGCGGAATGGATAGCCATATTGTTGTTTATCGGCGGAGTCGCCGGTTGGTGGAACGGGGCATTGGAAACGAGAATCGGGGGTACGAGGCAAATGCTTATTGCGAACACAAGATCATACGCTCCTTGACCGGTTTCTGCTGCGGCCGGCCGGTATCGTATTGGACGGCGTCGGCCAACGGCAATTTATAATCACCCCATACGCCATTTTTTCATTTGAAAAATCACACGACAAAAAACATCAAGCAATGAAAAAAACAGACACCAAGGCGCTCAATGTTGTCGAACAGGTTGGACGAGCCAGTCTGTCGCAAGGCCAGAAAATATTCAACGACCTGATCAGGAAAATAGAGACCGAGCGCCAACAGCTGACGGCATGGCAGGAGATGATTCTGCAGCACCAAAAACAGTATGTCAGCCAGTTTCAACCGCTGATTCGCAGCTACAACGGATTGCGGGCAAAACTGGTGCGCACCCTTGACGCCGTTTATTCTGCCAAGGGTTTGAGCAAGAGCGACCAGGAAAAAATCAGCCATGTGATCTGCACAGTCAGCGCTGCGCTGATCGCAGGCGGTGAGGCTGCGGATTTGAAGCAGATCTACAACATGCATAGCCATAGCCATAGCCATAGCCATAGCCATAGCCATAGCCATAGCCATAGCCATAGCGACTTCGACGACGAAGAGAGAGATGTGGTGGATGCCGCGCCGGAACAGGAGTCTAGTGCTGTTGGTTCTGGTGCGTCAGAGGAAAATGCGAGGCATGCCGACGCGCGCTCCGCCAAGCGCAAAAAGTCGGCGAAGGCCGCCGCCAGGGAAGCCGCGCAGGAAGAAGAGAAAAAGAATGTCAGCCAGTCGATACGCGAAGTCTACCGAAAACTGGCCAGCGCCTTGCATCCCGATCGCGAGCCGGATACCTTGGAGCGAGAGCGCAAGACGGTGCTGATGCAAAGAGTGAATATCGCCTACGACAAGAAGGACTTACTCGGATTGCTGGAGCTGCAACTGGAAATCGAGCAAATCGACCAGCGAAAAATCAACTCTCTCAGCGAGGAGCGCCTGAAGCATTACAACAAGGTTCTCACCGAACAATTGACTGAATTGCGAGAGGAAATTGCCGGCGTCGAGGCCGATTTCAGGATGCGCTTCCATTTCAGCGCGAAAGAGGCGCTGTCTCCCGCGCTGGCGATGCGTTATCTGAAAAACGATATCAGGGAGATGCAGCAGCATATCAACGCACTCAAAGGCGAATTACTGGCATTTGATGATGTCAAAAACATCAGGATCTGGCTGAAAAACTATCGCATCTAAATAAGCATCTAAGTAAATCTCGTTCTATGGTCCCAGATGGCTGTACAGTGATTAGGTTGGTTTTTGGCAATATGTAATTGCAGACTTTATCCCCGTTTTGAGCCGATTCCGTTGATATGCCGACAGCATGTAGGAGGGAAACACGCGGGGATAATTTATAATCATGTCTTTGCGCCCAAATCCCATGAATCCGCTTCCCCCCAGTTTTTCCGATCAGACGCTGCGTCAGGTGCGGCGCGCCTGGCGTAAATACGGCATTTTATGGATGGGGGCGGTACTGGTAGGCCTGGTCGCTGTGCTGTACGCATGGCTGATGGATGTCGGCTTTGGCATGTTCCGCTCCATGCAGCAATCGCATTTCTGGCTACCGTTGTTTCTCACGCCAGCGGTCGGCGCCTTGTGCGTCTGGATCACGCGGCGCTATTTTCCCGGCTCCGAGGGGAGCGGGATTCCGCAAGTGATTGCGACGCTGGAAGAAGACACTACCCGGCGCGGCCAATCGCTGCTGTCGGTGAAACTGCTGCTGGGGAAGATCGGTGTTTCCTTCATCGGTATCCTGGGCGGCTTCACTATCGGCCGCGAAGGCCCTACGGTACAGGTTGGCGCTGCCTTGATGTTTAATTTGCGACGCCTGTATCCGCGCGCCAGCGCCGCTCTCGAGCGACGTTTGATACTGGCTGGCGCTGCCGCCGGTTTGTCGGCCGCATTCAACACGCCGCTAGCCGGGATCGTGTTTGCGATTGAGGAGCTGACGCGCAGCTTTGAACATCGCGCCAGCGGCGTGGTGATTACCGTGATCATCTTTGCCGGTGCGGTAGCGCTGGGCCTGAACGGTAACTATACTTACTTCGGCACCATCCAAATCGACAGCGCGTTGACCGACATGCTGGCGCTGGCGGTACTGGTGACCGGAATCCTGACCGGCGTAGCAGGCGGTATGTTTTGCTGGTTGCTGCTTAATACCAAGCGCTGGATTCCCGTCAAGCTGCAGGATCTGCGCAGCAACCGGCCGATTGCTTTCGGCGCGCTGTGCGGCCTGGCCGTGGCGGTAATCGGCGTCATCGCCGGCGGCGCCACTTTCGGCAGCGGCTATGTCGAGGCTAAAGGCGTGCTGGAAGGACACCAGCATCTGTCGGTGTTTTATCCATTTTTGAAAATGGCGTCGATGGTGTCATCGTACCTGCCCGGTATTCCAGGCGGGATATTCGCACCGTCGCTGTCGATCGGCGCCGGTTTTGGTAATTTGCTGCATCAGGTATTCAGCAACACGTCGTTGCCGATGCTGATCGCATTGGCGATGGTAGGTTATCTGGCAGCGGTCACGCAATCGCCGATTACCGCGTTCGTGATTGTCATGGAAATGATCAACGGCCATGCGCTGGTGATCTCGCTGATGGCCACCGCTCTGATTGCCAGCCGCGTCTCGCGCTTCTTTGCGCCGCCGCTGTATGACGCGCTGTCGGAACGGTACCGGGTAGCCTGTGCGGGAGCCATGCCACCGAATGCCGGGCAGATGGATTCAGAAAAAACAGAAGTGAAGGAAATGAAGGAAGTGAAGAATGCGTCAGACAATGAATTGCAAAACGAGCAGCGAAACGGAATGGAAAAATGATTAATACTGATATGGCGGCTTATTACGCCAAACGTGCTGCGACCTACGAAGAGATTTACCAGCGCCCGGAGCGCCAGGACGAGTTGCTGACCCTGCAGGTACGGGTGCAGGAATTGATGGAAGGCCATGACGTGCTGGAGCTGGCATGCGGCACCGGCTTCTGGACCGAACAGATCGCCGCCACGGCGAAATCAGTGCTGGCGACCGATATCAATCCGGAAATGATTGCCCTGGCAAAGGCCAAGAATTTGCCCGCCGACATAGCAACTTTCGCACTGCAAGACATCAACACTTTCCAGCCGGACCGGCAGTTCACTGCCTGTTTCCTGGGTTTCTGGTGGTCGCACGTAGGACGCCAGGACCAGGTCCGATTCATTGCCCAGCTGCGCGAGAAACTCGGTAAGGATATCGTACTGGTGATGATCGACAACGGCTACGTCGAAGAGCAGAGCACGCCGATCGCCCGTACCGATGCCGACGGCAATACCTATCAGTTCCGCACCCTGCCTGACGGCGAGCGTTATGAAGTCATGAAAAACTTCCCGACCGATAGCGGCTTGCGCAAGAAACTTGCGCCGATTACGCGCGAACTACGCATCTTGCGCCTGGAATATTACTGGCTGCTGAGCTGCCGCATCAAATAATCGGGTTGTTGCGGGTTGTTGTGGATTATGGCGGGTTATGGTTTTACGCTGGCCGCAGGCGTATCGGTTGCGGTCTTACCCGATGTTGCCGAGGGTTCCACCGCAGCCAGCGGGAAGCTGGCCCATTCGCTGGAGAAATGCACCTTCGGTTCGTCATCCACCTTCTTCTTGATGCGCAGATTAAAGCCGCGCATCACTTCGTTCTGGGTTTGCGGCTTGGTGCGGATACCTGCCAGCAGCGCCACCCCGTTCAAATCGAAACCATTGACGCCGTAGATCTCGATCGGTTGCAGCAGCAGGCGGCGCAGGCGGCGGTCTTCCAGCATCTCGGCGCCGGTTTCCCGCATCAGGCGCAGCGCCTGGTCGACGTCGGAATCGTGCGTCACATTGAGCTTCAGCGTGGCGTATGTGTATTCGCGCGAGTCGTTCTTGATCGCCGTGATTTGCGAAAACGGCACACTGTGCACCGAGCCGTTGCCATCGCGCAGCTTTACCGTACGTATCGTCAGGCTCTCGACGGTGCCGGCGTGGCCGTTACCGACATCGACCCAGTCGCCGACCGACATTGAATCTTCCATCAGGATGAAGACGCCGGTGATCAGGTCTTTGACCAGCGATTGCGAACCGAAGCCGAACGCCAGCCCGACCACCCCGGCCGAGGCCAGCAACGGCGTCACGTTGATACCGAGATTGGCCAGCGTAGTTATCACGGTGATGGTCAGGATCAGCAACATCAGTGCATTGCGCAGCAAGGGCAAGATGGTGCGCATGCGCGTGCTGGGGTTCTTGCGCGCATAACGGCTGTTGCGGCTGGGAGTAATGGCTTCCTGGATAAAAGTGTCGAGGATGATCCAGACCAGCCAGGCGACCACCAGGGTGACGCCGATCTTGCCGAGGGTGGCCATGATCATCTGGCCGATCAGGGTGGCGTTGGCAAAATCCAGCAGCGAATGTTCCCAGATCCTGGTTAACAACTCGAAGAAGCCGATCCACAACACCAGCTGCAGTATGCTGAATCCAACGTTGCTCAGGCGCCGGATATAAGGCGACTGCCGACGCAGAGGCGCAGACGCCAGCTTGCGGCTGCGGGTACGCTGCAATAGCGCGCTGAAAAAGAACATGGCGATCAGCAGTGCGGCGCTGCTCAAGGCGTGATTGAGGGCGGAATTGCTGCTGGCCAGGTCGAGCACGGTGGCGATGCTGACGGTGACGCTCAGCAGCAGGATCGGCACGTACCATAGCGCTGCGATCACTTCCAGCGTTTCCATGCGCGCCGGATGGTCGCGCCGCACCGCCAGGGGCCGGTTGCGGATGATGTGCGCCACCGGACGCCGGAACAGCAAGGCGAACAGCCCGCCCAATATGGCGGCCACCAGGCTGGACAGGGTAGAGACGACGTCAGCCAGGTGCACGCCGATGATTTGATTGACTTGCGGATTGTTGAGCGCGTCGCCCAGCCAGCCGGCGCAGCCGATCACGTACAGCAGCTTCCAGCCGCGCCTGAACAGGATATGCACCGCCACCAGGCGGTGGCCGCCATGCGACAGCGTCATGATGATTGCGCATACCGCCTGGAACAGCCGTGCGCCGACCAGCGTGTATAGCAGGACGGTCGCCAGCGTTCGTCCCAGCGACGGTCCCTGCGAAGACTTAAGGATGATCACCGCGATGATTACAGCCACCAGCGCTAGCAGAATCGGCGCGATGTGGCGCACGATATACAGCAGCAATTCCTTGAGACTGGGATCGGCCGGCAGCGTCGTGTCGACTTTGAAATACTGGTGCAAGCGCTTGCTGGTGTAAAAAATGCTAAAGGCCACTACGCCAAACAGCGCCATCATTTCCAGGAAGTTGGTCAATACCTGCCAGCCGGTTTCATGCTCCTGGCGCTGGAGGATGGTCGACAGGTCCTGCCAGGCCAGGGAGAATTGCGTGGCCCAGTATTTTTCCGGCGTGACCACTTGGTGCAGGTGTGCCTGGAAAGCGTCGAGACTGTTGGAAATCAGCCCCATGAAGCCCTTTTGATTCGGCGAGGTTTCGCTGTTTTGCTTTTCCGCCTGGATCAGCGTCGCCACCAGGCTGCCGGTGGCGGGGTTGCTTTGTAGTGCCTTGGACAACGAGTCTAGCGGCGATGGCGCGGCGGCGGGCGGCGGCGTGCTGGCTGCGCTGGCGGCAGCCGTGGCTGCCTGGGCGGGGACGCCGTTTGCCAGCAGCAAGCAAAACAGCAACAGCGCGCCCCTGAGCAAGCGGACTAAGTGCTGGAAAGAGCTGGTCTTCATGTCGGCTGGGTAAAAGTCATAAAGTGACAATCTTACCGTACCGCTGCCTTATGAATCGCAAGGATCGCAAGACCGGGCGGAATTGGTGCATATCAAAAAGACATGATATGGCCACCGTGAGCTTATGCCGCCGGTAAATCATCCTCGATATAAGCGCGTACAACTTCATCGAAACTGGTTTCACCAACGAAGCCCAGGTCGACGGCGCGTTTGGCGTCCCAGGCGCCAGGCCAGCTCGAAATAATCCGGTCGATGGCGGGGTCATGCGCCCATTCGATCCGTGCCGCGACTTCCTTGCCCGCAACGCGCTCCAGCGCCGCGACCATTTCTGCCACGGTGACTGATATCCCCGGCAAATTGATGGTCCGGCTTTTACCCAGGATGTCGGCAGGCAGCGTATAGCCATGGATCAGGCAGGCGATCACCTTACGCGGCGACAGCAGCCATAGCCGCACATCCGGCGCAACAGGACAGACGGCAGGCTGGCCGTTGAGCGGTTCGCGGATGATGCCGCTGGCGAAGGAGGAGGCGGCCAGGTTTGGTTTGCCGGGGCGCACGCTGATGGTCGGCAGGCGCAGCACGCGGCCGTCGACAAAGCCTTTGCGGCTGAAATCGTTGAGCAGCAGCTCGGCGATCGCCTTTTGCGTGCCGTAGGACGATTGTGGATTGAGTGCGGTGTGATCCTGTACCACCGCTGGCAGCACGCCGCCGAATACCGCCACCGAACTGGTGAAAATCACGCGTGGCGCATGGCCGCAAGCGCGGCAGCGTTCCAGCAGCAGGCGCGAAGCGTCCAGGTTGATGCGCATGCCGAGATCGAAATCGGCTTCCGCCTGGCCGCTGACAATCGCCGCCAAGTGAAAGATTGCCGCAGTCTGCGTTGTGATCACGCGTTCCAGCAAGGCGCTGTCGGTGATGTCGCCCGTGATTTGTTCAATCCGCGCATCGTCGAAGCCGCTGGCGGCGACCACGTCCACCAGGATGATCTTGTCGATGGTTTGCAACTGGCCGCTACGGTCTGGCAAGCTTCCTTGCTTGAGCAGACTGTGCGCCAGGCGTTGCCCCAGAAATCCGGCGCCGCCGGTGATGACTACTTGCATGTGAATTCCTTTTGAAAATTTTTAGAGCCAGGGCTTGAGCCAGCCCAGCCCTGCAGAAGTGTCTGCGCGCGGCCGGTATTCGCAGCCGACCCAGCCCTGGTAACCGAGTGTGTCGATCAGTTCGAACAGGTAGGGATAATTGATCTCACCGATATCCGGTTCATGCCGCTCCGGCACGCCGGCAATCTGGATGTGGCCGATGCCGGCTTGCGGACGCAGCATGTCGCGCTTGAGTTTGACTGCCAGGTCGCCCTCGACGATCTGGCAGTGATACAGGTCGAACTGCACCTGCAGGTTGTCGCAGCCGACCTCGGCGCAAATCGCTTGCGCTTCATCCTGGCGATTCAGGAAGAAGCCGGGAATGTCTCGCGTATTGATCGGTTCGATCACAATCGTGATGCCGTGCGCGGCCGCTTGCGCAGCCGCGTAAGCCAGGTTGTCCAGATACACCGCGCGATGACGGGCACGATCCTGTTGCGGCTGGATCAGGCCCGCCATGACATGCAACTTGCGGTTACCAAGAACTTGCGCGTATTCCAGGCCGGTGGCGACACTGCGCTTGAATTCATCTTCGCGTCCCGGCAAGGAGGCAATACCGCGCTCTCCGCCAGCCCAGTCGCCCGGCGGTGCGTTGAACAATGCTTGCGTCAAGCCGTTGTCCTGCAACCGTGTATGCAGCTCGGCGGCGGCGTGCTCATACGGGAACAGGAATTCCACGCCCTTGAAACCATCCTTGGCCGCGGCAGCAAAGCGCTCAAGGAAAGCGTGTTCGTTATACATCATGGTCAGATTGGCGGCAAAACGCGGCATTGCAAACTCCTGTAAAAATCTTGAAATTGTCTTGGAAACGCGCTGTCAGCGATTAACCATTTTAGGCGGCGTCCGCAAGATCGCAATGGCGCCGACCACCAGCATGCCAGCCAGCATGAACATGCCGGTCTCGTTGCTATGCGTCGTATCCTTCAGCCAGCCAACCAGGAAAGGACTGACAAAACCGGCCAGGTTGCCGACCGAGTTGATCACCGCAATGCCTGCTGCGGCGCCAGTGCCCGACAGGAAAGCCGTCGGCAAGGACCAGAACAGCGGCGAACAGGTCAGTACGCCCATTGCCGCCAATGACAGGAAGGCGATCGCAATCACGGTATTGTCGGCCGCTATCGCCGATACGATGAAACCTACCGCACCCAGCAAGGACGGCACGATCAGGTGCCAGCGCCGCTCACGCATGCGGTCGGAACGGCGGCCGATCAGGATCATGGCGAACACCGCGCATATAAAGGGAATCGCGCTGATCAGGCCGATCTTGAGGTCTCCCACCACGCCGGAAGCCTTGACCAGGGTCGGCAGCCAGAATGTCAGGCCGTACTGGCCCATGACGATGCAAAAGTAGATCAGGCACATATGCCAGATGCGAATATCCTTGAACACGGCGGCGGTCGACTTCGGACTTTGCTTGTCTTTCTGGTCGGCGCGGATTTCCGCTTCAAGATAATCCTTCTCCGCTTCGGTCAGCCACTTGGCCTTGCGGATGCTATTGTCCATCACGAAGAACACGGCAATCCCGACCAGGATCGCCGGCACTGCTTCGATCATGAACATCCATTGCCAGCCATGCCAGCCGCTGGAACCGTGGAAAGCTTGCATGATCCAGCCTGACAACGGATTGCCGAAAATGCCGGAGACCGGGATTGCCGCCATGAAGGTGGCGACCACCTTGGCGCGCCTGTGCGAAGGAAACCAGTAGGTCAGGTACAGGATAATGCCGGGATAAAAACCGGCCTCCGCCACGCCCAGCAGGAAACGCAGGACATAGAACTGGGTAGGCGTCTGGACCCAGGCAAAGCAGGCCGACAGGATCCCCCAGGTAATCATGATGCGGGCGATCCACAGCTTGGCGCCCACCCGGTTCATGATCAGGTTGCTGGGTAGTTCAAACAGGAAGTAGCCGAGGAAGAAGATACCGGCGCCGAGGCCGAAGATGGTTTCGCTGAAGCCCAGGTCTTGCGACATCTGCAGCTTGGCGAAGCCGACGTTGACGCGGTCCAGGTAGGCCACCACGTAGCACAGCATGATGAATGGCACGAAGCGCCAGAATACTTTTTTGTACAGGTTTTCGGCTTGTTCAGCCGGCAGGCTCACGCTGGCCTGTGCGATTGTTGCGGACATCTTGTCTCCATCCATTAAGATTTTTATAAAAAGCCGGATGTTTCTATTAGCTCAGGACTTACGCAAAATCGTTCTGGCAAGACGCATCGACGAAGACAGTACGAAGGTACGGCCAGGAGATGCAACGCAGTCAGGGAGGTTTTGCGTAAGTCGTATTCGTTGAAACTTACCAGCGTGCGCCAAATACCCGATACAGCTCATCCAGGGCCGCCGCGCTAAGCGGCTCCGGCTTGTCCTTCAACATCATCCACAGCTTCGCGGTTTCTTCCAGTTCTTCCAGCGCAAACGCCGCCTGCGAAACGCTCTCATGCCACATCACCGGACCGAGCCGTTCCAGCAACACGCCGCGGACCGAGGTGGCCAGCAGCCTGACCTGGTCCGCCACTTGCGGATCGCCGGGGCGGCAATATGGAATCAGGGGAATGTGTCCCACTTTCATTACCTGATACGGCGTGATCGGAGGCAGCACATCCTGGTCATGCCAGACGCCGGCCAACGTTAGCGCCACCAGATGCGTCGAATGGGTATGCACCACTGCCTGCATTTGTGGATTGTTGTCATAGACTGCGCGATGCAGCGCCAGTGTCTTCGACGGTTTGTCGCCGCTGACCCATTTTCCGCTTGCATCAACCTTGGCGATTTGTGCCGGAGCCAGCCGGCCGAGACAGGCGTCGGTCGGCGTGATCAGCCAGCCATCATCCAGCCGGGCGCTGATGTTGCCGGCCGTGCCGACCGTGTAACTGCGTTGGTACAGGCTGGCGCCGATTTCGCATATTTCCTCGCGCAGAGCCTGCTCTTTGAGTGATGTGTTCATAGACGTGTTTCGCCAAGATGACGCAGCGCCTTTTCAAAGAAATCTGTACTGCCGAAATTGCCGGATTTGAGCGCCAGTGCCAATGGCCTTGCGCCGGTAGACGCTGTCGCCGGCACGCCTGGATCGATTTGCGCGCCGATACGTAGCGCGTGTACGCCGAGCGCCTTGACCACTGCGCCGGAAGTCTCGCCGCCGGCAATCACGAAGCGCCGTACGCCTTGCACCAGCAATGCTGCGGCTATATCTGCCAGCGCCTGTTCGATCAGCAAACCGGCGCGTTCGATGCCCAGTTCGGCCTGCACCTGCTTGACCTGTTCCGGCGTGGTGGTGGCGTAGATCAAGACAGGTTGTTGCTGCAGGTGCCGGCCGGTGAATGCCAAGGCTTGCGCCACCACTGGCTCGCCACGCGCCAGCGCCAGGGGATCGATGCAGAATCCCGGGCGGCTTTCCAGCCATGTGCTGACCTGCGTGTTGGTAGCCTTCGATGCGCTGCCTGCCAGGACGATAGACAGGCCGTCTACTGCAGGTAGTTCTGCGGCCTTGGTATTGTGCGGATTCAGCAAGCCGGAGCGGACGAAATTGCCAGGCAAGCCCAGCGCTATACCTGAGCCGCCGGTGACCAGCGGCAGGTCTGCGCAGGCAGCGCCAATCGCGTAGAGATCCTGATTTTCCAAGGCATCTACGATCGCCATTCGCACGCCTTGCTGGCGCAATGCAGCCATCTCCGAATGGATCTTGCCGGTTCCTTGCGACACCACGGGATAGCCAATCAGGCCGACTTTAGACGGGGTTTGCTGTTGCAGTACGCGCACCAGGTTAGGATCGGTCATAGGCGTCAGCGGATGATTTTGCATCCCCGATTCACTCAACAACTGATTCTGGATAAACAAGTGGCCGCGATACAAAGTCCGACCGGTTTCAGGAAAGACCGGGCAGGCAATCGTAAAATCGCTACCCAGCGCATGCAGCAAGGCATCGGTAACCGGGCCGATATTGCCCTTCGCGGTGGAATCGAAGGTGGAACAGTATTTGAAGAAGAACTGGCGGCAGCCTTGCTGCTGTAGCCAACGCAATGCAGCGAGTGATTCCGCTACAGCTTCATCGGCAGGAACCGTGCGCGATTTGAGCGCCACCACGATGGCGTCGACATCTTGCGGCGCAACGTCAGGCACACCGATGGTCTGCACGGTACGCATGCCTTCGCGCACCAGCATGTTGGCCAGGTCGGTGGCGCCGGTAAAGTCATCGGCGATGCAGCCCAGCAGGGGGGTATCTTGTATCGGCATGCTTTACTCCTGCGCTGCCGGCAGCTTGGTTGGCAACTGGATGCCAGGGAAAATCTTGATCACGGCAGAGTCGTCCTCGGCGCCATGACCTGCAGTCGACGCCATCATGAACATCTGATGCGCAGCAGCGGAAAGCGGCAACGGGAATTTGCTGGCGCGTGCGGTATCGAGCACCAGTCCCAGGTCCTTGACGAAAATATCCACCGCCGACAACGGCGTGTAATCGGCTTTCAGGATATGCGGCACGCGGTTCTCGAACATCCAGGAATTACCCGCGCTGTTGGTGATGACCTCATACAAGGCATCGGCGTCGACGCCTTCACGCAGCCCGAGCGCCATGGCTTCCGCTGCGGCGGCAATATGCACGCCGGCCAGCAACTGGTTGATAATCTTGACCTTGGAGCCGACGCCATGGGTGTCGCCCAGCCGATATACCTTGCCGGCGATCGCCGTCAAAACCGCCTCACCCTTGTCGTAAGCGGCGGCGGGGCCGGAAGTCATCATGGTCATCTCGCCTGAAGCGGCCCGCGCTGCGCCGCCGGAGAGCGGCGCATCGAGCAGATGCAACTGCTGCGCCGCCAGCCGTTCGCCCAGTTTGATTGCGTACTCCGGCGCTACTGTAGCGCTGGCGATGACGAGGCTGCCGGGTCGCATTTTTGCCGCTGCGCCTTGTTCGCCGAACAGCACCTGTTCGGTTTGCGCGGCGTTGACTACGACGGTAATTACTACATCGCATTGCGCGCCGAGTTCGGCAGGCGTGTTGCAAACGATGCCGCCTTCGCTGGCAAACTGCTGCAGCACTTCAGTGCGCACATCGCATGCATAGGTGCGCAAACCGGCGCGCAACAAAGAACGGGCGACGCCCAAGCCCATGGCGCCAAGGCCGATTACACCTACGTTGATAGTCATGTCGTGATCCTGATTAGCGAGTTTTTGAAGCGCTTTTGGTTTTTGCTTTTTGCGATGCTTTGGCGTCCGCTGCACCTTGGGCAAGGCGACGCGCTGCGTTGAACATATGGTTTTGCGCGGCGTTGCGCGCACCCAGCGGGTCGCCGGCGGCGATGGCGGATGCGATGGCGGCATGTTCTTCATACACCTGGCGCATGAAGTCGTCGCGCCTTGCTTCATTGCTGCGGGTGACGGCGGTGGCCGCTTCCAAATACTGGCTGAGAAAGGCCAGGGTTTGCAGCAGGAAGGGATTGCCAGTCGCTTCGGCGATGCTGCGATGGAACATCACGTCGGCCAGCACGCCGTCGCCGCCGGTGTTGACGTCGGCTTCGATTCCTTTCAGCGCGGTTTCGATGGCTTTCAACTGGCGCGGGGTGCGGCGGGTGGCCGCCAGCGCCGCTACTTCGGCATCGATGGCGCGGCGCAGTTCGACGATCTGCAATACGGCATCGGACGACGAGGCCTGGTCGAACTGGATCCGCAACGGCCGCAGATGGCCTTGTTCGCTGACATATACGCCGCTGCCTTGGCGCGGTTCGACTGCGCCTTCATTCTTCAGGCGGGAAATAGCTTCGCGCACCACAGTGCGACTGACGCCGAATTGCTCGGAAAGCACCGGTTCGGTCGGTAGCTTGGCGCCGGGACCGAATTCGCCGGTTTGTATCTTTTTCAGCAGCTCCTGGGCGACGGTATCGCTCAGGGATGTCCGGTTGGCATTCAGTTTGTTGAACATGTTGTCTCTTCCGCATGCGTATTTTTATCGTAATGTGACCATATCATCATATGAATTATTGGAAAAATCAAGGCTTGTTTCAATGCGGCTTGATGCCAGTGCAAACATGTCGGTTCTTGCTTTTGGTCAATGATTGGCTCGATGTTAATGATTAAGATCGACGTTATGGCGAAATCAAGAGGTGGGCCGCAGGGTGCGACCGGATACATTCCAGTAGAATTCTGTCCTTGTGGAAATGCACCTGCATTTCATTGTCGCCGCCACCAGGATCGCTATCCGATGAATAAAATCATGCGCCGCAGTTTCTTTCTCTTCGGGGTCCTGGCCGCCGCCTTTGTCCATCCTGCGCTGGCGCAAATCAAGATTGGCGTAGATATCGCCGTGACTGGTCCGGCTGCGGCAATTGGCGCACCCACAAAAAACGCCATCCTGCTGTGGCCGAAAGAGATCGCAGGGAAGAAGGTTGAATACATCATCTTGGATGACGCTTCCGATCCGGCCAACGCTGTGCGCAATGTACGCAAGCTGATCAGCGAAGAAAAGGTCGATTTGATCGTCGGCCCCAACACCACGCCGGCGGCGCTGGCCTTGGTTGATGTGGTGGCCGAGGCAGGCACGCCGATGGTGGCGCTGGCGGCGTCGGCGTCGATTGTCGAACCGCAAGACGCCAAGCGCGCATGGGTATTCAAGCTGCCGCAAAACGATTCGCACATGGCCACCATCCTGACCCAGCACATGGCCGACAACGGCATCAAGACGGTCGGCTTCATCGGCTTTGCCGATGCCTACGGTGATAGCTGGTGGCGTGAGTTCTCGCATCTGGCCGAGCTGCGCAAAATCAAGATCGTCGCCAGCGAACGCTATAACCGCAATGACACCAGCGTCACCGGGCAGATTCTCAAGATCATGTCGGCGCAGCCGGACGCAGTGCTGATCGCCGGCTCGGCGACGCCGGCGGTGCTGCCGCAGAGGACTTTGGTAGAGCGAGGTTACAAGGGGCGGATTTACCAGACGCACGGCATCGCCACCGCAGACTTCCTGAAAGTCGGCGGCAAGGATGTCGAAGGCACGTTCTTCCCGACTGGGCCGGCGGTGGTCGCCAAGCAGCTGCCGCTCTCCAATCCGGTCAGGACGACCGCGCTGGAGTTCACCCGGCGCTATGAAGCCGCCTATGGCGTCGACACCATGACCCAGTTTGCCGCCGATGCGTGGGGA
Organism: Collimonas arenae; assembly: GCF_000786695.1. Classification (NCBI taxonomy): domain Bacteria; kingdom Pseudomonadati; phylum Pseudomonadota; class Betaproteobacteria; order Burkholderiales; family Oxalobacteraceae; genus Collimonas; species Collimonas arenae. The sequence goes on along the minus strand of NZ_CP009962.1, from coordinate 4,519,840 downwards.
GCTTACATGCTGATTGCAAATGCCGTGCCGCAAGCGCTCAAATCCGGGCGGCCCGGCAGCCCGCAATTTCGTGCGGCGCTGCGCACTGCGCTGGAAAATACGCATGACCTGACGATTCCGCAAGGCGTGGTCAACATGAATTCCAAGGATCATGTGGGACTGGACCAGCGCTCACGCGTGATGGGACGGATTGTGAATAACAAGTTTGCCTATGCATACGGCGGCTAGGTCATTTTAGAGAAGATTGAAAGCGAAAGAAGATGAATCAGTTGGGTTTGTGGTTGCGCGGTTTTATTCCCGGCCCGGTAGTGGTCAATGCTACCGAGCGCCTGCGCGCCTGTTGCGGTGCTTTGCTGGGGATTTTGCTGACGGGGCTGGTGAGTCATTGGGTTCTGGGGGCGGGCGCTCCCTTGCCTTTGCTGATTGCGCCGATGGGCGCTTCAGCCGTGTTGTTGTTTGGCGTGCCCGCCAGTCCGCTGGCGCAGCCTTGGTCCATCATCGGCGGCAATCTGGTGGCCGCAGTGATCGGCGTCGCCTGCGCACGCTGGATCCACGATCCTTTATTGGCGCCTGCGTTTGCAGTGTCCGCCGCGATCGGTGTCATGTTCGCCTTGCGCTGCCTGCATCCGCCGAGCGGAGCGGTGGCCCTGACTGCGGTGCTGGGCGGACCGGCGATTACCGGCATGGGTTTTCATTTCGTCTTGATACCGGTGCTGCTGAATTCGTTTTTGCTGCTGCTGGTGGCGCTGCTGTTCAACAATGCCACCAAGCGCCGCTATCCGCATAGCGCACACCAGGATCCCGCCAAACTGCACCACACCAAGGACCAGCCGAGCGGCGTCCGGGTTGGTTTCACCCAGGAAGACCTGGATTATGTGCTGCAACAATATAACCAGGTGCTCGACGTCAGCCGCGACGATCTTGAAAGTCTGATCCTGCAAACTGAAATGCACGCATATCAGCGCCGCTTTGGGGCGATCACCTGCGCCGACATCATGTCGCGCGATATCGTCAGTGTCGACTATGGCACATCGCTGGAAGATGCCTGGGCTTTGTTGCTAAAACATCGGATCAAGGCGCTGCCGGTGATCAATTCTGCCCGGCGCCTGATCGGCATCGTGACCCAGACCGATTTCATGCGGCAGGTGGATTTGCAGGTATATACCGGCTTCGAGCAGAGATTGAAGCAGTTTTTGAGGCGCACCACAGGGACTCATTCGGATAAGCCAGAAGTTGTCGGCCAGATCATGACCGTCGCGGTGAAAAGTGCTGCCTGGTCCACGCACATAGTGGAACTGGTGCAGCCTTTGTCCGATTCCGGGATTCACCATATCCCTATCGTAGATGATGAAAATCGCCTGGTGGGCATGGTGACCCAGTCCGACATGGTGGCCGCCCTGTACCGGGGCAACGCGAACTTGACTGCGCCGAACTGAACTACATATTAACCACACTTTAAGCCGCGGCAATTGCCGCCAACCTGCGCCGGCCTTACAATGGCGGGGTTTTGGTGCACGCGGACATGTCCATGTCCGCAGTTAAACGGGAAACACGGCGCTGGGCAAATTAAAACTGCCAGCCAACGTGTGCTGCCCCCGCAACGGTAAAACAAGCGTCGCCGGTTCCATCCTTCATGGATGTGTCGAGCGACAGAACGCATCTCGAGCCACTGTGCAGCAAGCCTGCATGGGAAGGTTATGCGCTCCGGCTTGTTAGCCCGGATACCGGCCAGATCAGGGGGAGTAAGGAGCGGGCGCCTATGCGCCGGTTCCTTACGACTGTTGCAACCGGGCTTGCGGGGAAGCAGGCCGGGGACTCTTATCTTACCTGTACATGACCTTATCTTTCTCACGTCGCTCCGGCGCGACCTTGAAGCCGCTCGCGCTGGCTTCGGCGATTCTTTCTTGCAGCTTCGGCTCCGCTTTTGCACAAACCGCCCAGGACCAGAACCTGGTGCCGGTAGTCGTTACCGCCGCCCGCGTCGAGCAACCGCAAACCGATGCACTGCCGCACACCACCGTGATCAGCGCCGAAGACATCCGCAATTCGCAAGCGCCTGACCTGCCGGCGTTGCTGGCGCGCGAAGCCGGTATCCAGATTACCCGTGTCGGCGGCCCAGGCCAGCAGGCATCGCTGTTCATGCGCGGCGCCAATACCTCGGAAACCCTGGTCATGATCGACGGCGTGCCGATTCGCCGCCAAGCATCTTACGGCTTACCGGCGCTTGAAAATATCCTGCCAGAGCAGATCGACCATATCGAAATCGTCCGTGGCAACGTCTCGGCGATTTACGGTTCCGGCGCCATTGGCGGCGTAGTGCAAATCTTTACCAAGCGCGGCGAGGGCCCAGCTGCCTTCAGCGCCTCGGTTGAAGCTGGTTCGCGCGGCACTTATCAAGGCGATGTTGGCGTCAGCGGTAAGAGTGGCGACACGCGCTATGCCCTGGCGTTAACGCGTTTCAAGACCGACGGCTTTTCGGCGCAGAATCCGCTGCAAAACCCGAACGTCAACCCGGATCGCAATGGCGACGGCAATACCAGCGTTTCGGGATCTGTCTCGCAAGAATGGAGCAAGGGTAACGAAATTGGCGCGCGCATTTATGCCAACGACGCCAAGTACACATTCGACGATGCCTACGGCACGCCTGCCGATCAGAACCGCGGCCATTCCAAGAGCCAGTCGGTCGCCGTGTTCTCCAAGAATCGCTTCACACAGGACTGGACCTCGACGCTGACTTTCTCGCAAAACGTCAACCGCGACAACTACGATGATCTGACCCCGTTCGGCAACAGCAGCAACGGCTATAAGAGTACGCAAAACCTGTTGCAATGGGCCAATGAATTGCGCTTGTCGCCGATGTGGACAGCCACCGCTGGCGTCGATGCAGGCCGTGAAAAGGCGGATGTCGATTCCAACAGCAGCTACGGTAACTCCAGCAATAGCTATTCACGTTCGACTTCCAGCGTGTACGCCGGCGCACTCGGTAAAATCGGCGCGAATCAATTGCAAGTCAACGTGCGGCATGACGATGTCGGCGGTTCCGGTTCGGACAATACCGGCTACCTCGGCTACGGCTACGCGTTGACCGACAGCGTCAAGCTGATCGCCAATGCGTCGACCGCTTTCAATGCGCCGACGCCGGTACAGTTGTTTGACCCGCTGTATGGCAACACTAATCTCAAGGCTGAGCGTTCGAAGTCTTACGAACTGGGTGTGCAATACGCGGCCGGCGCGACCTTGTTGCGCGCCACCTTGTTCGATACCCGCACCCGCGACCAGTTTGGCTACGATCCTGTGTCCTTCCGTGCGATTAATATTGCGCGCGCAAAGAACCAGGGTCTGGAGCTGAGCGCCAGCGCTACATTGGCTGAAATCGACTGGCGCGCCAGCCTGACTTTGCAGAATCCGAAAGACGAGTCGACCGGCCAAACCCTGGTGCGGCGCGCCAAGACCCTTGGTTCCGTCGGCGCTTCCAAGAGCTTCGGCGCCTGGCGTATCGGTACGGATGTGCAGTACACCGACAGTCGTACCGATATTCCCGGCAATCCGCAACTGGCGCCGTACTGGCTGACCAATGCCAATGCGCGCTACCAATTGACCAAGCAAGTTTCGCTGTTCGGCCGTATCGACAACCTGTTCAATCGCGATTATCAAACCGCCTACGGCTATAACCAGCCTTCCCGCGGTGTATTTGCAGGCGTCAGCTGGCAGCAATAAGTAGATCGTTAGATAATTGACCCGTCCATTTTGACCAGCCCATTAACGGATAACGGATCGATCACGCCATTGACCAGCATCGCCACATTGCGCCGCGCCATTCTCATCCTGTGCTGCCTGACGGCAGTCGCGGGATTGGCGTTGTCGCTCGCAGTTGTCTGTGGCAGCAGCGGTTGCGGCCGGCCGTTGGTGGCGGATCAAATCTACCTGTCCTTACGTTTGCCGCGTGCGCTTACCGCCTTCATTGTCGGCGGTTTGCTGGCTTTGGCCGGAGCGTTGATGCAGGTGTTGCTGCGCAATCCTCTGGCCGATCCCTACGTGCTCGGTTTGTCCGGCGGCTCTGCCGCCGGCGCTTTATCGGCCTTGCTGGTAGCTAGTCATTTCGGCTTTACGGGCGATTCTGCCGCGGCCCTGGGGGCAGCGCTGGGAGCCGGGCTGGCGGTGTCGCTGCTGTTCGGCCTGGCGCGTCAGGCCTTGCGCCGCTTACCCAGCGTGGCTCAGCATAGCGGCCATCGTTTGATCTTGACTGGCGTAATGATCGCCGCCGGCTTCGGTGCGATAGTGACGCTGGTGCTGACCCTGGCGCCTGATGCGCAGCTGCGCGGCATGCTGTTCTGGCTGATGGGCGATCTGGAAGACGGCCGCCTGTTGCTGCCGGCTGCCGTGTTATTGGCGTTACTCCTGCTTTGGAGTGTTTTTAACGCGCAGCAGTTGAATTTGCTGGCGCGCGGCGAAGGTTTCGCGCAACTGCTTGGCGTGCCTGTGTTGCGGCTGCGCTGGATGACGTTGGCGGCGGCCTCACTGGCTACCGCAGCGGCGGTTACTGTAGCCGGGACGATCGGCTTTATCGGCCTGGTGGTGCCCCATGCTATCCGCCTGCTGGTCGGCAACGACCAGCGTATTTTGTTGCCCGCCAGCGTGCTGGCCGGCGGCGCCGCACTGGCGCTGGCGGATCTCGCCGCCCGTACGGTCGTGGCGCCGACGCAATTGCCGGTGGGTGTGATTACCGCCCTGGTCGGCGTTCCTGTGTTCTTGTGGCTGCTAGCGCGCAGCCGCGCATGAGGACCGGGTCATGAGCGAATTCACTGCTCCGCTGCTTTCCACTGAACGGTTGAGTGTCAGTATCGATCGCAGAATCTTGTGTCACCAGCTGGACTGGCATGTCATGCCTGGGCAGTTCTGGTGCGTACTGGGCCGTAACGGCGTCGGTAAAACCACCTTGTTGCATACGTTGGCGGGATTGAACCGGCCTGCGAACGGTCGTGTATTAATACGAAATGACGATATCCAGGATATCAAGCCACAGCAACTGGCGCGCCTGCGCGGCTTGCTGGCGCAACAACAGGCCGATGCATTTTCCAGCAGCGTGCTGGCGGCAGTGATCGCCGGCCGTCATCCCTATCAGTTCGGTTTCGGCTGGGATCGAGAAGAAGACCGCGCGCAGGCCATGCAGGCTTTGCAGCAAGTCAACATGGCCGCGTTCAGCGAGCACGATGTATTGCGGCTATCAGGCGGTGAGCGGCAACGTGTGGCGCTGGCGACCTTGCTGACGCAGGATCCCTCATTGCTGATGCTGGACGAACCGACCGCGCATCAGGATGCGGCGGCGCAAATTGTAGTAATGGCGTTGTTGCACAAGTTGTCAAATGAGCTGCCGCGGCAAAAGGCGGTGATCGCCGCCTGCCACGATATCAACCTGGTGGCGCGTTACGCCAGCCATGTGTTGTTGCTCGGCGATGGCCAGACCTGGCAGGGCCGTGTCGACAGGGTGCTGCAGCCGGAGTTGCTGCAAGCCGCATTCGGTTGTCCGTTTGAAGTGCTGGAAAACGGCAAGCGACGTTTGTTCATGCCGGTTGCCGATACTGCGCCAGCATCAGCCTGAGATCATGCCAGCCTGCCTTGCGGCCCACTGCGCTTTGGTAATGCGGTAAAGCATATGCGGCTTGAGTGGATGGCCATCCGCTAGTTTCGGATGCTGGAAATCGTCGATGGAATCACGTTGCATACCGATCGCCTGCATGACTTTTTGCGACGGCAGGTTGGTGTCGGCGGTAAATGACACAATCTGTTCAAGTCCCAGCTGCTGGAAACCTGCAGCCAATGCCGTCGAGGCCGCTTCCCTAGCAAATCCCTGACCCCAATGCTGACGCGCAAGACGCCAGCCGATCTCTACCGCCGGCGTAAAAGGCGCATCGAAACCCACCTGCAGCAACCCGGTCAGGCCGATAAATTCATCGTTGTCTTTACGTTGCAGCGCCCAGAAGCCGAAACCGTGCCGGGCGAAATGGTCATGCATCCTTCCGAGCAGCGCAGCGCTTTCCTGATAGCTCAATACGGCGGGGAAGTAGCGCATGACTTGCGGATCGGCGCACATTGCAGCGAGTTCCGCCAAGTCATCGTCGCGCCATTGTCGCAACAGCAGCCGCGGGCTTTCAAGTTCAAGGATGGGTGTCATCAGACGCTCCACAAAAATGAGAGACGCGTCGGCAAGCAGGGTTGAAAATTACCTGCGATGGCCACGCGCCAGATCCAGTTTCTGGCATAGCTCGGCAGCGCCGTCCAATATACGCGGTCCGGGACGGCTCATCCAGTTCGAGGTTAGCTTGAAGATGTTGTTATCTGCCACAGCGGCCAGTTTGGGAAAGCGCTGCCAACCCGTATCGGGGGTGTCGCCGCCATCGGCAGCGAAGATCACTTCCGGATTGGCAGTCAATACCGCTTCGGTGCTGACCGTCGGCGCCAGCTGCGGCAGCTGGCCGAACACGTTTTCTCCGCCGCACAAGCGAATCACGCTGGAAACCATATGGCTGCCGTTGAGCGTCATGAGCGGCTTTTGCCAGATCTGGTAAAACACCCGGACCGGTGGCCGCTGCTGATAAGTTGCGGTCAGTTGAGCCAGTCTGGCGTTGAATGCCTTGGCCGCTGCAGCGCCGCTGTCTTCGGTACCCGCCAGTCGCCCCAGCCGCAGCAAGGACGAGGCGATTGCTTCCAGTTTGTGCGGTTCGCTTTCAAATACCGGAATACCGAGAGCGCGCAGCCTGGCTAACTGGCTGGCCGAATTGCCGCTGCTCCATGCCACCACCAGATCGGGTTTGAGGGAGACAATGCGTTCGATATCCACGGCAGCGCTGCTGCCGACTGAAGGGATCTTTTGCGCTGCCGGAGGATAGTCGCTGTAATCGCTGACACCGACCAGGTAGCTACCGGCGCCGGCTGCAAACAGCAATTCGGTTGCATGCGGCGCCAGGCTGACGATCCGGTGCGCCGGCTGTTGCAGGGTGATCGTGTGCTGCGCATCGTCTTGCACCGAGATGGCTGCAGCGGCTGTGATCTGCGTCGTCAGGCTCGCCGCGCCTAGAACCATTGCGGCTGCCAGCATCGATGTTGTGCCATAAAAGAAATTGCGCACCGGATAGCGTTTCTTATATTTCCAGATTGTCGATCAGGCGCGTGGTGCCGAGCTTGGCGGCGGCCAGCACTACCAGTTTTTCGCCTTGCGCCAGGTCGCCGGCTGCCGGCGCTTGCAGATTGCTGCGTTTACGGATCGAGATGTAGTCGGGATGCCAGCCGCGGCCACTGAGTTGCGCCATCGCCTCTCTTTCAAGTTCGGTGATGTCCAGATGACCGCTGCGTACTTCTTCGGCGACCTGGTTCAGCGTCTTGAACAAGGTCGGCGCTTCCGCACGTTCCTCTGTCGACAGATACATATTGCGCGACGACAGCGCCAGGCCATCGTCGGCGCGCCAGGTTTCGGCAGCGATGATTTCAGTCGGCAAGGCAAATTGCTTGGCCATGTTGCGGACGATCATCAGCTGCTGGTAATCCTTCTTGCCGAACACTGCCACGCGTGGCTGGACACAGGAAAACAGCTTTAGCACCACGGTGGTGACGCCGGTAAAAAAGCCCGGGCGGAATTCACCTTCCAGCGTATTGCCGAGATCGTCTGGCGGCCGCACGCGGAATTCTTGGGGTTCCGGATACAGGTCTTTTTCGGTTGGCGCGAAGAGGACGTAGACGCCTTCTTTTTCCAGCTTTTCGACGTCGGCGGCGAAGGTGCGCGGGTATTTGTCGAAATCCTCGTTGGGACCGAACTGCAGGCGGTTCACGAAGATCGAGGCGACGATCGGATCGCCGTGCTTCTTCGCCAGGCGCATCAGCGACAGGTGGCCTTCATGCAGATTGCCCATGGTTGGCACGAATGCTGTGCGCAATTGGCCGCGCAGCTGGTCACGTAGTTCTTCAATCGAGGAAATGATTTTCATATTTATTAATTGTGGGGAAGAGGTGGCCGGCGTAGGTTTTAAGAGTCACCGTAGCGTGGCGAATTATCCTATCCGGACGACTCCGTCCCCAACTGACTAAGCAGGAAGGTTGAGGTGAGCAAAAAATTTTGTAAAACGGACAGTGTTCAGCAAACAGACACTAAAACCATTCACAAATAAACTGGGAAAATTATGCTGGTGCATAGGTCGGCGAGTAGGCCAGCCGCACATAGATCGGCGCAAACGGTTCAGCCTGGGTAATCTCAATCAGGGTTTCCTTGGCTAGCTCCAGCATGGCGATGAAATTCACCACCAGCACAGGCACGCCGCGCGAAGGATCGAACAGCTCGGCAAATTCGACGAAGCGCGACGATTGCAGGCGCCGCAAGATCCCGGTCATGTGCTCGCGCACTGACAGTTCTTCGCGGCTGATGGTGTGATGGGCCGTGAGTTTGGCACGCTTGATAACGTCGGCCCAGGCGGCTTGCAGATCGTCCAGGTTGACGTCCGGCCAGCGCACAACGGTGTTTTGTTCGATATAGATCTGGGTGCGGACATAGTCGCGTCCGAGTTGCGGCAGAGCGTCGATCTCGCGTGCGGCCAGCTTCATTTGCTCATACTCCAGCAAACGCCGCACCAGTTCGGCACGCGGATCTTCGGCTTCTTCGTTGTCGGTCTTGCGGACCGGCAGCAGCATGCGCGACTTGATCTCGATCAGCATGGCCGCCATCAGCAGGTATTCTGCCGCCAGTTCCAGGTTGGTGATGCGGATCTGGTCGACGTACTCCAAGTATTGCAGGGTAACCTGCGCCATCGGGATGTCGAGGATGTTGAAATTCTGCTTGCGGATCAGGTAGAGCAACAGATCGAGCGGGCCTTCGAATGCTTCCAGGAAGACTTCCAGCGCATCCGGCGGAATGTACAGATCGGTTGGCATGCGGAACAGCGGTTCGCCGTACAGACGCGCATAGGCGACGCCGTCGATTACGTTCGGCGTCGAATCCGGTTGGCCTTCCAAGGTCAGTTCGGCGGCATCCGACGAATTCTGGCTCATCTGATCTTTACCTAATCGGAACTGGATTAGTGATTGTTCTGATACACGTAAGGTTGCTGGTCGACGCGCGATTCCTGGGTGCGGTGCTGGCTGTCCAGGTCAATCGGCGTCTTGTCCCACAGCAGGGCTCGTCCGGCGAGTTGCTGTTCTTCCAGTTTTGGATTCTTTTCCTTGAGTTCTTCAACGAACTTGGTGATATCGGATTGATAGCCGTAGATTTGCTTGGAGAATTTCATGGTTGCTTTAATTAAGTGTGGTGTGGCTAGGATTAAGCGCTATTTTATGCTATTTCGGGCTGTCTTAACGGTTTGTCGGCGTTGGGACAAGGGATTGTTGCATGTCTGAATGACAAGTATGTCGCCGCCAAATGGCGATATACTGGCGCAATCATCGGATAGAGGAGATTGAATGAAATCTTGGGCGCGTAACTTTTTGCTATTGTTCGCGCCGTTTCTGGTCGCGGCTTGCGACCAGAACGGTAAATTCATACAGGAGGCGGGTTTGGAGAAACTTAACCGCGGCGTATCGTCCGAGGTTGACGTACGTAACGCCATGGGGCAGCCCGATACGGTCTGGGAAAACGAAAGCGGAGAGCGTACCCTGGAATACCCCAAGGGGCCGGCAGGCGCACGCACCTGGTTTTTCACTATCGACAAGGATGGCAAGCTGAGTGATTACAAGCAAGTGCTGACGGAAGAGAATTTCGCGCGTATCAAGGTCGGCATGCGCAAGGAGGAAGTGCGCCAGATGCTGGGCCGGCCGCGCACCGTAGTGCAGTTTACGCGCAAGAACGAGGAAGTATGGGACTGGCGTTATACCCAAAGCGACGCCAGCCAGGCTTTCTTTAATGTGCACATGGACATCACCAGCGGCCTGGTGACCGGCACTTCAGTGTCGCAGGTGTACGGGCATTAACCGGGAATTAACGCTTTAGCCAGCGCCGCATCACGATTGGCGGTTCTTCGAGCGGGTTGGCGCGTGCGTATTCCAGTTCCGGCGCCAGTTCGAATTCAAATACAGCATACAAATCGACAACTCTGGTTTGATCTGCCCGAACCGCCAGTCTCAATTCACTGACGTCGGCGCCATGGGCGCGATGAATCACCGCTTCCATCAAATGCTGCGACAGGCTCTGGCCGCGATGGGCGGGCAACACACCCATGCGCAGGATTTCCCAGACGTCGGTTTCAGTATCGGACGGCAGCCAGCGCACTGAACCGACAGGGGCGTTGTCCAGTAGCAAAATAAAGCCGCCGCCACGTTGCAGGTCATGCTGCACCTGCTCAGTGTGTTCCCGATGGCCTCTGGAACTGGCGGCAACCCGCTCAGCCCAGCAGGCGCGCGTCAGGTCGGCGATCAGTGCGGCATCACCGGCGCTGGCTTCGCGCACTTGCAGGTTCATCTCCCGGCCTTAGCTGACCCGCATGCCTGGCTCGGCGCCTGGCCATGGCGTCAGGACATAGATGCCTGGATTGGTTGTGCCATCGGTAGCCGAGGCTGCCAATACCATCCCTTCCGAGATACCGAACTTCATCTTGCGCGGCGCCAGGTTGGCCACCATCACCGTCAGCTTGCCGACCAGTTCTTCCGGCTGGTAGGACGACTTGATGCCGGAAAATACATTGCGCAGACGGCCTTCGCCGACGTCCAGCGTCAAGCGCAGCAGCTTGTCGGAACCGTCGACGTGTTCGCAGTTGACGATCTTGGCGATGCGCAAATCCACTTTTACGAAATCGTCGATCTTGATTTCTGCGGCCAATGGCTCGATGTCGCTGGCGGCGGCATCTGCGGCTTGCGCTACAACAGCTGCCGGTTCCGGCGCATCGAACAAGGCATCCAGCATCTTCGGCTCGACCCGTGTCATCAGGTGCGAATAAGCATTGATGACGTGGCCGTCGGACAGAGGTTTGGCGACATCTCCCCACACCAGCGGCTGGATTTGCAGGAAGGCTTCAACTTGCGTCGCCAGCGCCGGCAATACCGGTTTCAGATACAAGGTCAGGATACGGAACGCTTCCAGCAGGCGGCTACAGACTTCGTGCAACAGCGCTTCCTTGCTTGGATCCTTGGCCAGTTCCCATGGCTTGTTGGCGTCGACGTAGGCGTTGATGATATCGGCTTGTTCCATCACTGCGCGCAAGGCCTTGCCGTATTCGCGGATATCGTATAGCGCCTGGATATCGGTCGCTGCTGCGCGCAGCCTGGCCAGGAAAGGATCGCTATCGGTAGCCCAGGCGGTACTCAGCTTGCCGTCGAATTTCTTGGCGATGAAGCCGGCGGCGCGGCTGGCGATGTTGATGTACTTGCCGATCAAATCGGAGTTCACGCGCGCCACGAAGTCATCCGGATTGAAGTCGAGATCTTCTACCTTGGCGCTCAGTTTGGCGGCGATGTAATAACGCATCCATTCCGGATTCATGCCCAAGTCCAGGTAGCGCAGCGGCGAGATGCCGGTGCCGCGCGATTTCGACATTTTTTCGCCGGATACCGTCAGGAAGCCATGCACGAAAACATTGTTAGGAACCTTGAGGCCCGAGAAATGCAGCATGGCCGGCCAGAACAGCGTATGGAAATACGTGATGTCCTTGCCGATGAAATGGTATTGCTCGGTCTTTGGATCGGCCATGAAGGCGTCGTAGTCGCGACCAGTCTTGCCGAAATAATTCTTCAGCGAAGCCAGGTAGCCGACCGGCGCGTCCAGCCAGACATAGAAATACTTACCCGGCTCATCGGGAATCTCAATGCCGAAGTAGGGCGCATCGCGGCTGATATCCCAGTCGCCCATGCCGCCGTCGCTTTCCAGCCATTCCTTGGCCTTGTTGGCGACTTCCGATTGCAGGCGCGGCTTGCCGTCGACGCTGCCGAGCGCCCAGCCGCGCAGGAATTCCACGCATTGCGGGTCCGACAGGCGGAAGAAAAAGTGTTCCGACGACTTCATTACCGGCGTCGCGCCTGTCAGGGTCGAGTACGGATTCTTGAGGTCGGTAGGGGCATACACCGAGCTGCACACTTCGCAGGAATCGCCGTACTGGTCCTTGGCGCCGCATTTCGGGCATTCGCCCTTGATGTAACGGTCCGGCAGGAACATGTTCTTGACCGGGTCGTAGAACTGTTCGATGGTCTTGGTCGAGATGAAGCCCGCCGCTTTCAGCTTGCGATAGATGTCGCGCGACAGTTCGTGGTTTTCCGGACCGTCGGTCGAATGCCAGTTGTCGAAGGCGATGTGGAAGCCGTCCAGGTATTGCTTGCGGCCGGCCGCAATCTGCGCCACGAATTCCTGCGGCGTGATGTTGGCTTTCTCGGCGGCGATCATGATCGGCGCGCCATGGGCGTCGTCAGCGCCGACGAAATTGACTTCATGGCCCTGCATTCGCTGGAACCGTACCCAGATGTCGGCCTGGATATATTCCATGATGTGGCCGATATGAAACGCTGCGTTGGCGTAAGGCAGGGCGGTAGTAACGAATAACTGGCGTGGAGTTGAAGTCAAAGTAATGCTCATTTGGCAATGAATTTGCAACGTCAAGCGCTGCTGGTTGGAATAAAAGAGTGATTTTAGCAGTGCCGGGCTGGTTTTCGCTTTAGTACCGATGGATTACCTGCATTTAGGGGCCGGCGGAAATCCCTGCATCTGCCTGGCTTCAGCGGAAAGCCGGTGATTTGGTTTAGACTTGCCGCATCTTATAAAGAACTGCATAGAGGAAAAGTAATGAGCATCACGATTGAAGCGGTCAAGGCAGCGTTATCCAGCGTCATCGATCCGAATACCGGCAAGGATCTGGTCAGCAGCAAGTCGGCCCGCAATATCCAGTTGGACGGCGCCAATGTGGCGTTTGACGTCGAACTGGACTATCCGGCCAAGAGCCAGTTCGCCCTGATTGGCGATGCCGCCGCCGCCGCAGTGGGCGCGTTGGCTGGCGTCGGCCGGGTCAGCCCCAACGTCTATTCAAAAATACAATCGCATGCGGTGCAGCGCGGCATCAAGCTGATGTCCAACATCAAGAACATTATTGCAGTCGCGTCCGGCAAGGGCGGCGTCGGAAAATCGACCACGGCGGTCAACCTGGCGCTGGCATTGGCGGCGGAAGGCGCGCAGGTCGGCATCCTGGATGCGGATATCTACGGTCCTTCGCAACCGATGATGATGGGCATCAGCGGCCGTCCGGAAACTAAGGATGGCAAGACCATGGAGCCGCTGGAAAACCACGGCCTGCAAGTCTCGAGCATCGGTTTCATGGTCGATCCGGACGAGCCGATGGTATGGCGCGGCCCTATCGTGACCCAGGCCTTGCAGCAGTTGCTGGACCAAACCAACTGGCGCGACCTGGATTACCTGATCGTCGATATGCCGCCAGGTACCGGCGACATCCAGCTGACGTTGTCGCAAAAAGTGCCGGTGACCGGGGCCGTGATCGTCACCACGCCGCAAGACATCGCGCTGCTGGATGCGCGCAAGGGCTTGAAGATGTTTGAGAAGGTAGGCATTCCGATTCTCGGTATCGTCGAAAACATGAGCACTCACATCTGCTCCAACTGCGGCCATGCCGAAGCGATTTTCGGTGAAGGCGGCGGCGCCAGGATGTGCGGCGAATACGGCGTCGATTTCCTGGGGGCTTTGCCGCTGACCATGTCGATCCGCCAGCAAACCGATTCAGGCACGCCGACAGTGGTGGCGGAACCTGAGGGTCCGGTGGCGCATATCTATAAAGAGATCGCACGCAAAGTGGCGATCAAGGTGGCGGAAAAAGCCAAGGATATGAGCAGCAAATTCCCGACCATTGTGATCAAGAACGACTAAGTCTCGTTGGAAACCTCATGATGCACCGCCAGCCAGATGGTGGGCTGCGTTGCATCGGTCCATTCGATGCGGTGGCGGCAATGGGCCGGAATATGCAGCCAGGCGCCGGGCTGCATCACGTGTTCTTCAGCCGTGTCTGCTATCGTCAGGCCGGCGCTGCCGCTGAGCAGCAGCACCCATTCCTCTTGCGGATTGTCATACCAGAATCCGGGCGGGCTGGCTTGGCCATTGGAAACAATCCTTTCGATTTTCAGGCCAGCCCGTTCATGCAGGAGTTCGAACACTTCTGCTGAACTGTCGGATGGCAGCTTGGTCAATAGATTGCCGTGGGCAACTTGCATGGTAATTTTCTCCTGAAAGCGAAGCTGGCAGCATCGCTGTATTATTGCACTCAGTAAATTGTTTGGCCTTCGACGCTGGCATTTCCGGTCAAGCGAGGCATCCAATTATCTATCCTCCATATAAAGGACAAGACAATGAAATCACGCATTTTTTCCCTGCTGTTTTCCGCCGCTCTGATGAGCGCCAGCCTGTTACCGCAAATGGCCCACGCCGCTTCGGTTTCATTCGTCGAACCAGCAGACGGCGCCGTAGTCAGTAGCCCGTTCACCGTCAAGTTCGCCGTCAGCGGCATGGAAGTCAAGCCGGCCGGCGACATGACGCCGAATACCGGCCATCACCATTTGCTGATCAACGAAGATAGTATTCCAGCCGGCCAGTCGATTCCGATAGACGACAAGCATTTGCATTTTGGCAAGGGGCAAACCGAGACCAGCGTTACGCTGCCGCCCGGCCAATATAAACTGACCATGCAGTTCGCTAACGGCGCACATCAATCCTATGGGCCGGAACTGAGCAAAACCATCAACGTAACGGTGAAGTAACGTTGAAGTAACGGTCAAGTAGCATTCAAACAGACGCGGCGCTATTGCGGCCAGCGGTTCCATCCGCTGCTGCAACGCGGTAAAATGAGGTTTTCCTTGATAACGGCTTTGGCATGCCAAGGCCGTTTTTATTTATCATGACTGCTAGCACTCCAGCTTCAACTTCCCCGAGCACCAAGGTGCGCACCCGCTTTGCGCCAAGCCCGACCGGTTACCTGCATCTGGGCGGCGCCCGCACTGCGCTGTTTTCCTGGGCTTTCGCACGCCATTTCGGCGGCACTTTCGTGTTGCGCATCGAAGATACCGATCTGGAGCGCTCGACGCCGGAAGCGGTGCAGGCGATTATCGACGGCATGCAGTGGCTGGGCCTGGAGCATGACGAAGGTCCGTTCTACCAGATGCGCCGCATGGACCGCTATCGCGAAGTGATCGCGCAAATGCTGAAGGACGGCACGGCTTACCATTGTTATTCGTCGCCGGAAGAAGTTGAAGCGATGCGCGAGCGCATGCGTGCCGCCGGTGAAAAGCCGCGTTACGACGGTACATGGCGTCCGGAGGCGGGCAAGACTTTGCCGCCGGTTCCTGCAGACCGCAAGCCGGTTGTGCGTTTCAAGAATCCGCTGGACGGCGATGTTAGCTGGGACGATGTGGTCAAGGGCAATATCACCATCTCCAACAAGGAAATGGATGACCTGGTGATCGCGCGTCCAGACGGCACGCCGACCTACAATTTCTGCGTGGTGGTGGACGACTGGGACATGCAGATCACCCACGTCATCCGTGGCGATGATCACGTCAACAATACGCCGCGCCAGATCAATATCCTGAAAGCGCTGGGAGCAACCTTGCCGCTGTACGGTCACGTACCGATGATTCTCGGCGCCGACGGCGAAAAGCTGTCGAAGCGTCACGGCGCCGTCAGCGTGATGGATTATCCTGCGCAGGGGTATCTGCCGGAAGCGATGCTGAATTACCTGGCGCGCCTTGGCTGGAGCCACGGCGACGAAGAAATTTTCAGCATGGAGCAGTTCTGCCAGTGGTTCAATCTGGACCACTTGTCGAAATCGCCGGCGCAGTTCAACGTGGAAAAACTGGCATGGGTCAACAACCACTATATCAAGCTGGCTGACAACGAGCGGCTGGCGGCGATGGTCAAACCGCTGATGGAGCAGGATGGTGCCGATTTCGGCGCTGCGCCGGATCTGGCGAAAGTCATCGGCCTGTTGAAAGAGCGCGCTCACACGGTCAATGAAATTGGCGTTGCCGCTATGCTGTTCTATCGCAAGCCGGCGCCGGATGCCGTGTTGCTGGCGCAACATTTCACCGATGCGATCAAACCGGCGTTGGCTGATTTTGCACGACGTTGCGCAACGGTCGAATGGAACAAGGAAAGCCTGGCGCCGATGATCAAGGAAGTGCTGGCCGCGCATACGTTGAAGATGCCGCAGTTCGCGATGCCTTTGCGCCTGATGGTGACCGGCCAGTTGCAGACGCCCGCGATCGATGCGGTGCTGGAATTGTTCGGCCGCGACACAGTGTTAGCGCGTTTGCAGCCTTATCTGGTGTAAATCTGCAATAAATCTGCAAATCGGGATTTACAAGCGCTAAATAAGCTTGCTATAATCTCGCTTCTGCAAACGGGGGTATAGCTCAGCTGGGAGAGCGCTTGCATGGCATGCAAGAGGTCAGCGGTTCGATCCCGCTTACCTCCACCAGCAAATTGGTAGCAGAAGCAGGACTTGTAGCAAGGCAGCAAACGTAGCACGGACAGATTACTGTCCCCATCGTCTAGAGGCCTAGGACATCACCCTTTCACGGTGAGTACGGGGGTTCGAATCCCCCTGGGGACGCCAGAATTCTTTTGGTATCGACAGGTAAGCGAGCAAAAATTGGTCGCAGATTTTCGGTACTGAGTGTATTCGATACAATCAAGAAGGCCGCCCAATGCGGCCTTTATTGTTTTTATCAGCAGTAATAAAGTAGTAGCAAGCAGCAGTAAAGGCCAGTACGGACAGATTACTGTCCCCATCGTCTAGAGGCCTAGGACATCACCCTTTCACGGTGAGTACGGGGGTTCGAATCCCCCTGGGGACGCCAAAACATAAAAAGCCCGCGCAAGCGGGCTTTTTTGTTTTGGTGGCCACAAGTAAGCCGCCTGCGCGGCTTACGCGGGGGATGAGAAGGGAATCGCTTGCAAGCGATTCCGCGGCCTGCGGTATGTAGGCGAATCCCCCTGGGGACGCCAAAACATAAAAAGCCCGCGCAAGCGGGCTTTTTGTTTTCGGGCATGCAAATCAAATTTATTCCTAAAAACTTTCTCCGCAGTTTCCATCCTGTTTCATTGAATGCCGTCGATCTGCAAACGTCCCAGGCTGGCCGCAAGACGTAATCTGGCTGTCTGCCAACTGGTCAGCGACAGGATGCGCTGTTGCTGTGCGCTGGCCAGGTCGCTTTGCGCCTTCAGCAATTCCAGGATGGTACCGACGCCGGCCTTGTAGCGTCCCTGCGCCACGTCGAAGGATTGACGGGCGCTGTGCAGCAGGATGTCGGTGCTGTGCAGGTTTTCGGTCTCGGTGCGCAGAGCCTGGTGGCTTTTCCATACTTCCAGCGTGACCTGTTGTTCGATATTGGCGAGCTCGGCTTCCTTGCTCTCGGCCTGGGCCTGGGCGCCGCGCGTCTTGTATTTGCGGCTGAAGCCATCGAACAGTGGAATGTTGACTTGCAGGCCGATGCTGCGGCTGGTGATGGTCTGCTTGGATGACACCTGGGTGATCGGCGTGTCGCTACGGTCGCCGGTGGCGAACAGCGACAGCGTCGGCCTGCCGTCGGCGTTGGCGGCGTCGGCTTGTGCTTGCGCCGCCTTCCATTGCGCCTGCGCGGCCAGGATCTTCGGATGACTGCGTACGGCGTCGGCGATCAACTGGTCGACCGCTTGCAGCAACAGCGGTGCATCGGCAACATCGGCCAATGGCGCCAGCGTTAGCGGCGTATTGGGAAGCTGGCCCATGACGATGGCCAAGCTGCCCAGCGCATTCTGTAAATCACCGGCGGCTTGCGCGCGCTTCAAACTGGCCTGGGCGTACGCGGTTTGCGCCTGCAGTTTGTCGGCCAGGGCGCCAGCGCCTGCCAGGTATTTGGCGGCGCTGGCCTTGAAGCTTTGTTCTGCGGCTTGCTCGGCCTCGGTGGTTGCGGCCAGCATGGCTTGCGCCGCCTGGGCCTCGTAAAAGCTTTGTACGGTGCTCAGAAATATCGTCTGCAGCATATCGTCTTGGGCAGCGTTGGCGGCGTTCAGCAATTGTCGCGCGCTCTCCAGGTTGGCGGCGCGCAGGCCAAAGTCGTACAGCACCCAGTTCAGGCTCAGGTTAGCGCTGCTGCTGTGAGTCTTGAGCGAGGAATTATTGTCGGGGAAGTCGGGATAGGTATAGCGGTTATCTGCTTTACTCCAGCTGCCGCTGCTGGTCAGGGTGGGCAGATAGGCGGCGCGGCTGACGCCGACGGCGGCGGCCTGCGCCTTGACGTTGGCCCAGGCCTGGCGGGTTTGCGGATTGCGGCAAAGCGCCCGTTCGACAGCATCCAGCAAGCTGAGCGGACTAGGTAGTTGCGCATCGAAACTGCAACCGGTAGCGTATGCGGTTTTGGCAGGTGTTGCCGACACCTCATGCATGGTGCGAAGCGGATCGGACCATATCGATTCGGCACGGGCGGTCATAGTCGCCATTCCTGCCAACGCCAGCATTAAGGCAGGTAACCGGGTGCTCATGCCGTAGCCGTTTCTTGTGCCTGCAGCGTCTGCGGATCGATGATCTTGCCGCCTGCCAGAAGGATGGCGCGATCCGCGCTGTTGATGGTCTCCGGCCGGTGGGCGACGATCACGCGCGTGATGCGCATGGTTTTGATGGCGTCGTTGACCAGCTGCTCGCGTTCGATGTCGAGATGGCTGGTGGCTTCGTCGAGAAACAGTATCTGCGGCCGCTTGTACAGTGCGCGCGCCAGCAAGATCCGTTGTTTCTGGCCACCCGAGAGAATGGTGCCCATATCGCCGACCAGCGTGTTGTAACCCATCGGCATGGCGGCGATATCCTGCTCAATGGCGGCCAGCCGCGCGCATTGCCCGATCCAGGCCTGGTCTGCCTGCGGATCGAAGAAGCTGATGTTGTCGGCCAGTGAACCGGCGAACAGCACGTCATCCTGCAGCACGGTGCCGACCATGCGGCGCAAGGTGTCGAGGCCGACCTGCTGTACCGGCTGGCCGCCGATCAATACTTCGCCCTGGCCGGGAGCGAGTATTCCCAGCAGGACGTTGACCAGCGTGGTTTTGCCGCCGCCAGACGGACCGACGATGGCCACCGATTCACCGGCTTCGATGCGGAACGATACGTCGTCCAGCACATAAGGTTCCTGCTCGGCATAGCGGAAGCGCAAGCCGCGTACTTCCAGCGATGGCTGCAACGCCGTATCATCTTCGCCAACACTGCGGCCATGCGTGGTTTCCGGCGCCTGCAGCACGATATCGGCCAGTCGTTCTCCTTGCAATTGCAGCATCTTGAGCTCGACGAATTTATCGATCAGCGAACTGACGCGGCTATCGAACTGGCCCTTGTAAGCATTGAACGCCATGAGCGCGCCGACTGTGAAATTGCCGTCCATGACCAGTCGGGCGCCAAGCCAGATGGTCAGGATATTTTCGATACCGAACAGCACGCCGTTGAGCGTCTTGTAGAGCAAGCTCAGTTTCTGCGTGCGCAAGTCGGCATTGATCTGGTCCACCAGCAGGCTCAGCCAGCTGGAGCGCCGTTCGTCCTGGCGCTGGAACAGCTTGATGGTCTTGACGCCGCGTATGGTTTCGAGGAAGTGGGTCTGCTGCTTGGCGGCGTGGATGATCTGTTCTTCGGTGGCGTGCCGTAACGGCGCAAACCAAGCCCAGCGGCCGAGGCCGTAGAGCAGCATGGCGCCGATTGCGATCCATGCCAGGGTCGGGCTGTAGATGAACATCAGCGCCAGCGTGACGATGGTCATCACACCATCCAGGATCGCTTCCAGGAACGAGGTAGTAAGTGTGTGCTGGATGATGCCGACTGCGCCGAAGCGCGACACCACGTCACCCAGGTGGCGCTTCTCAAAGTAGGCGACCGGCAGGCGCAGCAAATGGGTAAACACATTGGCTTGCCATTGCACGTTGAGCGTGGTGCTCATGTACATCAGCACCCAGCTGCGCGCGACCGCGACTGCTTGCTGCATCAGCATCAACAAACCGAAGCCGAGCGCCAGCGTAGTCAACAGATCGCGGTCGGCGGAAACCAGCACATTGTCGATCACCCATTGCAGGAAAAACGGGCTGACTACCGCAAACACTTCCAGCGCCAGCGACAGCAACAGGATCTGGCTGAACGAGCGATATACGCCGGTGATGCGTCCCAGCAGGCTGCGCAGCTTCACACTCTGAGTGACGGAAGCCGGCTTGAAACCGGGATTCGGCCATAGCTCCAGAGCCACGCCGGTGAATGCCTTGGCGGCTTCCTCCATTGACAGCTTGCGGATGCCGAAAGCGGGATCGTAAACGGTGACAGAGCGTGGAGCAACCTCTTGCAACACCACGAAGTGATTCAGGTTCCAGTGCAGGATGCACGGTAGTTTGAGCTGGCCGAGATCGCTCATGTCGAGCTTCAGCGGCCGCGACGCTAGCTGCAGTTGTTCGGCGATGGCGATCAGGTCGCGCAAGGTGGAGCCTTTGAGCGACACAGGGAAACGGCGTCGCAAGGTCGCCAGATCGGTACGGTAACCGTGATAGCCGGCCACCATGCCAAGACAGGCCAGGCCGCATTCGGTGGCCTCGGTTTGCAGCATCAGCGGCAGGGTGGGGTTGATGCCGAAGGCAAGTCGATTGAACATGGTCAGAGTTTGCCGGTCAGGCTGTAGAGGGGTTCCAGTACCCATTCATAGAGGCGCAGCTTTTCTTGCCGGACATCGGCATCGAGCAGCATGCCGGCCTGCAGCGATTGTTGCCGGCCGTAGGCCAGTACCTGCTGCGAGGCCAGGCGCACGGTAATCCGGTACATCGGCTCGCTGCCGTTGGCGCCGGCCGGGACGCCGATGGCGTTCAGTTCATTGTTCGGCAATGCGGTCCGCGCCACCGATTCGACCACGCCTTTCTGGTGGCCGAACTTCTGGTAGGGATAGGCCTGGTAGCGGATCAACACCTGATCGCCGGGCCGTACAAAACCGATGGCGCGGCTGGGTGCATACAGCTCGGCCAGCAGCGTGGCGCCGGCCGGCACGATGCTGACCAGCGGGCGGTTGCCGTCGACCGCCTGGCCGGCATCGGCAATGACGGCGGTGGCGATGCCGGCTTGCGGCGCGGTGACTACGATACGGCGTTTGGCTTCGCTTTCGGTCAGTTCCTGTGCGGTGCTGGCAAGGTTGCGGTCGATCTGCGCCAACTGGTTCTGCTGCTTGAGCGACAGGCTGCCAAGTTCGTTTTGCTGCGCCGACAGTTCGCGGCCGACGCTGATGCGGTCGCGCTCCAGGCTTTGCTGGCGATTCTTCTGGTCGAGCAGGTCTTCCTGCTTTTGCTGGAATTGTTCGCGCGAGATGTAGTCTTGCTGCAGCAAGCCCTGGTAGCGCCGCAGGGTGTCTTCTGCCAAGTGGACACGGTCTTGCTGGCCGGCGATCTGCTTGTCCAGCTTGGCGGCTTCATTGCTGAGAGCGGCAATTTTGTTGTTCAGACCGGTGCGCTCATCCTGTTGCAGCATGCGGGTCTTTTGCAATTCATCGCGCAGGCTGGCCTGGCGCTGTTCGACCTGGTTGCTGATGGCCGCTTGTGTTGCACCCTGGGTGCTGCTCTGGCGCTCGCTGGACAAGACATACAACACGTCGCCAGCCTGGAGCATTTGACCTTCCTTGACATGTTGTTCGATGACGATGCCGCTTTGCGGCGCATAGACTTTGATCAAGCCGCTGCTCGGCAGCAACTGGCCGCTGACGGTGCTGTGCCTGGTGTAACTACCCCAGGCCAGGAAGGCGCACACCAGCAATGCCAACAGCGCGGCGCAACTAGTCAGGAAAGTAAAAGAGAGCGGCCGTATCAGGACGATCTCGCCCAGCCACTTGGTTTGTTGAGCGGCGACTGCCTGCTCGCGGAATAGACTCATGACGCCTTCAAAATAAAAAACACGGCAACCGGTTGCCGTGTTTTTGTGCCAGTAGAGCGGTCTGCTTTTAGGCCGGAGTAGTTGGTGTTGTTGGTGTAATGGCTGGCTTGGTTGGCGTCACTGGCGGTTTGCCGCAGCCTGGCTTGACTGGCGCGCAACTCTTGAAGAAGCTGCGGAAGCAGGACAGGAATGCGCCGAAGAACAGACAGCAGCCACCACTGACCTGGTCGATCTCTTTTGCAGATAATTGTTGAATAGCCATATTTCCTCCATTTGGGTTAAAAAACTGCTGGGAGAGAATTCCCCCTGGGTTCTCATCCAGCAAAGTTTGGCAAATGCCAAAAATTACATAACAAAACAATCATTTGTTATTTTGTTGGCATTATTGTTTTATGTTTAACTTTGGCGCAACACAAAATAGAAAAAATGACAATATTTAACTATTTCTTACATGAAATGAAAGCTCGGTTTTTTTGCGTCGCAGGGGAGGCATGGTGGGAAAAATTGGATGCAGGCAATCAAAAGGCCGCATAGGCGGCCTTTTGATTGTTACTACTGAGGGCTGGTCTGTTTAGTGACGGCCACCCATGGTCATCTCACGGGCGCGCTGCATATCCCGGTCAAAATTTACGCGTGCTTCACGTTTACAATCATTGGCTTCACGACCGCGCATTGCGCGACAGTCGTTCATTGCCTGCGCATAGGCATTGGTATTTTCTTTTTTCATCGTTGCAAAACGTGCTTGCGGCGTGCGGTCCGGCACGCTCCAGCGTGCCGGATCCCGGAACTGGACGTTTTCCTCAGCGGCATTGACGTGCAGCGCAAAAACGCTCGCGACGACAAAAAAAGCCAACGATAGCGGCCTGATGAGTATGTTCATGATGCCTCCTTATATTGATATTGCTGCCTTCAGCGAAATACCGAAGGCAGTTCGACGATTGAAGTGTAAAACTTGCATCCGCCCAGTCAATAAGCAACCAATAAGCTACCGGATCAATCTATTCACCAGGCCTTATGCCACGCCTTATACATGCAGGAAAATGGCTCAATAACGGGAAATCTGTCCATTGTCCACACGTACCCGGTCGCCCACTCGCAGATCGCCTGGGTTGCTGACAGTGATGGTCTGGTAGCCGTTGTCATTCATGCGAATGCGCACGTTGTAGGAAGTGGAGCCGGGGCTGTTGCGCGCCTCCAGCTGGTTGCCGACCACCGCGCCGCCAACCACGCCGGCGATAGTAGCCAGGGTGTTGCCGTTGCCATGGCCGACCTGGTGGCCGACCACGCCGCCCAGCACGCCGCCGACTACTGCGCCGCCGATGCCTTGGCTAGGTGTGTTGACGACATCGATGGCATCGACCACGCCATAGTTGCGGTTATTGTTTTGCTGATAGCCAGGTTGCTGATAGGCAGGGTAGGTTTGCGCCGGTGGATTGCTGTAGCCCTGATTGTTGTAACCCTGGTTGTTATAGCCTTGGTTGCCATAACCTTGTCCGCCGTATGGCGCAGCGCAGCCGCCGAGCAATAGCGAACCGCCGATGACGGCTGCCAGCATGGCTTGTTGAGTTGATCTGCGGATTGTCATGACGTGCCTCGTTGATAAGGTAAAAATTCGGATGGATGTGTTCAGTGTAGTACTTCATGCTGGCGCGTATGTACGCTGCACTACATTAAAACGGTTTTATGAACTGCTTGGTTGACCATCAGACCGGCCGGACGGGTGCAAGTGCCCTGAATCTTGCAGATGATTACAAATGTTTCCGATTGACACACCTATCCTCAACCTTTGCTCCAATAGTCCGGTTGCGCGTAGATCGATTTCAAACGGTCGATAAAGAAGCGCACCTTGGCCGGCAAATGCCGCTGCTGCGGATAGACCGCCATGATGTCATAGTGCGGCAAGGCAAACTCATCCAGCACCGTCAGCAGTTCGCCCGAGGCTAGCTGCGATTCGATTTCCCAGGTCGAGCGCCAGCCAAGTCCAAGGCCCTCGCTCACCCAGCGATGCAGCAATTCGCCGTCATTGCAATCCAGGTTGCCGGCGGTTTTGATGATGACGGGCTTACCGCCTTGCTGGAAATACCAGCCGCGCTGCTGGCCGCCTTGCAGATTAAAGGACAGGCAGTTGTGATTGGCGATGTCTTCCAGCGTCTTCGGAATGCCGTTGCGATGGAAATATTCCGGCGTGCCGCATACCACGCGGCGGTTGCTGGCTAGTTTGACCGCCACGAAATTCGGATCGATGGCGCCGCCGATGCGGATGCTGATGTCATAACCCTCGCGCACCAGGTCGACCACGCGGTCGGTCAGGTTGAACGAAATCTGTACCTCCGGATTAGTGGCGATAAACGCTGGCGCATGCGGTGCTACGTGCTTGCGGCCAAAAGCAGCCGGGGCCGATACCACCAGATGACCGGTGGCCTTGTGGCGGCCCTCCGAGATGATCTTTTCGGCGATGTCCAGCTCGGTCAGCAGCTTGCGGCAATGATCGAGAAATACCGTACCTTGCTCGGTGAGGGTCAGATGGCGGGTGGTCCGATGCATCAGCTTGGTGCCCAGCCGTTTCTCCAGCGCATCGATACGCCGCCCCAGCATCACGGGGGTAATGTTTTGTTCCAGCGCAGCGCCTGCCAGGCTACCTTTTTCCACCACGCTGACAAAGGCTTCGATCTGTTTGAGTTTATCCATGTCTCCTCCGGCTTGGTTACCTGTCTGATTTATCTATATTACTGTTTTTTTACAGTATTCCATACCTGATGTATCGAATAAAGCGATTGTTTGTGTTCTTATCAAACAATATGTTTGGTTATAGCATGTGCTCTATCCACTCGGCAGTCTCCATCCGCCTCTTGAAACGGCGTAGTTCCGGAGCAGGCCGCAGGCAGTGGCAATGATTTTTACATTCTGTAATCCGGAGGCAACATGGCAAAGATGAGAGCAGTTGATGCAGTAATTCACGTATTGGCGAAAGAGGGCTGCCTGCAAGCCTTTGGAGTGCCAGGTGCCGCAATTAACCCGCTGTATTCGGCAATGAAACGGCATGGCGGGATCGAGCACGTGCTGGCGCGCCACGTTGAAGGCGCATCGCACATGGCTGAAGGCTACACCCGCGCCAACCCGGGCAATATCGGTATCTGTATCGGCACTTCCGGCCCGGCCGGCACCGACATGATCACCGGTTTGTACTCGGCCCAGGCTGATTCGATCCCGATCCTGTGCATTACCGGCCAGGCGCCGCGCGCTCGTTTGTACAAGGAAGATTTCCAGGCCGTCGATATCGAATCGATCGCCAAGCCGGTCACCAAATGGGCAGTCACCGTGCGTGAACCAGCTCTGTTGCCGCGTGTGTTCCAGCAAGCATTCCACATCATGCGTTCCGGTCGTCCGGGACCAGTCTTGATCGACATGCCGTTCGACGTCCAAATGGCCGAAATAGAATTCGATCCGGACACCTACGAACCATTGCCAGTCTATAAGCCGGCAGCTTCGCGCAAGCAAATCGAAAAAGCGTTGACCATGCTCAATGAAGCAGAGCGGCCATTGCTGACCATCGGCGGCGGCGTGATCAATGCCGATGCTGCGGACCTGGCGGTTGAATTCGCCGAGTTGACCGGGGTGCCGGTGATCCCGACCTTGATGGCCTGGGGGGCGATCCCTGACGATCATCCGCAAATGGCGGGCATGGTCGGTCTGCAAACCAGCCACCGTTACGGCAACGCCACCATGCTGGCTTCCGACTTCGTGCTAGGCATCGGCAATCGCTGGGCTAACCGTCACACCGGTTCGGTCGAGGTGTTCACCAAGGGCCGCAAGTTCGTCCACGTCGACATCGAGCCTACGCAAATCGGCCGCGTGTTCGGTCCGGACTACGGCATCGTCTCCGATGCAAAAGCCGCACTGACATTGTTTATCGAAGTCGCCAAGGAATTGAAAGCCGTCGGCAAATTGCCGGACCGTTCGGCCTGGCTGGCCGAGTGCCAGGAGCGCAAGCGCACCATGCAGCGCCGCACCCATTTCGAAAACGTGCCGGTCAAGCCGCAACGCGTGTACGAAGAAATGAATAAAGCGTTCGGCCGCGATACCTGCTACGTCAGCACCATTGGTTTGTCGCAAATCGCTGCCGCACAATTCCTGCATGTGTATCACGCCCGTCACTGGATCAACTGCGGCCAGGCGGGTCCATTGGGCTGGACTATTTCTGCCGCGCTGGGTGTGTGCGTAGCTGATCCGAAACGTGAAGTGGTGGCGATTTCCGGCGACTACGATTTCCAGTTCATGATCGAAGAACTGGCAGTCGGCGCGCAGTTCAACCTGCCCTACCTGCATGTGGTGGTGAATAACTCCTACCTCGGCCTGATCCGTCAGGCGCAACGCGGCTTCGAGATGGATTACTGCGTGCAGCTGGCGTTTGAAAACATCAACGCGCCAGAACTCAACGGCTATGGCGTCGACCATATTGCAGTCGTCGAAGGCCTCGGTTGCAAGGCGATCCGCGTCACCGATCCGAATGCTATCCAGGACGCTTTCGCCCAGGCCAAGCGCTGGATGAAGGAATTCCGCGTGCCGGTAGTGGTGGAAATCATCCTGGAACGCGTCACCAACGTTTCTATGGGTCTTGAGATCGACAGCATCAACGAGTTCGAAGAACTGGCCAAGAGCCGCACGGATGCGCCTACCGCCGTTTCCCTGCTGGACTGAGACCGAGGAGTAACGACATGACAAAATTAGCCGCCAACCTGACCATGCTGTTCACGGAACTGCCGTTCCTGGACCGCTTCGATGCAGCCGCCAAGGCCGGATTCAAAGGAGTCGAGTTCCTGTTCCCATACGCGTTCCGTGCCGAGCAGCTGGCTGACAAACTGAGCACCAACGGTCTGGAACTGGTCTTGCACAATCTGCCAGCGGGTAACTGGGAAGCCGGCGAGCGCGGTATCGCTTGCCACCCGGATCGCGTCAGCGAATTCCAGCAAGGCGTCGACGATGCGATCCGTTATGCCAAGGTGCTGAACGTCAAACAGTTGAACTGCCTGGTCGGCATCGTGCCGGTTGGCGTCAGCACCGAGCTGGCGCAGGCAACCGTGGTCAGCAACCTGAAATTCGCTGCCGACAAATTGCAAGCTGCCGGGATCCGCTTGCTGATCGAACCGATCAACAGTTTCGATATCCCGGGCTTCTTCCTGACCGGCACGCACCAGGCGCTGGAACTGATCAAGGCGACCGGCTCAAGCAACCTGTTTGTGCAGTACGACATCTATCACATGCAAAGAATGGAGGGCGAGCTGGCTAACACCATCAAGGCCAACCTGCCGCAAATCAAGCATGTGCAGCTGGCGGACAATCCGGGCCGTTTCGAGCCGGGAACAGGCGAAATCAATTATCACTATCTGTTCAAGTTCCTGGATGAGATCGACTACGACGGCTGGATCGGCTGTGAGTACAAGCCGAAGGCCGGTACGGTAGAAGGTCTCGGCTGGCGCGCAGCGCACGGTCTGTAATCCTGACAGAAATTTTTAACCAACACGGAGAAATATCATGGCAAAAGTTGGCTTTATCGGACTCGGCATCATGGGCGCGCCTATGGCGGAAAACCTGCAACGCGGCGGTCACAAGCTGTATCTGCATGATCAGAAAAATCCACCGGCAGCATTGATCGACGGCGGCGCCACGGTCTGCACTTCCGGCGCCGAAGTCGCCAAGCGCGCCGACATCATCATCGTCATGGTGCCGGATACCCCGCACGTCGAAGCGGTGCTGTTCGCGGAAAAGGGCGTCGCCGAAGGCCTGACAGCCGGGAAGATCGTGATCGACATGAGCTCTATCTCGCCGATCGCCACCAAGGGCTTCGCCAAGAAAATCAATGCATTGGGTTGCGAATACCTGGATGCGCCAGTATCCGGCGGCGAAGTCGGCGCCAAGGCAGCGTCACTGACCATCATGGTCGGCGGTTCCGAGGGCGCGTTCAACGACGCCAAGCCGTTGTTCGAATTGATGGGCAAGAACATCACGCTGGTCGGCGGTAACGGCGATGGCCAGACAACCAAGGTGGCTAACCAGATCATCGTCGCGCTGAACATCCAGGCGGTTGCCGAAGCATTGCTGTTTGCCTCCAAGGCTGGCGCAGATCCGGCGCGGGTACGTCAGGCGCTGATGGGGGGCTTTGCCGCTTCGCGTATCCTGGAAGTGCACGGCGAACGCATGGTCAAGCGCACGTTCAACCCAGGCTTCCGTATCGAACTGCATCAGAAAGACCTGAATCTGGCCCTGCAAGGCGCCAAGGCTCTAGGCGTATCGTTGCCGAACACGGCAGTGGCGCAAGAATTGATGAATTCCTGCGCAGCCAACGGCTTGAGCGGCCTCGACCACTCGGCGCTGTGCCGGGCAATCGAAATCATGTCCAACCACGAAATCGCCAAGGCGTAATATAGTGTGAAATCAGGTTGGGTTACGCTGGCAGGCTAGGCTGGCCCAACCTGCAAATAGCAGTTCGTATAGAATAATTCCAGCCAAAAAGGCTGTTCAGAGACACTTCGCTCCATCGATCAAGCAAGGTACACAGCATGACTACCGCCAACAGCATCAAGCCCCGCCAGCTCCTCCTCGATATGTACCAGGCCGCGGTCGACGCCGTCAGCGCCTCAAAATGCCTGCCTGAATACCTGGCCAAGATCCCTGCGCCGTCCGGCAAAGGCCGCACGCTGGTGATTGGTGCAGGCAAAGGTGCGGCGGCCATGGCAAAGACCGTGGAAGATCACTGGCAAGGCGAGATCTCCGGGCTGGTGGTGACGCGTTACGGCCACGGCGCTGATTGCAAGCGCATCGAGGTGGTGGAAGCGTCGCATCCGGTGCCGGACGAAGCCGGCCGCCAGGCCGCTGCGCGCATGCTGGAAATGGTCAAGGGTTTGACTGCCGACGATCTCGTGCTGTGTCTGATTTCCGGTGGCGGCTCGGCTTTGCTGGCTTTGCCGGCAGCCGGCATTACACTGGAACAGAAGCAAGCGATCAACAAAGCGCTGCTCAGAAGCGGCGCCAATATTTTTGAAATGAATTGCGTGCGCAAGCACCTGTCGGCCATCAAAGGCGGCCGGCTGGCGTTGGCTTGCGCACCGGCGCGGGTCGTGACGCTGATGATTTCCGATATCCCGGGCGATGACCCGGGCATCATTGCCAGCGGCCCGACTTTGGCCGATCCGACCACCTGCGCTGACGCTTTGGCGGTTCTGCGTAAATACAATATCGAAACGCCTGAAGCCATCCTCAAGCATCTTGAATCCGGCAAGGATGAAACCGCCAAGCCGGGCGATCCGCGTCTGGAACGCAACCAGCATTATGTGATTGCGACTGCGCAAGATGCCCTGGATGCCGCAGCAGCGACAGTGGTTGCTGCCGGTCTGACGCCCTATATCCTGTCCGACGAGATGGAAGGAGAAGCGCGCGATATCGGCCTGGCGCATGCTGCGCTGGCGCGGCAGATTACCCGTCGCGGGCAACCGTTCAGCAAGCCGTGCGTGGTGATTTCGGGCGGCGAGACCACCGTCACCGTGCGTGGCAAGGGACGCGGCGGCCGCAATGCAGAATTCCTGTTGAGCCTGGCGACGGCGCTGGACGGCTTCCCGGATATCCACGCGATTGCTTGCGATACCGACGGCATCGACGGTTCCGAAGACAACGCCGGCGCTATTTATCAACCTGATTCCATGCGCAGGGCAGCGGAACTGGGACTGCGCGCCCGCGCCATGCTCGACAATAACGATGGCTACGGTTTCTTCAGTGCGCTTGGCGATCTGGTGGTCAGCGGGCCAACACGCACCAATGTCAATGATTTCCGCGCGATCCTGATTCTCTGACAACACGGCACTCAGTCAGCTTCCCTCAATATTAAAAAACCTGCGTCGACCATCATCCAAGGTCGGCGCGGCATGTCCCTTATCGCCTTGCAACTTGTCGATCATCTAAAGAAAGCACATCATGCGCCGCCAACGTAAAGCAAAAATTGTCGCCACGCTCGGTCCTGCCAGCGCCGACCAGAGCACTATCCAGGCCTTGTTTGAAGCAGGCGCCGACGTCTTCCGTTTTAACTTCAGCCACGGCAGCCATGCCGATCACCAGCAGCGCTACGACATCGTGCGCGCGGTGGAAAAAGCGGTGGGTCGGCCAATCGCCATCCTGGCCGATCTGCAAGGTCCGAAGCTGCGCATCGGCCAGTTTGCCGATGGCAAGATCGAACTGCAAGCTGGGCAGGAATTCACGCTCGACCGCGATGCCACGCCAGGTAATAACCAGCGTGTTTTCCTGCCGCATCCGGAACTGTTTGAAGTGATCGCCGGCGGCCAGGCTTTGCTGCTGGATGACGGCAAGGTCAGGCTGGAAGTACAGTCTTGCGATGGCCAGTCGATTCGCACGCGGGTGGTCAACAGCGGCACCTTGTCGGACCGCAAAGGCGTCAACGTTCCGGATGCGGTTTTGCCGATTCCGGCGCTGACTGAAAAAGATAAACGCGACCTGAAATTCGCCCTGGAACTGGGCGTCGACTGGATTGCGCTGTCTTTCGTGCAACGGCCGGAAGATGTGTTGGAAGCGCGCGCCCTGATCGGCGACCGCGCCAGTATTTTGTCGAAGCTGGAAAAGCCGGCTGCGCTGGAACAGCTGGACGCTATCGTACAGGTCTCCGACGCCATCATGGTGGCGCGCGGCGATCTTGGCGTCGAGTTGCCGCCGGAACGCGTGCCCGGTGTGCAAAAACGCATCCTGCGTGTCTGCCGCCAGCATGGCAAGCCGATCGTGATCGCTACCCAGATGCTGGAGTCGATGATCACTTCGCCGGTGCCGACCCGCGCCGAGGCATCCGATGTCGCCAGCGCCATCTATGACGGCGCCGATGCCGTGATGCTGTCCGCTGAATCTGCCAGCGGCGCTTACCCGATCCCGGCAGTGGCGATCATGGACCGTATCATCACCGAAGTTGAACGCGACCCGCTGTACCAGAACATGCTGGACGCGCAGCACGAAACGCCGCTGCCAAACCGTGGCGACGCCATCTGCTCGGCTTTGCGCGACGTTACTCGCATCATCGGCGCCAAGGTCACCGTGACGTACACCAGTTCCGGCCACACCAGTTTGCGCGCAGCGCGTGAGCGGCCGATGGCGCCGATTCTCAGCATCACGCCCAAGCTGGCGACCGCACGCCGCCTGGCGTTGGTATGGGGAGTGCATTCAACCATTAGCGAGCAAGTCCACAATGAAAGCGAAATGGTGACGGCCGCTTGCCAGACGGCGTTCAAGGAAGGTTTTGCCAAGGTCGGCGACCAGATCGCGATTACCGCCGGCATGCCGTTCGGCCAGCCAGGCAGCACCAATTTGCTGCGTTTGGCAGAAATCTGGGCGCAATAAACGCAGGCCGTAGCTTGCCTAAGGAAATTCCTGGCCAAGAAAAAATCCCCCATGCGCAAGCAAGCATCGGGGATTTTTTTGTGACGGGCTTAGCCTGGTTCTTGTATCGCCTGGTCGCTTACAAGCTGGAACGACGGCGCCAGTTCCGACAACTGCAATGCAAATTGCTCGTCCAGTTTTTTTGCCCGATTGAATAGGAGCGGCCGGAAAGCCGCAGCGTCATTTCCAGTAACAAAGAAAGCAATGCAGTTATGGCTGTCGCTGGTCTTGCACCACCAGATACGCCAGTCGGATGCCGCCAGCGCCTGGCCGATGGCGGAGGTCAGCGAGACAGGACGATCCCACAGATTGGAAACCAGTACGCCGCCGGGAGCAAGGTTGCGCAGGCAAGCTGCGTAGAATTCGCTGCTGCTGAGCTCCTCTGCCGGGCCATCGGCGGAGAAGCCGTCCAGCATGATAACGTCAGCAATATTTCCTTTTTGCGCCTGCATATAGACGGCGGCATCGGCATGAATCACTCGAAAGCGCTGGTCGTCGGCGGGAATCATGAAGGTATCGCGCAAGGCAATGACGGCAGCGTCTAGCTCCAGTACCGTGATGTGCGCGGATGGAAAATGACGATAGCAATATTTAGCGAGCGAACCGCCGCCTAATCCGATCAGCAGGATACGTTCGGGAGCAGCGTGGAACAGCAAGAAACCCATCATGGCCCGGGTGTAACTCAGCAGCAGCTTGTCCGGCGCCGAAATCAACATCGCGCTTTGCACGTACTTATGGTCGAAATGCAACGTACGCATATCGCCATGGTCGAACGCAAAAGGCTGGCCACCGCTTTGCTGGAGGATTAATTCGAAGGGGCTGGCCTTTGTCATGATGCGTATTGAGTGCTGTCTGCTGAAGTGCGGTTTCACACCAGCACGTGGCGCACTTGCGTGAAATACTGAAAAATCTGCTCTTCTACCTGTGGGTCGATCATGACTACAGGCCGTTTGCCGTTGGGGCATGCCAGCTTGGGCGTGGTGCCGAACAGGCGGCAGACCAGCGGCCGTTCTTCGTAGACCTGGCACCCGTCCGCGCCCAGATGCGGACAGCTTAGCGCCGCCAGCGCGGCCTCCTGCTCTGCTGCACTCTTGCGCGGCAACCGCGCCATTTCCGTCGTCGATGTCAGTACCGGACCGCAGCAGTCATGGCATCCAGGTACGCAGGCAAACGTTGGGATTTGCTTCCTGAAAAACTTGATGACCTGGGTATCTCTGTTCATGGTCTTGCCATTATCATCGACCGTATTGCCGGAGATGGCATCGATTCTTGCGCGAGGAATGATTCATCAGATGCTTCCTTCTTTCCCGGATCAGGCAGGCTGCATGTCATGCAATTTTTGGTTCAGTGGAGCGGGCCGGCATGGAGCCCAACAGGGTTCTCATTATACACATCGGAAAAACACCGGATCCGGGCCAGCTCGCGCGTATTCACAATGACTGGAACGGCTCTTTAATGAGGCTAAATATATAAAAAAAGCGGTTCAATCCTGAACCGCCTTCGGCACTCCAATACATCATATTTGCTGTTGTCAGGCAGAAAATCCACCGTCGATACTCAAGCTGGCGCCAGTGATATAACCCGCTTCCGGGCTCACCAGGTAAGCCACAAAGCCGGCGATTTCCTCATCCTTGCCATAGCGGCCGAGCGGCATTATGGCTTTCAACGATTCGGCGAAATCACCATTGGCCGGATTCATGTCAGTGTCGACCGGGCCAGGTTGCACATTGTTGATGGTGATGCCGCGCGGACCGAGATCGCGCGCCAGGCCCTTGGTCAAACCAACGAGCGCAGACTTACTCATGGCGTAAGGGCCACCACCGGCAAACGGCACGCGATCGGCATTGGTGCTGCCGATGTTGATGATGCGGCCGCCTTCTGTCATATAGCGTGCTGCTTCCTGGCTGGCGACGAAAACGCTGCGAACATTGATTGCCAGCGTGCGGTCGAAATCTTCCAGGCTGAAATCTGCCAGCGGCGCAATCGCCAGGACGCCCGCGTTATTGACCAGGATATCGAGTCGTCCGAAGGTAGCGACAGTTTTGTCGATGGCCGCCTTGATTGCTGCGGCATCGGCGCTGTCGGCCTTGATCGCCAGTGCATGGCCACCAGCCGCTTCGATGTCCTTGACCACTTGTGCGGCGCGTTCGTCCGAGCTCACATAACTGAAAGCGACGGCGGCGCCGTGCCTGGCCAGGCGTTTGGCAATGGCGGCGCCGATACCGCGTGAACCGCCTTGGATGAAAGCTACTTTGTTGTCCAGTACGATTGTTTGATTGTTTGTCATGATATTTCTCCGTGTTGTTAAGGCGCTGGCCGAAGTGGCAAGCGCCGGGTTGACAGCCACAGTATCGGACGATCATTATGGTGTTACTAGTCCATAATCTGCATATTCAGTTGATACTAAAGGTTTAATATGGAAACCATGATCGGCATGCAATGCTTTGTCCGCAGCGCTGAAGCCGGCAGTTTTTCCGAGGCGGCGCGGCGGCTTGGCATGACATCGGCGGCGGTCGGCAAGAACGTAGCGCGGCTGGAGGCAGGGCTGGGCGTGCGCCTGTTCCAGCGCAGCACGCGCAGCCTGACCTTGACCGAGGCCGGAGAAAGTTTTTTGCATGAGGTGCGGGATGGTCTTGTGTCTATCCAGGCCGCGGTCGATAATTTGTCCAGCGCCGGAGGCCAGCCGGCCGGCGTGCTCAAGGTCAGCATGGGTACCGGCTTTGGCCGTGCCTACATGGTGCCGCTGCTGGCGCCGTTCCTGGCGAAGTATCCGGCCATCTCGCCGGACTGGCATTTTGATAATCGCCAGGTCGATCTTATCGCACAAGGTTTCGATGCCGCCATCGGCGGCGGCTTCGAATTGCCGCCCGGCGTGGTGGCGCGCAACCTCGGTCCGGCGCACCGGATACTGGTCGCGGCGCCAGATTATTTCAACGACAAGAAGGCGCCGAAGTCGCCAGCCGACCTGGACGCCTTCGACGGCATCTTCATTCGTTCACCGCAGACTGGACGAGTGCGCCCGTGGCCCTTGCGCAACCGCGCCAATGAGCAGGCGCCGATAACCTTGCGCATGCGTATGACGATGAGCGATCCGGAAGCCGCTTGCGAAAGCGCGCAGATGGGGCTGGGAATTGCCTTGATCAGCGTGCCGAACGCCTTGCCGTTTCTGCACGATAAGCGACTGGTGCGGGTGCTGTCGGACTGGTATGTCGATGGAGGTACTTTGTCGATCTACTTTGCCGCGCAAAAACTTCTTCCTGCCAAAACCAGGGTGTTCGTCGACTATGTCGTGGAGCATTTCCGCGCACAGCATCTGGCGCAGCAGTTTTCAGCGATCTAAATTTTTATTTAATTACTGGAGCATTTTTTAAAGAAAATCTTCAATTAATGTGGATAATCGGGAAAATCTTACAACTCGTCAATCGACTGCATATAAGCCATGAGGAAAGCACTGCTCAAGCACTTTGCCGGCAAAGCAAAACTACCGGGCTCAAGTACGGCGCTCTGTCTTGCTTTATTCTTGCCGGTCGTGTCCTGTGCTGTACACGCAGAAAATCCAGCGACGCAATGCCGCTATATAAATTTCGCTACCTTTCCAGTTAAGTTCATAGATCGGCATGTCGCTATTGACGGTAGCCTGAACGGCAGCGCCACCACGATGATGATTGATAGCGGTTCGCAACGCACCCAAATCACGCGTCAGGAAGCAGAAAAGCTGGGGTTAACGCTCAGCCATTCAAATTCCTACAGCATCGGCACGGGCGGTGAGTCGGTGTTATACACAACGCGGCTTGATGATTTTTCATTTGGCAAGCTGGCTTGGCAACGGGTACATCTGGGCGTTCTCTGGGACTTGGATAAATCCTTGAATTATGGCGCACTGATCGGTGCGGACATTCTGTTCCACCAGGATGTCGAGCTGGCGATGGGGAACCGGCAAATCAAGTTTTTTGAGCCGAACGCCTGTGACCAGTCATTTCTGGCATATTGGGATGAGAATGCATTGAGCACGCCGATGCACGCGATGTCCTCGGACGATTTGCGCCAGGTGATTACGGTGGAAGTCAACGGCCAGAAAATGCGCGCGCTGATAGACACCGGGGCCTCCACGTCAGTCATTGATCTCGCAGCGGCGGCGCGCGCCGGGATCACCCCGCAGTCGCCTGAAGTCGTGGCATTGGGTAGCGGTGCCGGCATTGGAAAACACCGGTCGCAAATGTGGCAAGCCCGGTTTCAAAGCTTTTCCATAGGTGAGGAAAAAATCGATCATCCGACGATCAGCATCATGGATATTTACGGTGCGGCGCGGGCGGATTCAAATCATGTCGCAGCAACCGACACCATGCTCTATGATCAACCTGAGATGCTGCTTGGCGCGGACTTTTTACGCGCTCATCGCCTGCTGTTTGCCCTGAGCCAGAAGCGCCTTTATTTTTCCTATCTCGGTGGACAGGTATTCGGCACAAGCCATCAGTTGCAAGTTTCGGAGCAAACTGCTTCACACTGAGAGCGTGAGCTTCGGGATACCGTTACAGGACGGGAATAAGGTATTCCCATCCTGTCTTTCAGTGGCTTAGTGTGCAGCCTCAGCCAGCGACAACGCCAGCTTGTTGTGACGCTCCAGCACGTTACCCAGGTCCACCGTAGTGAACTGGCCGTTACGGACTACCACGCGGCCATTGATGATGCTGTAGGCAACGTCCGCAGGTGTGCAGAACACCAGCGCCGCCACCGGATCGTGCCAGCCGCCGGCGAAGCCGACTTTGTTCAGATCGAACAGCACCAGATCGGCCGACATACCTGGCTTCAAGGCGCCGATGTCGTCGCGGTTGAGCACCTTGGCGCCACCTAGCGTCGCCAGCTCCAGCGCTTGCCGTGCCGTCATCGCATCGGGACCGAAACCGACCCGTTGCAGCAGCATGGCTTGCCGTACTTCACCCAGCATGTGGGCGCCGTCGTTGGAAGCGGAACCGTCGACGCCGATGCCGACCGGCACGCCGGCATCGACCATCTTGCGGATCGGTGCAATACCCGAAGCCAGCCGCATGTTAGAGCAAGGGCAGTGGGCGATGCCGGTGCCGGTGCGGGCGAACATGTAGATGCCCTCGTCGTCGAGCTGGACGCAATGCGCGTGCCAGACATCGTGGCCAACCCAGCCGCAATCTTCCGCGTATTCAGCCGGCGTCATGTTGAACTTCTCGCGGCTGTAGGCAATGTCGTTGGCGTTTTCCGCCAGATGGGTGTGCAGCGAGACGCCGTGTTGGCGCGCCAGCACCGCCGATTCTCGCATCAGGTCGCGCGATACCGAGAACGGCGAGCAGGGTGCAACCACGATACGTTGCATCGAGTGGCGACTGCTGTCGTGATAGGTTTCGATCAGGCGTTGCGTATCCTGCAGGATCACCTTTTCATCTTCCACCACGCGGTCTGGCGGCAAACCGCCTTTTGACTGGCCGACGCTCATCGAGCCACGGGCAGCATGGAAGCGCATGCCGATCTGCTGCGCCGCTTCGATGCTGTCATCAAGCTTGCAGCCGTTCGGATAGATATACAGGTGATCGCTGCTGGTGGTGCAGCCGGACATGATCAGCTCCGCCATCGCGGTCAGGGTCGAGACCTGGATCATCTCCGGCGTCAGGTTGGCCCAGATCGGATACAGGTTGGTCAGCCAGTTGAACAGCTCGCCGTTTTGCGCCGCCGGTATCACCCGGGTCAGGCTTTGATACATGTGGTGATGGGTATTCACCAATCCCGGAATGACAACATGATTGCCGGCGTCGATGACTTCGTCGGCAGTCTGCGGCAGGTCGGCGCTGTTGCCGACCTGTTCGATCACGTTGTCGCGGATAAAGACCGCACCTCCGGCAATTTCGCGGCGGGCGTCATCCATGGTGACAACCACGCGCGCATTTTTTATCAATAGAGTTTTAGACATGGCAATTAACCAACAAAATAACTGATGCTACGCAGAGCCTGCCGCTTCTTTTCAATGCAGTACTGACGGTAGTTAATCAGGGTCAGAGTAATTTACGACGATACGGCTGTCGTAAAAAAACTCTGACCCCACTTAACTACGCCTGGTGTTGAATTGGCGAAAAACCTCGGCGTGTAATATCAGTAGGTAAATACGCTGGTTCAAGATTTTGGTTTGAAGCGGCGTAGGAAATCCAGCAAGATTTGCGCCGATACTTCGGCATCGTCAGCAGTCATTGTTTCCAATGGATTGTGACTGATGCCACCGTTGCCGCAACGCGTGAACAGCATTGCGACATCAGTTATTTTGGCGATGGTCATGGCATCATGACCCGCGCCGGAAGCGAGTTTGAACGGTTTTACGCCAGCCCGTTCGGTGGCGGCGGACAACTGGTCCATCAGCCAGGAAGCACAAGGCGCAGCCGGGGCCGACACCATTTTTTCGACATTGGCTTCGATGCAGCGGCGTTCGCAGACCGCTTCGATATGACGCAGCACGTCTTCCACTGCCGCATCGCGCACGACATCGTCCTCGGCGCGAATATCTAGCGAGAACACGCATGCACCCGGAATCACATTGGTTGAACCGTTCGGCACCTGCAGCTGGCCAACCGTGCCCACCAGCGATGCCTGCTGATCCTGCGCGCAGCGTTGTTCCACGTAGAGCACGATTTCGGCGGCTGCCGCGGCGGCGTCCTTGCGCATCGACATCGGCGTAGTTCCGGAATGGCTGGCGACGCCTTTCAGTTGCACCATGTAGCGGCAACTGCCGGCGATCGAGGTAACGATGCCGACCGGCAGGTCACGATGCAGCAGCACCGGCCCCTGTTCAATATGTACTTCAACATAGCCCAGCAAGTCAGCCGGATTACGAGCAATGGCAGGAATCGCTGCAGGATCGTGGCCGGCTTTCAGCAAGGCATCGCGCATGCTGATGCCGTCGCGGTCAAGCGTGTTCAGCAACTCCATATTGAACTGGCCGATGATTGCATTACTACCCAGGAAAGTACTCTTGAAGCGTACGCCTTCTTCTTCGGAGAAACCGACGATTTCAAAATGGAAGGGCAGCTTCTCGCCACGTTCATGCAAATGCTTGACGATGGCGATCGGCAGCAAGATGCCTTCGCGGCCATCGTATTTCCCGCCGTTGCGCACCGTGTCGTAGTGCGAGCCCGTCATCAGCGTTTTTGCCGATGGGTTGTCGGACAGATAGCGCCCCACCACGTTGCCGGCTGCATCGATCTCGGCTTGCATGCCGGCTTCGCGCATCCAGCCGGCTATTTGCGTGGCCGTGCGGCGGTGCGCGTCAGTCATGTAGGCGCAGGTCAGGCCGTTGTCGTCGTCGCTCCAGGCGCCGATCTGTTCAGCCCAATGCATGATGGTCTTGCCCAGCTCGGGCGAATAGCCGAGCAGGTCGTTGGTGCGCATCTCGGCGATACGGCCGATCTGGCGCAAGGCCTCTCCCAGTTCATCGTCGAACTGGTTCTTCAGGCGGCGGCTGAAGGTGGCGATGATGGCCTGGCGCGACAAGCCCTGGCCGTCGGCGCCCTTGACGGCGAGGATGAAAGGGAAACCGAATTTCTTGTTGTAGTCGGCATTGAGTTTTTGCAGCGTGGCGAATTCTTCAGCGCTGCAAAGATTGAGGCCAGCCTTAGCTTGCTCGCCGGTCGATTCAACCGTCAGCTCGCCCGCGATGGCTGCCTTGCCGGCCAACTCCGGGTGGGCACGGATCAGGCCAAGCTGTTCTTCTCGGGTAGCGCTGCTGACAGTCGCCTGCATCGCCAGCTTGAGTGCGGTGATGTTGGCGAATGGCCGCTGGGAGGCTGCGCGTTCAGGGATCCATGGCGAATGCTCGTAGATGCCGTGCAAGGTCGCGACGAAGGCTTGCGCATCGGCGCTGTTCAATTGTTCTAGTGTTGTCATTTATTTCATCCGCGGGTCTTGCCCGCTTCCTCGGTTACTTCAAAACAGTTTACTCGCAGCTTGGGTTGCCGGTATTGTCCTGGGTGAACCCAGGCTGCGTTTTCTTGCGTTTAGTGATCGGAGCTTTGCGCCGCCGCCATTGCATGCGCACGGCTGTCTTCGCTGGAACCTTTACCGTTGAAAAACAGGTTCAGCAAGACCGCCATGCTGGAAGCGAGCAGAATGCCGCTGTGCAAAATGGTCGACAGGAAAACCGGCATCTTGTCGAAGAAGCTTGGCGCCACGATCGGAATCATGCCTGCGCCGAAGCTGACGGCGACGATGAACAGGTTATTGCGGTTGCGCTGGAAGTCCACGCCCGACAAGATCTTGATGCCGGTGGCGGCCACCATACCGAACATCACGATGCCGGCGCCGCCCAGTACAAACTGCGGGATCGAGGCGGCGACGTGCGCCATTTTCGGAAACAGGCCGAACAGCATCAGGATCACGCCGGCGGCGGCGCAGACGAAGCGGCTACGTACGCCGGTGACGCCGACCAGGCCGATATTCTGTGAGAACGAGGTGTACGGGAAGGTATTGAAGATGCCGCCGATTACGCTGCCGAGACCATCGACGCGCAAGCCGCGCGCCAGGGTTTTGTCATCGACTTTCTTGCCGACGATTTCACCCAGGGCGATAAACATCCCAGTCGATTCGATCATGGTGACGATCATCACCAGGCACATGCTGATAATCGAGCCGATGTCGAATTTTGGCCAGCCGTAGTGGAAAGGCCGGATGAAGGCGAACCATTCGGCGTCGCCGAGGCCATAGAAGCTGATTTTTCCCATCGCCATGGCGATGACGAAGCCGATCACCATGCCGGTCAGCACCGAGATGTTGGCGATGAAGCCTTTCACATATTTGGTGATCAGCAGGATCGATACCAGCACGATCAGCGCAATGCCAAGGCTGGTGGGGGAGCCGTAATCCGGATTGGGCATCTTGACGAAGACGCCGTCGACCAGTTGGCCGATCACAGGCTGGCCGCCGGCCGCCCAGTTGATGCCAACGCCCATGAGGGAAATACCGATGACGCTGATCACCGTGCCGGTCACCACTGGCGGAAAGAAGCGCATCAGACGACTCATGTAGGGCGCTGCCAGGACGCAGAAGATGCCGGAGACAATCACAGCCCCGTAGATATGGACGATCGTCAGTTGCGGGTTGCCTGCCATCGCCACCATTGGCCCGACGGCGGCGAAGGTGACGCCCATCATGACTGGCATCTTGATACCGAATTTCCAGAAACCAAGGCATTGGATCAGCGTAACCAAACCGCAGCAAAACAGGTCGGCGCTGATCAGGAAGGCGATGTCGCTTTTTGCCAGGTTGAGGGCGCCGCCGATGATCAGGGGCACCGCGATCGCGCCGGCATACATCACCAGCACGTGCTGCAGGCCGAGCGCGGCCAGTTTACCTACGGGAAGTCTTTCATCTACCGGATCTGTACTGCTGTTCATCGTATGTCTCCTAGGCGCTATTTATGATTTTAGTGCTGGCAGCGGTATCCATACGGTCTTTTAACTTCCTGCCTGACCGGCTCGATCCGCTACAGCCTTCACAAGTCACCTGCGAGTTGAACAGGGCTCGTGCGCTTCGATACTACTTTGCCCGAGACTCCACGATATATAGCTTGCCTGATAGTTGATTTATGTATTTGGATATATGGCGAAAATGCGTTGCGATAGAGAATTTCGTTGTTTTTTTTACTTCTCCAGCAGCGCCTTGGCGGCAATCCCGATCTGTTCTCGCAGCCATTTATGCTCGGTGGCCTGGTGCACCCGCTCGTGCCACAGTTGGTAAAAACGCATCGGCGGAAACTTGATCGGCAGCGCAAAACTTTTCAATGACAGCGTCTTTTCATAGAAGCGCGCGAACTGGCGGCCGGTGGTCAGCACCAGGTCGGTTTGCGCCACCATATAGGGCAGCATGCCGAAATAGGCCGATTCCACCACCACATTACGGTTCAGGTTCTGACTGTCGAGAAAGGAATCGATGATGCCGTGATATCCAGGCAGCACCTGCCACGGCGCTACATGCGGCAGCGACAGATAGTCCTCCACCGTCATCTGGTCAGGCCCGGTGCGTTTGGCGTAGGCGCTGTCGGCGCGCATCAGGCAGACGATGGGGTCGTCGAACAGTTTCGACAGGTGCAGGTGGGGCGGCGGTTCATCCCAGTTGGCGATCACCAGGTCGAGATCGCCATCGGACAGCAGCCTGACGTAGTCGGTTTCCGGACCCAGCGCATGGATCACGATGCGGCTCTTGGGCGATTCGCGGCGCAGGCGGGCCACTACTTCCAGGAAGAACGGCGTATTCATGTAATCTGGCGCGGCGATATGAAAGGTACGCGC
The DNA here is from genome assembly GCF_000786695.1 of Collimonas arenae. NCBI lineage: Bacteria > Pseudomonadati > Pseudomonadota > Betaproteobacteria > Burkholderiales > Oxalobacteraceae > Collimonas > Collimonas arenae. The sequence goes on along the minus strand of NZ_CP009962.1, from coordinate 4,478,256 downwards.
TTCGGCTTGCGGCACGAAAGGGGTCTTTTGCACGAACAGGCGTTCGGTTTCTTCGAGAATGCGTTTGGCAGGCTTGAGCAGGCTTTCGCCGTGCTGGGTCGGCACCATGCCGCGGGCGCCGCGCACCAGCAGGGGATCGCCGGTGAGCTCGCGCAGCTTGCGCAGCGAGGCCGAGATCGATGGTTGCGGCTGGTTCAGTTTAAGCGCTACGCGCGAGACGTTTTTCTCGCACAGCAGCAGATACAGGATGCGTATCAGGTGTATATCCAGGTGGTCGGGCAGCTTAGCCATGGTGTCTCCTACTATTGTTTTGTTGTTGATATTTATTGATTTAATATTTGAGGACCTACACAAAGTTCCTCCAGCGGCGTTATGCCTCCTTGCCGTGCAGCTGCACTGTCTGCGTCGGCATGCCTTGCTGGAGAAACTTTGTGCAAGTCCAATATCTATTGGCTTGAGCATTAGGCTTATATTATTTTGCTTATAGTGATTGGAGCCCTTGCAGTTCATTTTGGTATATGGATATGCGTATGTCAAATATATCTATAAATCCATGTTTTAAAATCACAATACGTTTATCTTGCGTGAATCTGCCACGCTTTTATCTCAGGGGTGGCAGGGAGAAAATGAATGTGGGTCGTAGCGGAGCTGGTGTAATAACAACGCTTATATAAAGTTCGCGGCCATATTGGAGTAATCACTCCGTCGTTTGCAGAGCCCGCGGTGGCAGACGAGCAATAGAATGTTGGGGAAGACATGGATGCAATGTTGGTAGCGTATGGGGTCGACTGGCTCAATCTGTTGGTGCGTTGGTTGCACTTGATTACGGGGATCGCCTGGATCGGCGCATCCTTCTATTTCGTCTGGCTCGATAATTCGATCCGTCCTCCGAAGCCGGGCTCCGATCTGGCCAAGAAAGGCGTGTCTGGAGAGCTGTGGGCAGTCCACGGCGGTGGTTTCTACAATCCGCAAAAATATCTGGTGGCGCCGGCAGAATTGCCGGACGACCTGCATTGGTTCAAATGGGAAGCCTATGCCACCTGGCTGTCCGGTTTCGCCATGCTGTTCATCGTTTACTACTTCAATGCTTCGGCAATGATGATCAACAAGGATGTGGCCGACCTCAGCAACTGGCAAGCCATCGGCGTCGGCCTCGGCACCCTGGTGATCGGATGGACCGTCTACGACTTGCTGTGCCGTTCGCCGCTGGGCAAACGCGACGGCCTGCTTGGCATCATCATGTACCTGTTCATCGTTGCCGCCGCTTTTGTGCTGACGCATCTGCTGAGTGGCCGCGCCGCCTACATCCATGTCGGCGCCATGATCGGCACCATGATGGTGGGTAACGTGTTGATGGTGATCATCCCGGGCCAGCGCAAGCTGGTGGAAGCGATGCGCGTCGGTAAATCGCCGGATCCAATCTACGGCAAAAAGGCCAAGCAACGCAGCGTGCACAACAACTATTTCACGCTGCCTGTGTTGTTCATCATGATCAGCAACCACTACGGCATGACCTACAGCCATCCGTACAACTGGCTGATCCTGGCGGCGATCATTGCTGCCGGCGCGTTGATTCGTCACTTCTTCAATTTGCGTCACGCCGGCCGCGTTTCAATCGGTTATCCGATTGCCGGCGTAGCCTTGCTGCTGGCGGTAGCCATTGCAATTGCACCGAGCCCGATCAAGCCAGTGGCGCCGGTTGCCAAGCTGGATTCTCCGGTTGCAGCAGGTACAACCGGTGCAGTTGCTGCGGCAACTGCGGCGCCGGCAGCCGACATGGCGCATATCCAGGAAATCATCGGCCAGCGTTGCGCTACCTGCCATTCGGCGCAACCGACACAGCCTGGCTTTGCCACTGCACCGGCTGGCATCATGCTGCAAACGCCTGACCTGATCCGTCAGCACGCCGACAAGATCTATCAGCAGGCAGTGCAGTTGAAGGCTATGCCACTGGCGAACATGACGCACATCACTGACGACGAACGCGCCTTGATCGGCGCCTGGTATACCGCCGGCGCCAAGTAAGCCGCCGCGCCCGATATCATCGTCCAGCCCCAACGCAGGAAGCCGGTTGAGCAATAGCCGCAACGCTCAATCGGCTTTTGCCTGCGGCGCTTATTCAGCACATTAAAAAATTTGGAGTTCCCATGCCTCAAACCATCACCATCGACGGTTTCAACCTGACTGCACAGCAAGTAGTCGAGGTCGCCCGCGCTCCGCACCTGCCGGTGACGCTAGCCGAGTCGTCGCGCGCCGCCCTGAAAGAAAGCCGCGACTATATTGAATCGACCTGGATGCACGACGAAGCGCCGATGATGTACAGCTTCAACACCGGCGTCGGCCTGTTGAAAGACACTCGCATCAAGGTCGAGCATATCGAATTGTTCCAGACGCAACTGATCAAGGCCCATTGCGCCGGTATCGGCGAGCCGTTCTCGGAAGAAGTCAGCCGCGCCACCATGCTGCTGCGCGCCAACGCCTTCGCCAGCAATTATTCGGCGCCGCGGGTGGAAGTGGTCGACCGTCTGCTGGCCTTCCTGAACGCCGGCATCCATCCGATCATGCCGCAAAAGGGGTCGGTTGGCGCCTCCGGCGACCTGGCGCCTTTGTCCTATCTGGCTGCCGCGATTGCCGGTTTCGATGAAGCCGAAGTCATGTACCAAGGCCAACGCATGAGCGCGCCTGAGGCGATCACCAAGGCCGGCGTCGGTCCGGTCAAGTTCGATCTCAAGGCCAAGGATGCATCGGCCCTGATCAATGGCTGTACCGCGTCGCTGGCGGTGGCTGTGCTGGTAGCGCACGATTCGCGCAACCTGCTGAGCGATGCCTGTTTGTCGCTGGGCCTGACGCTGGAAGCGATGCGCGCTGAAATGGCCGCCTTCGACCACCGTATCCAGCAAGCCCGTCCGCATGCCGGCCAGATCAAGACTGCCGCCATCATCCGCAAGCTGCTCTCCGGTTCGACCCGCACCACGCATGAAGCGCGCGCGGTGCAGTTTCCGGAAGAATCGCGCCGTACCGATATCCCGTACAGTTCGCGCATCCAGGACGTGTATTCGCTGCGCTGCTCGCCGCAAGTCTACGGCCCGGTGTTCGATGCGCTTGATTACATCGACAACATCGTCGACAAGGAAATCAACTCGGCGACCGACAATCCGCTGATCTTTGACAAAGAAGGCGGCGGCTTTGAAATCATCTCCGGCGGTAACTTCCACGGCCAGTACCTGGCGCAGGCGATGGATCTGCTGGCGATGGCGATCACCGACCTCGGCAGCATTTGCGAACGGCGCATCGCCCGCCTGATCGACCCGACCTTGTCATGGGGCTTGCCACGCAACCTGATGAGCGGCGTGCGCGGCGTCAACACCGGTTATCCGGTGGTGCAATGTTCGATGAGTTCGCTGGTGATGGAAAACCGCACCCTATGCATGCCGGGCAGCGTCGACAGCATTCCGGCCAAGGGCAACAGCGAAGACCACGTCTCCAACTCGACCTGGTGCGCACGCAAGGCGGCCACTGTGGTGGCCAACACGCAGTACATCATCGGCGTGGAAATGCTGCTGGCAGCGCAGGCGCTGACCATGACGGAAGATCTGCTGCCGGGCTTTGTACTGGGCGAAGGCACGCAGGCGGCCTATCAGGAAATCCGCAGCCAGATTCCGGCTTGCCTGGATGGCGACCGCTGGTTCCACAACGATATCGCGGTGGCGCAATCGTTCGTGGTCAGCGGTTCGGTGCGTGCAGCCGTGGTCAAGAAGATCGGCGAGTTTGCCTGATTTTGATTCAGCTTCATGCGAATAAAAAAGGAGCCACGCTATTGTGGCTCCTTTTTTTATGTGGCAAGGCGATGCAAACTCAGTCCGACCAGAGCTTGCCTGCGGTGGCCCAGTTCTCCCGTTTCACTTCCTCGATGATGATGTCCACTGATTCCGGCCCGCAATCCAGCGTCTGGCAGGTGACTTCTGTGACAGCCTTGACGAAGGCGCGCTTTTGCTCGACAGTGCGGCCTTCAAAAATTTGCACGTTAAATGTAGGCATGTAAGTCCTTTCGATAGGAGTTGATCAATGTTGATAGCTGGGATCGATGGCGTTCAGTTTGCGTAATAGTGCCGGCCATTCCAACAATCCTTCCGGGCTGCCGTCGCCAAGCAACTGGTCACGTGTCTTGCGGCAGATTTCCTGGGAGGGCATGGTCAGGCGGCCGCGGCCGGAATTCATCTTGAGTTGTATTTCACAGGCCTTGTCCAGCGTATCCATCAGCACATACGCTTCGGCGATGGTGCGGCCGCAGACCAGGCTACCGTGATTGCGCAACAGCATGGCAGGCAGTTGGCCGAGCCGCTCGATCATGCGGTGTTGCTCGGTAGGCGTGAGCGCCAGGCCTTCATAGTCGTGGTACGCAATTTGTTCATAAAAACGTAGTGCGTGCTGCGAGAGCGGTAGCAGGCCATCTGCCTGAATCCCGATCGCTACCGCATGCGTATTATGCAAATGCATGACGCACATCGCATCTGCGCGCGCCGCGTGGACCGCGCCATGGATTGCAAAACCGCTGACATTGACCTGGTAAGGCGAGTCGCCGACGATATTGCCGCGGGCATCGATCTTGACCAGGTTGGATGCGCAGACTTCATCGAAACGATAGCCAAACGGATTCAGCAGGAAATGTCCCGGTTCACCGGGAACCGAAGCTGAAATGTGGGTATAGATCAGGTCATCCCATTGCTTCAAGGCACACAGGCGATAGCAAGCCGCCAGATCTTTGCGCACTTGCCATTCTGGGCTGCTGATGGGGGAGGGGGTTGCGTTCATGGAAATCCAGATGGTAAAACGCGCGCCGATCAATTGAATGATCGGCGCGCATTGTGATGACGCGACTACAGTATCAGTTTTTCAGAAACTTAGAAACGGTGACGGATACCCAGCGCAACGCTGCTGCCGACGGTCTGGTCGGTGATTTTGTCGTACATGTATACCGCATACAGATCGGTGCGCTTCGACAGGTTGTAGTCGTAGCCCAGCGAAGCCGTATCGCGCTTCAGTGATTCGCCGACTGCTGCGCCGCTGCGCTTGGTATCGGCCCACGATGCCAGGATTGCGCCTTGGCCGAGCGGGATGCTGGTGCCGAGCTGGAAGGTCTTGTCCTTCAAGTCGATATCATGCGAGGTTTGATCGTAGGTAGCGAACAGTTTGGCGATAGTAAAGTCGTAAGTTGCGCCCAGGAACCAGCTCGACTGGCGTGCCGCAACCATGCCGCTTGGCAGCGGGATGTTGGTCGCTGGCTGGACGTTGCCCGGCGACAGTTCCAAAGGATTGTTGACCTGCACCCGTTGATAGTAGGCCGTCAATGCCAGCGGACCATGGAAATACAAGATGTTCGCGCCAATATTGTTTTTACCGGTATTGCCGGCGACTTCACCGAACTGGTAATGGAAATTGGCTTTCAGGCCGGAGAAATCCGGCGTCGTATAGATGATTTCATTGCTCCAGCCGGTATCGCCCGCCACCGAATTGGTCCAGCCGGAGGCGTTGAACCAAGGCACATCCATGTGCAGGATCAGCGGTGACAGCTTGAACGAATCGCCGAACGGGTTGAACAGGATCGACGGCAGGAAGTTCGGTGCCAGGTCGCGGCCCAGCGAAATCGCACCGAAGCTGCCGACCAAGCCGACGTTAGCGTCGCGCGAGAACATTGTTTCGTTGCCGTCGAAGCGGCCGGTGGCGCCGGTGTTGGAACGGAAGAACGAAGTCAGGTTGAATTTGGCAGAGAGTCCGCCGCCGAGATCTTCGGTGCCTTTGAAGCCGATCCATGAGGTAGTCATGCCGCCGCTGTCGACCACGCTGGTGCGTGCTGAGTCACCGCTGTACTTCAGCGAGCCGACATACGTGTCGACCAGGCCGGTTACCTGGACCGACGTCTGGGCCATCGCTGGCAGTGCAATCGTGGCGCCGAGGGCGGCAACGAGTTGCAGTTTTCTTAATTTGTTTTTAGCTGGGTACATCCCTGTCTCCTGATTTTTATAAACGGTCGATAAAATTTTGGATCTGTTCATTTGAAACAACACACGTCTGTGTTTTGGCTACGTTCCGTGGTACCGCCACGGCGGGTGGGAAAACGTTTGCTGCGGTTAAGCTGAAAACGGGTGAGTGGTGCGCCAATGGTTGGCGATATCGATGCGGCGCGTGACCCAGACTTGGCCGTGGGCCTGCACATAATCGAGAAAACGCGCCAGCGCCGCCGCGCGTCCGGGCCTGCCGACCAGGCGGCAGTGCAGGCCGATCGATAGCATTTTCGGCTGGTTCAAGCCATGTGGATCGCCTTCGCGATAGAGCACGTCGAAAGCGTCTTTCAGGTAATCGTAGAACTGGGTGCCGGAGTTGAAGCCTTGCATGGCGGCGAAGCGCATGTCGTTGGTATCCAGGGTATAGGGCACGATCAGTTGCGGCTTGGTTTCTGTTTTGCCGTTGTCATACCGGACGCTGACTTGTTCCCAGAACGGCAGGTCGTCGCCGTAATGATCGGCGTCGTAGCTGAAACCGCCGTGTTCCATCACCAGGCGGCGGGTATTCGGCGAATCGCGGCCGGTATACCAGCCGAGCGGGGCGCTGCCGGTCAATTCCTTGATGACGCTGACGGCTTCGGCGATATGGGCGCGTTCGGTGGCTTCGTCGACATTCTGGTAACTGATCCAGCGCAGGCCGTGGCAGGCGATTTCATGGCCAAGTTCTTGAAAAGCGGCGGTCGCTTCCGGGTTGCGCTGTAGCGCGCGTGCAACACCGAACACGGTCAGCGGCAGGCGGCGCTCTTCAAACATGCGCAATAAGCGCCAGACGCCGGCGCGCGAGCCGTATTCGTAGAGCGATTCCATGCTCATATGGCGTGCCGGAAAACTCTGGGCGCCAATGATTTCAGAGAGGAAGGTTTCCGAGCCGGCGTCGCCGTCCAGTACGCAGTTTTCGCTGCCTTCTTCATAGTTAAGAACGAACTGCAAAGCGACCCGGGCCTTGTTCGGCCATTGCGGATGGGGCGGAGTGCGGCCATAGCCGGTCATGTCGCGCGGATACTGTGGATCAGTGTTGGTAGTCATAGCTTGGCCTGGAGATATTGGATTTGTCTGAATTATGTGTGCTGCAGCCATGATTAATATATGCCGGATAATATATTGACCTGCACCCTGCGGTATATCATTTGATCGATACTCATTTTCAACTAATCGATATAGGGAACTGTCATGGGAAACGCCGTTGGGAAATTAAGCACGCACGTTTTGGATATTACCCAGGGCAAGCCGGGCGCAGGTGTCAAAATTGCATTGTATTCAGTCAGCGCCGCCGGTCGCAGTCTGTTGAAGAGCGCAGTGACCAACCAGGATGGCCGGGTTGACGCGCCTTTGCTGCAAGGTGAAGAGATGCAGGTCGGACAATATGAGCTGGTATTTTCGGCTGGCGATTATTTCGCTTCGCAAGGAATTGACCTGCCCACCCCGCGTTTTGTTGATCGCGTCACGCTGGCTTTTGGCATTGCCCATGCCGACCAGAACTATCATGTGCCGCTGGTGGTATCACCTTGGTCGTATTCCACCTATCGTGGCAGCTAAATGTTCGGCGATACTTGCCGGACGATTTCGTTGCGGTGGGTAGTGCAGGCATAGTTGCAGAGCGTAAACACGCAAAATGGGCGAAGGTCATTCATGACGTATTCCCCATTTGCTGGAACTCGCCTTGTATCGTCAAATAACCACATCTGTAAGATCAATCCGCCCTCCTCACAAGCTTTGTGCTAAACTCTGTCTCAACATTTTTTGATAAATGGCGAGACCGGTTGCCGTAAAGTTATAGCAGCGCGCCGCACCGCCGGGATCAAAATCTAAGGAACGAGCGGTGCACCAGAAATGCTGCCGTCTTATTCAAGTCTTATTGTCCCCGCCCTCATTAATCCTCCTCTAACGGGCGCTGGACAGCAGTATCAACAGCTTTTCTTTGACCAGGTATCAGGCACACTCATGACGCCTGCCGTTGAACATAAGCTCTGCGAAATTTTTAATAAAATTTAAATAAGCTACGTCGTACATGAATACTATTGAGGCCAAGAAAGTCCTCGAAACTGCATTGCTCTGTGCTCACGAGCCGCTGTCGCTTAACGACTTGAAAAAGTTGTATGTGCGCAATGGCGAAGACATCGGCGACGATGAGGGCGAAATCAATGCAGATACGATCAGGTCGATGCTCGAGGAATTGCGTACGGATTGGTCGGACAAGGGCATCGAAGTAGTCGCCCTGTCGACCGGATGGCGCTTTCAGAGCCGCCCGGAGATGAAGATCTATCTGGAGCGCCTGAATCCGGAAAAGCCGCAGAGATATTCACGTGCAACCATGGAAACCCTGGCGATTATTGCTTACCGTCAGCCGGTAACCCGTGGCGACATCGAGGAAATTCGTGGCGTCACGGTCAATTCGCAGACCGTGAAAATGCTGGAAGAACGTGGCTGGATTGAGGCCATCGGCCATCGCGATGTGCCGGGCCGGCCAGCATTGTTCGCCACCACGCGGCAGTTCCTGGACGATCTCGGGCTGACCTCGCTGGATCAGTTGCCGCCGCTGCAGCAAGTTGCCAGAAATGACATGCAAGAAGGCAATCTGCTGGAATTGCAGGCATTGGAAGCGGATCTGGAGGCCAGCATGGAAGCCCGGGCAGCACTGGAGGCGGCCGCGGCAAAGGAAGAAACTGACGTAGAACTGCAAACCGAACTGGCTGAGCCAGTGCATATGGCGGCTGAAAACGCTTCGGATGCAGAACAGATTGCAGAACCAATGACGGAAGATAGTGTCGATGCAGGCATCGGCGCACCTGAAGTCATGACGGAAAATGCAACGGAAACGGCTGAAGAAGCAGTTCAGCCGCAGGAAACAACCGTTGCATCGAATGAAACCCACACCAACGACCAAGCGTCCGAATCGGATGATGAAGCCACGCCAGGTCGGCATAACCAACACCTGAATAATGAACCCACCTAGTTCCAATGAAGCACCGGTCGTCGACGTGACAGCCGCCACCGAATCGAAGCCGGCGAAAAAGCCGAGAGCGCGCAAGGCCGCGACGGTCGCCGCTGACGCTGCTACGGCCCCGGCTGCGGAGACTTCGTCTGCTGATATTGCCGAGCCGGTCAAACGTGCTCCGCGCGCACCGCGCAAGAAAGCAGTCGTGGCGGTCGACGAGGGCAGTGCTGCATCGGAAGTTGCGCATGTTGCTGCGGTTGCACCGGAAGCTGTAGCTGCGGTCAAGCCGAAAGCCGCGCCACGCAAGAAGGCGCCTGCTGTTGTGGCCGAGCCGGTCGCCAGCGTTGAGGCAGTTGCGCAGGTAGCGCCAGTCGCTGATGCGGCGCCATTCGTGAATGTGATCAATGTAGAAACAACGCCGCGTGAGCGGCCAGCCAAACGTGGCGTTCGTGGTCCGCGCGCTTTGCGTAGCAACCGCGCCGCCCAGCGCGCCCAGGAGTCGTCTGTCGCCGCGGATGCTGTGGTCGAGACTGGCAATCTGGCTGCAGTTGAAGGTCAGCCGGTAGCGTCGCAAAATGCTGACAGTCCCGTCGGTGAAGTGCGTCAGCCACGTGGCGATCGTAACAATAACAATGGCCGTAACGGCGACCGCGGCACCGACCGCAATTCGCGCGACCGCCAGCAAAAGGGCAAGAAGCCGCAAGCGCAGAATGGCAAACCGGGCCAGCAAGGTCAACGTAATGGCAAACCAGGATCGCGTACCGGCGACGCCGATGAAGTGTTTTCGTTTGTTACCTCCGAGTCGTTCGATACGCTGGTCACGACTGAAGACGCAAACGATCGTCGCCATGCTGCACAAAAGAACGTCCGGCGCGACCTGACCGCCGAGGATGACGCACCCAAGCTGCATAAGGTGTTGGCAGAGGTCGGCCTGGGTTCGCGGCGCGATATGGAAGAATTGATTATCGCTGGCCGTGTTTCGGTCAACAGCGAGCCGGCCCATATCGGCCAGCGCATCTTGCCGACCGATCAGATTCGGATCAACGGTAAGTTGCTGCAGCGTAAAGTCAGCAAGCGTCCTCCGCGCGTACTGGTGTATCACAAGCCAGCCGGTGAAATCGTCAGCCACAACGACCCTGATGGCCGTCCATCGGTGTTTGACCGTTTACCTAATATGAAGGCGGCCAAGTGGCTGGCTGTCGGACGTCTGGACTTCAATACCGAAGGTTTGCTGTTGTTTACAACCTCGGGCGACCTGGCTAACCGTCTGATGCACCCGCGCTATGGCATCGACCGCGAATACGCGGTACGAACCCTGGGTGAGCTGGAGCAGGGCATGCGCCAGAAACTGTTGGCCGGCGTTGAGCTGGAAGACGGCGTTGCGCAGTTTACTAAGATTGCCGATGGCGGCGGTGAAGGTATCAACAAGTGGTATCGCGTGGTGATCGGGGAAGGTCGTAACCGTGAAGTGCGCCGCATGTTCGAAGCGATCGGTCTGACTGTATCGCGTCTGATCCGCACCCGTTACGGCGCCATGACCTTGCCACGGGGCCTCAAACGCGGTCGTTGGGAAGAGCTGGATGAGAATGCAGTGCGCGACATGATGGCAGCGCATGGTCTGGATAAGCCTGCCGGCCAGAGTGCAGGCGGCAGCAAGGGGCGTCCCGATTTCAACAGGGATCGTCAACCTAACGGCAATCGCGCAGATAGTGCGCCGCAAGGCCCTGCAGGTTATCGCGATCAAGGCGGATTTGGCCAATCGCGCGGCAACCAAGGGCGTGGCCAAGGTGGCGGCCAAGGTCGTCCGCAAGGCGGTGGCCAGCCGCGTAGCCGGCAGCCGGATCCGCTGCAAACTGCATTGGGCTTTCCGGATGCCGGGCAGCAACGGCGCAATGGTGGCGGCAGCGGTTTTGCCCGTCCGTCACGCCCTAACAAGGCGGCTGGCGGACCAACCGGCGGCGGACACTACGGCGCCCAAGGCGGACCACGTCGCCGTCCGCGCGGCTAATTGACGTTGCGGTCTGGAGCGGTGTTTGGCCGCTCCGGATGAGATGAAAAAAAGTAAGTGGAAGTGTTGCAATTATGGTCAATTAACCGCCCTTTGACGGGCGATTGTCAATAAATGCAAACTTCCCGCATTGCGGTACATAGCTCAATCGTTTATAATTTACAAGTTAACAGAAGTCATTAACGAGAAAAGGCGGAGAAAAAGCGAAGAAAATACGAGAGTTAATCTCGGATTAATTCGTAATCGCTCTCGTGAAACTGCTTGAAATGACAAACGATAAGAAGATGGGCAGATGCCCATTTTTTTTTTTGCTTTTCGTTTTTTGCGGTTTTTTGACGTTGTACTTACGATTTTGGCGTACCAGTGTTGCGTACATACATCAGGCCTATAGTTATATTTTATTAGGGAGTTGCTTTGCAGTTACTGAAGCTAATTGAAACGACCGTGGTTGGCATGGACTACGAGCTGGTCGAGTTGGAAATCGCCGCGCGTGGTCTGCTGCGCGTTTTCATCGACTTGACGTCGGAAAATGCCGGACCAGGAGGCCAGATCACGGTAGAAGATTGCGAAAAAGTAACGCATCAACTGTTGCACGTGCTGACTGTGGAAAACGTCGTGTACGAGCGACTGGAAGTTTCATCGCCAGGCCTGGATCGGCCGCTGAAGAAACTGGCTGACTATGTGCGTTTTGCAGGCAAGGAAGCAATTGTTAAGCTGCGCGTGGCGATGCCGGGCGCCGCGCATCGCAAGTCATTTCAAGGCGTCCTGGGTGAACCGGACGGCGAGAATTTGAAAATCGAATTTGAAACAAAAGATGGGTCGGCGGTGTTGGATTTCACGCTCGCTGACGTAGACAAGGCACACTTGGTGCCGCAAGTGGATTTTAGGAGTCGCAAAGCATGAGTCGCGAAATTTTATTGTTGGTCGATGCGCTCGCGCATGAAAAAAACGTCGATCGTGATGTGGTATTCGGTGCGCTCGAACACGCACTTGGACAGGCAACCAAGAAGCGCTACGAAGGTGACGTCGATATTCGCGTCACGATTGACCGCGAAACCGGTGAATTCGAATCCTTCCGTCGCTGGCACGTCGTGCCGGATGAAGCTGGCCTGCAACTGCCGGACCAGGAAATCCTGTTGTTCGAAGCCAAGGAACAGATTGACGACGTAGAAGTCGACGACCACATCGAAGAACCGATTGAATCGGTCGACTTCGGCCGCCGCTTCGCGCAAGACACCAAGCAAGTCGTGCTGCAACGGATCCGTGATGCTGAACGCGAACAGATCCTGGCCGACTTCCTGGAGCGCGGCGACTCATTGGTCACAGGCACCATCAAACGGATGGAACGCGGCGATGCGATCGTTGAATCGGGCAAGATCGAAGCACGCTTGCCGCGCGACCAGACGATTCCTAAGGAAAACCTGCGGATCGGCGACCGTGTCCGCGCCTTTATCCTGCGTATCGACCGCAATGCACGCGGCCCGCAAGTGATTCTGTCGCGCACCGCGCCGGAATTCATCATGAAGCTGTTCGAACTGGAAGTGCCGGAAATCGAACAAGGCTCGCTGGAAATCAAGTCGGCTGCACGTGACCCTGGCGTTCGCGCCAAGATTGCCGTGTTTACAGCAGACAAGCGCATCGATCCTATTGGTACCTGCGTCGGCATGCGTGGTTCGCGCGTGCAGGCCGTGACTGGCGAACTCGGTGGCGAACGTGTCGATATCGTGCTGTGGTCGGAAGATCCGGCGCAATTCGTCATCGGCGCATTGGCTCCTGCGAACGTTTCTTCGATCATGGTTGACGAAGAAAAGCACGCAATGGATGTCGTGGTGGACGAAGAAAACCTGGCTATTGCAATTGGTCGCGGCGGTCAGAACGTACGCCTGGCGGCAGAACTGACCGGCTGGCAGATCAACATCATGACGGCAGAAGAATCGGCCGATAAGTCGGCGGTGGAAACTGCGGCGATCCGTACCCTGTTCATGGAAAAGCTGGATGTTGACCAGGAAGTCGCCGACATCCTGGTAGAAGAAGGTTTCGCCAGCCTGGAAGAAATCGCCTACGTGCCGATTACTGAAATGCTGGAAATCGATTCGTTTGACGAAGATACCGTGAACGAACTGCGCAATCGCGCGCGGGACGCGTTGGTAACCGAAGCGATTGCCTCGGAAGAAGGACTGGAAGGCATGGAAGATGCCCTGGTCAACTTCGAGGGCATGGACCGGGTTACCGCCGGCAAGCTGGGTTTGGCGGGAGTCAAGACATTGACTGCGTTCGCTGCCCTGGCGTATGACGAATTTGGCGCGATCCTGGCTTTGCCAGCTGACCGTGCGCGTCATTTGATTGAAGAAGAGTTTAAAGATGTGACCGACGATGAGATGAAACTCATCGATGCCAAGTACGATGATCATGCCAAGGCCCTGCAAGCCAAGGCATGGAATACAGCGGAAGCCAAGTGATCGAGTGATCCGAGAGGTTCCGTATCGTCTGCCGCGCCACATAGAAAAAGAGGACTGAATGGCGAGTAACAATGTAGCCCAATTTGCCACCGAGCTGAAAATGCCAGCGGATTTACTGCTGACACAATTGCAATCGGCTGGCGTCCAGAAAAATTCGACTGACGACGCCTTGTCGAAAGAAGACAAGGATCGTTTGCTGGAACATCTGCGCCGTTCGCACGGCGCGGTGCCTGATAGCGAAAAGAAGAAAATCACGCTGACCCGCAAGGAAACCACCGAGATCAAGCAGGCTGACGCCACAGGCAAGTCGCGTACGATCCAGGTTGAAGTGCGCAAGAAGCGTACTTTCGTCAAACGTGACGAACCGGTTGCCGAAGTAGCGGCAGCACCGGCTGTGCCTGCCGCACCGGTGATCGACGAAGCTGAACAAGCTCGCCGGATCGAGGAAGCACGCCGTCAAGCTGAATTGATTGCTCGCCAGGAAGCAGAATTGATCGAGAAGCAAGAGCGTCTGGCCAAGTTGGAAGCGGAGAAAGAAGCGCAAGCCAAGGCTGCGCAAAAAGCTGAAAACGATGCCAAGAAAGCAGAACTCGAAGCCAAGAAGGCGGCTGCTGAAGCGCCTGCACCGGTTGCCGCAGCGCCTGGCGCCGCCGCTCCGGTCAAGCAGGAAGATCCTGCCGCAGAAGAAAAGAAACGTCTGGCCAGCGAAGAAGCCAAGCAGAAAGTTGCGCAAGCCGCCAAGGAAGCTGCTGAGAAATCGGCTGCTACCGAACGTGCTCGCAAGGCTGTGCAAGATGAAGTTGCGCAAATCAAGGCGATGATGAATGCGCCGCGCAGAGTCATCAAGGCGCCTGAGCCGGTTGCTCCTGCAGCAGCACCGGCCAAGACCGCCGAAGGTACATTGCACAAGCCAGCGGACAAAAAGCCGGGCGAGAAGAAAGACGACAAAAAAGTGGTGGTCGACAAGAAATCGATCAAATCCGCTAACGTATCTTCGACCTGGCAAGACGACGCCGCCAAAAAGCGTGGCCTCGGCATCAAGACCCGCGGCAATACCGGCGGTGGCCGTGACGGCTGGCGTGGTGGTCCTAAGGGCCGTCGCGGTTCGCATAACGACGATCACGAAAGTAATTTCCAGGCGCCGACAGAGGCAGTCGTCAAGGATGTTTATATCCCTGAAACCATTACTGTCGCCGAGCTGGCGCACAAGATGTCGGTCAAGGCTTCCGAGGTCATCAAGCATTTGATGAAACTGGGCCAGATGGTCACCATCAACCAGGTGCTGGACCAGGAAACTTCGATGATTCTGGTCGAAGAAATGGGCCACACCGCACATGCTGCCAAGCTGGACGATCCTGAAGCATTGCTGATCGATGGCGAAGAGCATGCCGACGCCGAAATGCTGCCGCGCGCACCGGTGGTCACCGTCATGGGTCACGTTGACCATGGTAAGACCTCGCTGCTGGATTACATCCGTCGCGCCAAGGTTGCTTCCGGCGAAGCCGGCGGCATTACCCAGCACATCGGTGCCTATCACGTAGAAACGCCGCGTGGCATGATCACCTTCCTCGACACCCCGGGCCATGAAGCGTTTACCGCGATGCGTGCCCGTGGCGCCAAGGCGACCGATATCGTGATTCTGGTGGTTGCTGCCGACGACGGTGTGATGCCGCAAACGAAGGAAGCGATCGCCCACGCGAAAGCAGCCGGCGTACCGCTGGTGGTAGCGATCAACAAGATCGACAAACCGGGTGGCAATCTGGACCGCGTCAAGCAAGAACTGATCGCAGAACAAGTTGTGCCTGAAGAATACGGTGGTGAATCGCCATTCGTGCCGGTATCGGCCAAGACTGGTGAAGGCATCGACAACTTGCTGGAGCAAGTTCTGCTGCAAGCCGAAGTATTGGAACTGAAGGCACCGGTTGCTGCACCAGCCCGTGGCTTGGTGGTAGAAGCGCGTCTGGACAAGGGCCGTGGTCCGGTTGCAACGATTCTGGTGCAATCCGGCACCTTGAAGCGCGGTGACGTGGTGCTGGCTGGTTCGGCTTATGGCCGTGTTCGTGCGATGCTGGATGAAAACGGCAAGGCGATTGCTGAAGCCGGCCCATCGATTCCGGTCGAAATCCAGGGCCTGACAGAAGTGCCGGTCGCCGGCGAAGAAGTCATGGTAATGGCAGACGAGCGTAAGGCGCGTGAAATCGGTCAATTCCGTCAAGGTAAGTACCGTGACGTCAAACTGGCCAAGCAGCAAGCCGCGAAGCTGGAAAACATGTTCGACCAGATGGCCGAAGGCGAGGTCAAGAACCTGCCGATGATCATCAAGACCGACGTGCAGGGTTCGCAAGAAGCGCTGGTCCAGTCGTTGCAGAAACTGTCGACCAGCGAAGTCCGGGTCCAGGTGGTGCACGCCGGCGTCGGCGGCATCAGCGAGTCGGACGTCAACCTGGCAGTCGCTTCGAAGGCCGTGATTATCGGCTTCAACGCCCGCGCCGATGCATCGGCACGCAAGCTGGCGGAAGCCAACGGCGTCGACATCCGTTACTACAACATCATTTACGATGCTGTGGATGAGATCAAGGCAGCGATGTCCGGTATGTTGTCGCCAGAGAAGCGCGAACAGAACCTGGGTCTGGTCGAGATTCGCCAGGTCCTGCTGGTTAGCAAGGTCGGTGCGATTGCCGGTTGCTATGTGCTCGAAGGTTTGGTCAAGCGTGGCGCGTCGGTCCGTCTGCTGCGCGACAACGTCGTGTTGTGGACAGGCGAGCTGGATTCGCTGAAACGCTTCAAGGATGACGTCAAGGAAGTCCGTTCCGGCTTTGAATGCGGTCTGACGCTGAAGAACTTCAACGATATCAAAGAAGGCGATCACCTCGAAATCTTTGAAGTAGAAGAAATCGCGCGTACTCTGTAACAGGCAAAGCAAGCGCACGCCGGTCAGGTGCGCAGGGCAGGAAAATCGGGCCTACAAGCCCGATTTTCATTTTGCGATGGCAGCTCTGTAAATTTACTGCGCGGCCCTGTGCCTGACCTGTGATGCTCACTGTACTTTCGTACAGCTGCGCTTCTCGGTCAGGCACAGAACCAAGTCAGCGTAGCTGAGGCTGCGGTTTCCAGAGCTGCTTGCAAGCCAGGTAAGTTTTTGTGGTTCTGTGGTTCTTTTGTGAAAGACAAGGCGTGTAGAAACGCCGAATAAACGTATGGCTAAACATAGTAAATCCATCCCCGGCCGCGGTCTGCGCGTTGCAGACCAGATCCAGAAGGACTTGTCCGAGATTATCGTTTTCGAATTGAAAGACCCGCGGGTCGGCATGATCACGATCACCGAAGTGCAGGTCACGCCGGATTACGCCCATGCCAAGGTGTTTTTCACGATGTTGAACGACGACCTGGAAGCGATTGCGAATACCGTCAAGGGCTTGACCCAGGCTGCCGGTTTCCTGCGCAACCAGCTGGGTCGCCGCCTGTCTATCCACACCTTGCCTGCCTTGCATTTCATTCATGACAATTCGACCGCCCGTGGCGTTGAAATGTCGCGCTTGATCGATCTGGCGAATGCCACGCGCTCCAAGGACGACGGCCAGGAATAAGCGAGAGTCTGTCCAGGTTTGATTGGCAGTCCTTGTTGTAAATTTGATGCGGCTTGCTGGTAACGGCAGGCCGTTTCTGCTTTTCTTCACCTTTTTTTGTATTCGCTACCATGGCATCACGTCCACCCAAAAGAATCCGTGTCCCGCTCAATGGCGTATTGCTGTTGGATAAGCCTGTCGGCTTTTCCAGTAACGACGCGCTGATCAAGGCCAAAGGCTTGCTGAATGCACAGAAGGCCGGTCACACCGGTACTCTTGATCCGTTCGCCACCGGCGTACTGCCGTTGTGCTTCGGCGAAGCCACCAAGTTCGCCCAGGATTTGCTGGATACCGACAAGACTTATGAAACCTTGATCCACCTGGGAGTGAGTACTACCACCGGGGATACCGAAGGCGAAGTTCAGGAGCGAAAGGACGTCAACGTCAGCCTCGAGCAGATTGATGCGGTGCTGGCGCAGTTCCGCGGCCCGATCAAGCAAGTGCCGCCGATGTACTCGGCGCTGAAACGCGACGGCAAGCCTTTGTATGAATATGCACGCGCTGGTATTGTCTTGGAGCGCGAAGCGCGTGATGTAACCATTCACTCACTTGAATTCCTGGCCTACGACGCGCCGTTCCTGCGTTTGCGGGTAAGTTGCAGCAAAGGTACCTACATCCGTGTCTTGGGCGAAGATATCGGCGCTGCGCTGGGCTGTGGCGCACATTTGCAAGAGTTGCGCCGTACCCAGGTCGGCCATCTGACGCTGGAGGGGTGCGTCACCCTGGAGCAGTTGAGCGGGACTGAAGCCGCCGAACGTTGTACCTTGCTGGCGCCAGTCGATAGCTTGCTGCTAACTTTTCCAGAGGTATTGCTATCGGAAGCACTGGCCAAGCGCTTTTTGCAAGGCCAGCGCCTGACGCTGTCGAAAGAGGGCGTAGCCTTACCGGAGCAGGGCGGCCGAGTACGGGTCTACCAGCAGCCAGCGGATGAAATGTCTTTTCGGCAATTACTGGGCACCGCGCAGCTGCATGAATATGGCGTCCTAGCGCCCGAGCGCCTGATTGCCACGGCGCAGCTCATATAAAATATCTTTTAGTCAATATTTATGCCAGGATTGAGACAGCAACTCTTTGAAATTACAAGGCTTTTCGTAAAGTAGTGCAGCGCGTCATGCTATAATGCGCGGCCTCCCAAATTCCGCTACATCTGCCGTACTTCTGTGCAGTGCCTTAGCGTGCATGTTTGGCCGCATATGTAGCAATGAAAATTCAGCAATAAATAATCAGAAATAAATCAGCAATAAATATTCTGCGCAATTATTACCGGCGCACTTACTAAGTTCTTCAATCTCCAAACTGACCATGTCAAACACACCTCGCGCCATTCGCAACATTGCCATCATTGCCCACGTTGACCACGGCAAGACCACTCTGGTTGACCAATTGCTGCGTCAATCCGGCACCTTCCGTGACAACCAGCACGTCGATGCACGCGTGATGGATTCGAACGAAATTGAAAAAGAACGTGGTATCACGATTCTGTCGAAGAACTGCGCAGTCGAATACAAGGGCACGCACATCAACATCGTTGATACCCCTGGCCACGCCGACTTCGGCGGCGAAGTCGAGCGCGTACTGTCGATGGTAGACAGCGTCTTGCTGCTGGTTGATGCACAAGAAGGCCCGATGCCGCAAACGCGTTTCGTGACGCGCAAGGCGCTGGCACTGGGCTTGAAGCCGATCGTCGTGGTCAACAAGATCGACCGCGAAAATGCCGATCCGCAAAAGGCCGTGAACGCCACTTTCGAACTGTTCGATAAACTCGGCGCAACCGATGAACAGCTGGATTTCCCGATCATTTACGCATCAGGCTTCAAAGGCTATGCAGGCCTGGAAGACACCGTCCGTGACGGCAACATGGAACCATTGTTCGACGCTATCCTGAAGCACGTTCCAGCGCGTGAAGATGACCCTAACGGCCCGTTGCAACTGCAAATCACTTCGCTCGAATACTCTTCCTACGTCGGCAAGATCGGCGTTGGCCGTATCCTGCGCGGTCGCGTCAAAGCCCTGCAAGACGTGGTCTGGATGAATGGCCCTGAAGACAAGCCGACCAAGGCGCGCATCAACCAGGTACTGACTTTCCGTGGCCTGGACCGCGTGCTGACAGACGAAGCACTGGCTGGCGACATCGTGCTGATTAACGGTATCGAAGAAATCAGCATCGGCTCCACCATCTGCGCTCCGGATCATCCGGAAGGCCTGCCGATGTTGAAGGTCGATGAGCCGACACTGACCATGAACTTCATGGTGAACAACTCGCCGTTGGCCGGTCGCGAAGGTAAATTCGTTACCACCCGTCAGATCAAGGACCGTCTGGACCGCGAACTGAAAGCCAACATGGCTTTGCGCGTGGTACAGGCTGAAAACGACGATTCGACCTACGAAGTGTCGGGCCGTGGTGAATTGCACCTGACTATCCTGATCGAAAACATGCGTCGCGAAGGCTACGAGCTGGCCGTGTCGCGTCCACGCGTGGTGTTCAAGATGGTCGACGGCGTGCGCCAGGAGCCATACGAAAACCTGACTGTCGACGTGGAAGAAGCCAACCAGGGCGGCGTCATGGAAGAACTCGGTCGTCGTCGCGGCGATCTGCAAAACATGGAACCGGACGGCAAAGGACGTGTGCGTCTCGAGTACCGCATTCCTGCGCGTGGCCTGATCGGCTTCCAGGGTGAATTCATGACCCTGACCCGCGGCACCGGCCTGATGAGCCACGTGTTTGACGAATACGCACCAGTCGACACCTCCAAGGGTGAACTGGGCGGCCGTCGCAACGGCGTGCTGATTTCGCAAGACGACGGCGCAGCGGTTGCCTACGCTATCTGGAAACTGCAAGATCGCGGCCGTATGTTCGTTAGCCACAATGACCCGGTCTACGAAGGCATGATCATCGGCATTCACTCGCGTGATAACGATCTGGTCGTTAACCCGATCAAGGGTAAGCAACTGACCAACGTCCGTTCTTCCGGTACCGACGAAGCGGTGCGCCTGGTACCGCCAATCGAAATGTCGCTGGAATACGCAGTTGAATTCATCGACGATGACGAACTGGTCGAAGTAACGCCAAAAAGCATTCGTCTGCGTAAGCGTTACCTGAAGGAACATGAGCGTAAAAAGGCTTCGCGCGACGCGTAAGCCAGTGCACCGGACCTTCTGTCCGGCCACTAAAAACCCGCCGATGTATGCCCTGATTCTGGGTATCCCTCGGCGGGTTTTTTATTGGATGTTGCCAAGTATTGATTATTGATCAGGCGACGGCGGAACTCGTCGCATGCTGCGCTTTGAGTACATCGCCAATTGCGGCAAACAGTTGGTCAATCTGCGCCTGTTCGATAATCAGCGGCGGCGACAGGGCGATGATGTCGCCCGTGGTGCGGATGAGCACTCCCTTTTCCCAGAAACATTTCAAGAATGCGTCGAAGGCGCGCGCACCCGGCTTACCGGCAATCGGCTCCAGTTCAATTCCGCATACCAGCCCGAGGTTGCGCACGTCTTTGACGTAGGGCAAGCCCTTCAGGCTATGCGCTGCCTGCTCGAAATAGGGCGCCGTCGCAGCAGCGCGGTCGAACAGGTTCTCGCTCCGGTAAACGTCAATCGTAGCGACCGCAGCTGCGGCCGCCAGAGGGTGGCCGGTATAGGTGTAGCCATGGAAGAATTCGATGGCGTTCTCGCTGGCGGCGCTCATGAAGGCATCGTGGATATCCTGGCGCACGATGACTGCGCCCATCGGCACGCTGGCGTTGGTCAGGCCCTTGGCGCAACAGATCATGTCCGGCACAACACCGAAATAATCGGCGGCGAACGGTGTGCCGAGACGGCCGAAGCCAGTGATCACTTCGTCGAAAATCAGCAGGATGCCGTACTTGTCGCAAATGGCGCGCAGCTTTTGCAGATAGCCTTTGGGTGGCAAGATGACCCCGGTTGAACCCTGGATCGGTTCGACGATCAAGGCCGCCACAGTTGCCGGATCATGCAGCGCCAGCAAGCGTTGTTCGAATTCATCTGCAATCTCGGCGCCATGTTCCGGTAAACCGTGCGAGAACGCATTCCGCGCAATATCGAGCGGATGTCGCAGGTGGTCGACGCCAGCCAGCGTCGGGCCGAAATGCTTGCGATTGCCGGCGATGCCACCGACTGCGATACCGCCGAAGCCGACGCCGTGATAGCCGCGCTCGCGGCCGATGAGACGGGTCCGCAAGCCATCGCCGCGCACCCGGTGATATGCCAGCGCGATTTTCAGCGCAGTATCGACCGATTCCGAACCGTCATTGCAAAAGAACACCCGGTTCAAACCTTCCGGTGCGATCGACACCAATGCACTGGCTGCTTCGAACGCCACCGGATGCCCCATCTGGAACACCGGCGCGAAGTCCATTGTGGCCGCCTGCTGCTGAATCGCAGCGACGATTTTCGGATGGCAATGGCCGGCATTGGTGCACCACAGGCCCGCCGTGCCATCGAGAATCTGGCGGCCGTCGTCGGTGGTGTAATACATGCCCGATGCGGAAACCAGCATCCGCGGCTGGCTCTTGAATTGGCGGTTGGCCGTGAACGGCATCCAGAAATGATCGGTATTCAGGGCGGTGGGCATGGCGTCTCCTTGGCTGTCGTAGGCGATGATCCGGCGGCGGCTCCTGACGACAGGCAGAACCGTTTTCAGACCCTTGCTGTTGATGTTAGTACGTTTCCCCGGGTTCTGATAGAGCCAGTAGCTTTAAACCATTTGCTGCGGAAATTCGCCGATACTCAAAAATCAACGGCCGGAAAGTTAACGGAATCGATGAATAAACTGAGAGATGGCGAGATTTCCTTGTTACGCCAGATGCACAGGGACTCGGATTGTATTTTGCTCTCGGTCAAGGGAATGTATGTCACTTGTTTCAGAGATGATTTTTGCATGGACGAGGGCACCAGTGCGATTCCCATGTTTTGCCCTACCAGGCCGACAATCGTGAGCCAGTGCCGTACTTCATGCCTGATGCGTGGACTGAATCCGGCATTGATGCATAGCGCAACGATGCGGTCGTGATAATGCGGCGATACCGAGCGAGGGAACAGGACAAAGGTTTCTTCGGCCAGGTCACGCAGGCTGATCCTGGTTTTTTTGCTGTAGCGATGACCAGCCGGCAAACAACATACAAAGGGTTCTTCCAGCAGTTTTTTGGACTGTATTTCGTCGGGCAGATGGCCTGAATGGATGAAACCGATATCGATTTGCTCGCGCTGGACCGCTTCGATCTGCTCTGTCGTATTCATCTCGCGCAAGACAATGTCGACGCGCGGGTTCTTTGCCTGGAATGCATTGATCGCTTCCGGGAGGCCGCGAAACAGCATGGCTCCGACAAATCCTACTTTCAGGCGTCCCTCCACCCCTAGGGCCACGCGGGTCGCCAGGTCTTCCATGTCGGCAGCATGCTTGAGCAGCGTACGCGCTTCGTTGTACAAAACTACCCCCGCGCTGGTCAGCGCCACCGTCTTGTTGCTGCGGATGAGTAGCATGATGCCCAGGCTTTTTTCAAGCTGCTGGATGCTCAGGCTCAAAGGCGGCTGGGATATATGCAGTTTTTCGGCCGCCCGGCCGAAGTGCAGCTCCTCGGCGACTGTCACAAAATAGCGCAGCTGGCGTAGGTCCATGGCTCGAATCTCACAGGTCAGGTAACGGTTTCATCATACATTTTCTGTATCGTACGATGCAAATTATGTATTTTATTTAAATCGCTCATCGTCCAATAATCATTCCATACCAAGAGGAGACAGCGATGCCAGACACGCCCCAGACCATGCCTGCGATTCCCGACAGCCACGGCAGCAACCTGTTCACGTCGGATTTCGGACTATCCGCTTTGCTACAGGTGTATTTACCCAAAGACGTATATCGACATCTCGAGCCGCATCTGGTCCGGCTCGGCGAACGGGCGGGTGGAGAGCTGGATGAACTGGCTTCGACGGCGGACAAGAATCCGCCGACCTTGCAGCACAGGACGCGTTCCGGACAGAATGTGCAGAAAATCAACAAGCATCCGGCCTACATAGCGCTGGAACGTGCCGCTTATTCCGAACTTGGCCTTGCCGCGATGACGCACAGGGGCGGGGTATTGGGCTGGCCGGCGCCTTTCCCGCCGTTGGCGAAATATGCGCTGACTTTCCTGTTTGTCCAGGCGGAATTCGGGCTTTGCTGTCCTGTCAGCATGACGGATTCCTTGACCAGCACTTTGCGCAAATTCGGTGATCCAGATCTGGTTGCCCGGTTTTTACCTAACCTCACCACTGTCGACTTCGACGAACTGTATCAAGGCGCCATGTTCATGACCGAGCAAGGCGCAGGTTCTGACGTTTCCCGGGTGGCGACGCGTGCCTATCGTGATGGCGACGACTGGAAGCTGGCTGGCGACAAGTGGTTCTGTTCCAATCCTGACGCCGGCCTGGCGATGGTGTTGGCCCGACCCGACGGCGCGCCAGCGGGAATCAAAGGACTGGGACTGTTCTTGCTGCCGAAATATCTTGCCGATGGCAGCCGCAATCATTACCGCATCATCCGCCTCAAGGACAAGATGGGCAGTCGCTCGATGGCCAGCGGCGAAATCCAGCTGGAGGGCGCCACCGCCTATCTGGTCGGCGAGTTGGGGCGTGGATTCAACCAGATGGCCGACATGATCAACATGTCCCGTTTGTCTAACGGCGTTCGCGCCGCCGGCCTCATGCGCCGCGCGGTGGGCGAGGCGTTGTTCATCGCACGCAACCGCAGCGCGTTCGGCAAACAACTGATCGATATGCCGTTGATGCAACGCCAGTTGATCAAGATGATGCTGCCGGCGGAGCAGGCCCGCTCGATGTTCATGCAAACCGCCAGCTGCATGGAGAGGGCGGACGGCGGCGACCAGGAGGCGCAGAAACTGGTGCGCATCCTGACGCCGATGATCAAGTTCCGCGCCTGCCGGGATGCCAGGAAAGTCACCGGCGACGCCATGGAAGTGCGGGGAGGGTGTGGCTATATCGAAGAGTGGTCCGATCCGCGGCTGGTGCGCGACGCCCATCTTGGCTCGATTTGGGAAGGCACCAGCAACATCGTTGCGCTGGATGTAGTGCGTTCGATAAAGCGCGACAATACCCTCGGCTATTTGCAGGACTATTTGCGAAAATTGTTGGGCGCGAAGCAGATTCCGGAAGCATCGCGCGCACTGTTGACGCGGACATTGGACAGCGTGGTGGCCTTCGTCGAATCCGTCGTCGATGCGCCTGACGATGTCGAGGTGCGACGGGCGGCAAGTGCGCTCTACCATATCGCCACGGCGATTTTCTTTGCCTGGGAGGCTGCGCAGGCAGCTACCGATTGGCGTCGCCTGGCATTCTCTCATCTGCTGCTCAAACACAAACTATTGCCGGCCAATCCATTAGAAGCATGTGTCGATCCGGCGCAGCAAGCGGTCTTGAAATCCTTGTTCGAAGAAGCGCCCGTGTCCCTGGCGGCGGCGATGTCGTTATTGCCAGCGTAAGGTCAGGGCGCTCACACATTCTTTATGAACGGATCGGTGAATATGCAACAGATAGCGAACGGCGCATTGGCGGGTTTGAAGGTGATCGACTTGAGTCGCGTCCTGGGTGGGCCGTTTTGCGCCCAGATCCTCGGCGACCACGGCGCGGATGTGATCAAGGTCGAGCCGCCGCAGGGCGATGAAACCAGAGGATGGGGGCCACCCTTCCAGGATGGCACGGCCTCCTACTACCTGGGGATCAACAGGAACAAGCGCGGCATCGTGATTGACCTTACCCTGCCTGCCGGGCGCGATTTGCTGCGTCGGTTGCTGGCCGACGCCGATGTGCTGGTCGAGAATTTCAAGACCGGCACGTTGGAGAAATGGGGCCTGGGCTACGAACAGACGCTATCCAAGCTTTTCCCGAAGTTGATCCATTGCCGTATTTCCGGCTTTGGCGCTGACGGCCCCTTGGGCGGTTTACCCGGCTACGATGCGGTCATCCAGGCGATGGCAGGGATCATGAGCGTCAACGGCGAAAGCGGTGGCGATCCTTTGCGGGTCGGCCTGCCTGTGGTGGACATGGTCACCGGATTGAACGCCGTGATCGGTATCCTGCTGGCTTTGCAGGAACGGCAACGCAGCGGCAAAGGCCAGTTCGTAGAAGCGGCTTTATACGACTCAGGCGTCTCGCTATTGCATCCCCATCTGGCAAACCATTTCCTGTCAGGGAAAGTATCGGCCCCCACCGGCAATGCGCACCCCAATATTGCGCCATACGATACCTATGCGACCAAGACCACGCCGATTTATCTTGCAGTCGGTAACGATGGTCAATTTGCGAAGCTGTGCGAGCAGCTGGGGCAGGCCGATCTGGCAGCCGACAGCCGCTTCGCCACCAACGGTGCGCGCTGCAATCATCGTGCGGAACTAAAGACGGCGCTGGAGGCCTTGCTGGCCGACCATGAATGCAAGCCTGTCGCCGAGAGGTTGATCCGTTGCGGCGTGCCGTGCGGCCCGGTACTCGGCATTGACGAAGTGGTGGCTCATCCGCATACCGCGCATCGGGAGATGCTGGTGAGCATTGGTGACTACAAGGGCGCGGGAGCGCCGATAAAGCTCAGCCGCACACCGGCCTCCTATCGTACGGCGCCACCGGGATTTGGTGCGCAAACGATGGAAGTGCTCACCGAGCTTGGCCTTGAAAAAAGCGAGTTGGACATATTGTTGCAAGAGGGTGTGGTCAAAGTAGTCTGAGAATGTAAATACGGCGGGCATTACAAAGACCTTCATAGAAAGGTCGAGCCGCCTACACAAAATTGGAGACAGTAATGAAAATGAAACTGACAGCGCTAGCCATTGCGCTTGCAGCTACAGCGATTGTTAATGCAGCGTACGCCGATGAATTCAAGGTCGGCTCAGTCATCTCGCTGACGGGCGCCAATGCGCGCGGCGGCACCGGAATGCATGAAGGCATGCTGACTGCGGTCGAGGTCTTTAACAAGCAACAGCCCAAGCACAAGATCAAGCTGGTGACGATAGACGACGAGTCTGCGCCTGCCAAGGCGATCGCAGGGGTGGAGCAGCTCGCATCGCAAAACGTTCTGGCCATCACGGGCGGTGCAACTTCAGATCTGGTCGGGCCGGCATCCACTGCCGCCAACAAGGCAGGACTGGTCTACATCACTTCCGGCGGCACCAGCGAGGAATTCGTGACGCAGGGATACAAGAAATTTTTCCGGATCAATAATACCAACGGCTACGTGCGTGCCATGACCGGCATGTTCGCCGACATGGGCATCAAGTCCTTGTCGATCATTTATTCCACCAAGAAGTCGACCAACGAACTTGCCGTTGACGTCAACAAGATCATGACAGCCAAGGGCGTGAAAGTAACGCTGCATCCCTTCGATCCTGCCATTGCCGATTTCAAGCCCATCATCAATAAAGTGAAATTGCAGGACCGTCCCGACGCCATCAATATGCTGGGCTATGAAAACGACTATGTCGGCATCCTGCGCGCAGCTAAGGTATTGAAACCGAACGTCAAGGCGCTGGTTGGTGTCTGGCAGATCGCCAACGCAAAAATGTCGAAGGATTTTCCCGATCTGGTACCTAATGTCTCTGGTACGGAGATACTGCCTTATCCGGCTGAATTCGACAGCGCCGAAGGCAAGCAGTTCGAAGCAACGTTCAAGGCCTTGTACCACAAGAGCCCCGATTATTTGAGCGAATACGGCTTCGTGCAAGCAATGGCGCTGTTCGAAGCGATCGGACGCGCGGCCGACAAAGGCAGCTTGATGAAGGACGGCCTAGCGGACGAAATGCGCAAAACCGACCGGACTACCTTGATCGGTCGCCTCCAGTTCGATGCGCGAGGCGATAACCCGAATTTCATCCAGCATATCGGCCAGCACCAGAACGGCAAGATAGTCATCGTCTGGCCGAAGGAATTCGCCACCGGCAAGATGAATTTCCCCGGTGTGCCCTGGTAATTTCCGCAGCCATCGTTGCAGCCTGTTCGCATCGCCGGACAGGCTGACAAATTGCGCTTTTCCGGTTCATGGATTAAACATCCAATAAGGCGAATCATATGTCTGACTTAATTTTGCAGTCCTTGTTTTCCGGTTTGCTGACCGGGGGATCGTACGCATTGATCGCGCTGGGATTGGCGGTGGTTTTCGGCACCATGAAAATCATCAATCTGGCTCACGGCGAACTGGTGCTGCTTGCCGCCTATATTGCCTACATGACCGAGTCAGGGCTGAAAATCAATCCGCTGCTGGCGATTCCGCTGGCGCTGGTAGTGGTGTGCATTGCTTCCGTCCTCGTCTATTTTTTTGTCAGCAAGATCAAGAAAGACCGCGAGCTGAATTCGCTGCTCCTGACCTACGGTATCGGCATTGTCTTGACGAACGCGATATTGCTGATCTGGAAATCAGACATCCATTCGACCAGCAATGCCTGGTTTCAGGAGGCGTTCGTGCTGGGATCCCTCTACAGCATGAACAGCGAATTGCTGTTTTTCATTGTGAGCCTGGTGCTGATGCTGGGCGGCTGGTGGTGGCTGGCCAAAAGCTGGCATGGGAGGGCGGTGCGCGCCGTCGCCAGTAACCGCGATGCCGCCAAGCTGATGGGCATCAATCCGCAATGGACCGAACTGATTTCATTTGTCCTCGCCGGGGTGCTTGCCACTTTCGCCGGAGTTGCGCTGTACAGCTCGGGTGTCATCCAGCCGGCGCTGGGCGAATCGCTCACTGTGAAAGCATTCATCATTACCGTGCTGGCTGGAGCGGGATCGATTCCGGGCGTCCTTGTGGGGGCAATATTGCTGGGAGTGGTCGAATCCCTGACGATCACCTTGTATAGCTCCGCACTGCAAGAGCTGACTGGCATGCTGCTGTTCCTGCTGGTCTTGTTCGTCTTACCGAACGGCTTGTTTGGCGCCAGCAGGAGGCGCGGATGAAACAGCGCACCTTGATATGCATGGTTGCAGCCCCGGTCCTGTATCTGCTAGTGCCGCTGCTGTTCGGCAGCAATCTCTACATGATGAGCCTGGTGGTGGCGTCGCTGACCATCGGCGGGATTGCGCTGGCGTGGGCGCTGCTCGGTAATCTGGGCGGCATGGTGAGCTTCGGGCAGGCAGCTTTTTTTGGCGTCGGCTCTTACGCATCGGCCTTGCTGACGCTCAAATTCGGCTTGCCGGTTTTTCCGGCGATGCTGTTGGGCGGCGTGGGGGCGGCGATAGCATCGCTGGCCATGCTGCCGGCCTTGCGCCTGAAGGGGCCGTACTTTGCGCTGGCGATCCTGGCGTACGCACAGATCTTCCGTATCCTGGCGACCCAGTTCCAGGATATCACCGGTGGTTCAGGCGGCTTGTCGAATATTCCCCAATTGCCGAACGTATTGGGCTTCGACCTGGGCAGCAAGGTGGGAGGTTACCTGGTGATTCTCACCATGGTCGTTGCTTTCGTCTGGGCGTATCACCTGATCCGCAAGAGTTACTATGGCCTTGCGCTCAGGGCAATGCACGAGTCGGAAGATGCGACCCGCGTGGTCGGGGTCAACAGTACCTTGTTGAAGGCATCCATGCTGGTTGTGTCGGCTTTCATGACTGGCATGATCGGTGCGTTCAATGCCCACTACATCAATTTCCTGGAACCTGATTATGCATTCGGATCCAGCTGGACAGTGATCCCGATCATTGCGGCGATCTTCGGCGGCTACCGGACGCTGCTTGGTCCGCTGGTGGGCGCGGTGGCGGTCTACATGATCGATCAATTGATCTTCAAGAACCTGATCCCCACCGGGCACCAGATGATTCTCGGCGTGCTGCTGGTGATGATGATCATTTTCAGCCCGGCCGGCCTGGTTCCCTTGCTCGCGCAAAAATTCAAGAGGAAAACCCATGTTAAGGCTTGAGGACGTCACGATCAGATTCGGCGGCCTGACAGCCGTCAACCGGGTCAGCATGGAGATCGCCAGCGACGAAGTGGTCGGTTTGGTCGGGCCGAACGGCGCCGGGAAAACCACCTTGTTCAATGCGATTTCCGGCCTGGTCAAGCCTAGCAGCGGACAGATCGTCTTCAATACGGCGAATGTATTGAAGACGCCGCTGCACGCCCGCGCACGTCTCGGCATCGGCCGCTCTTTCCAGATTCCGCAGCCCATGCATGAATTGACCGTACGGGAAAACCTGCAGGTGGCGCAGCGCTTCGGAACTGGCAAAGTCGACCAGAAAAAAATCGATGAAATTCTCGATTTCCTGGAACTGAGCGGCAAGGCGCAGTGCAATGCAGCTACAGAACTGGCGCTGACCGAACTCAAGGCGCTGGAAGTGGCGAAAGCGTTGGCAACCGAACCGAAGCTGCTGCTGCTCGATGAGGTGTTGGCAGGGCTGGAAACCAACGGCAAGCGCCGCTTCATGCAGACGTTGATGAGCCTGCATAAAAAATACGGCATCGGCATCCTGATCATAGAACACGACATCGAAACCATCAGCAAACTGTGCAGCCGCGTCTGCGTGCTGAATTTCGGTGAACTGATCGCGGACGGTACGCCGGATGAAGTGTTCAACGACCCGCAAGTGATTAAAAGCTATACAGGTGGCGGCCATGATTGAAATCTCCGATTTGCGTGCCGGTTACGGCGCAATCAACATACTGTGGAATATTTCGCTCGATATCGCGCCGGGAAAACTCACCACCATCATCGGTCCCAACGGCGCAGGCAAGACCACGCTGCTGCGCGCGATCATGGGCCTGGTGCCGGTTACGCAAGGCCGGATACTGTTCAATGGTCAACCGCTGGGAAGCGTCAAAACCTGGGAGATGGCGAACCACGGAATCAGTTTGATTCCCGAAGGACGCATGGTATTCCGCGACATGACGGTGGAAGAAAACCTGATGATGGGCGCATTCGCTAAACAGCATCGCGCGCGCTCAGGCGTGAATCTGGAACTTGCTTACGAGTTGTTTCCCAGGCTGAAGGAAAGACGGCGGCAATTGGCCGGTTCACTGTCTGGCGGCGAGGCGCAGATGCTGGCGATGGGGCGCGGCCTGATGTCCGAGCCGAAGGTGATCCTGATCGATGAGCCGTCGCTGGGACTTGCGCCCGTGGTTGTCGACGATCTGTTCCGCATCTTGCAACGCTTGAAAGACGAAGGGCGGACCATCGTCCTGGTGGAACAGAACACGCATCGCGCCGTCGGTGTAGCCGATCATGTCTACCTGATGCAGAGCGGCAAGGTCTTGTTGTCGAAAGCCGCTGCCGAGGTCGACCTGGATGCCTTGCACGACCTGTATTTCGCCCGAGATTAATGTTTCAAGGCCGTTCATATTTTTTTGCAGATGCCATTTTCCATCTGCCTGTTTTCAACATGTCGCAACATAGTTAAAGGACTTTCCATGAATCCGATCGACACTGCAAAGAAGGCGAAAGCCCAGTTCTGCTGGGATGACCCGCTGCTGCTCAACCAGCAGTTGACCGATGAAGAACGCATGGTGCGCGATGCCGCCGCCGCGTATTGCCAGGATAAATTGCAGCCGCGCGTGCTAGAGGCGTTCCGTCAAGAAAAAACCGACCCGGCGATTTTTCGCGAGATGGGCGAGCTGGGGCTATTGGGGCCGACCATTCCCGAACAATACGGTGGTCCCGGCCTGAATTACGTCAGCTACGGTCTGATCGCAAGGGAAGTGGAGCGCGTCGACTCCGGTTACCGTTCGATGATGAGCGTACAGTCATCGCTGGTCATGGTGCCGATCTATGAATTCGGCACCGAGGCGCAACGCCAGAAATATTTACCCAAGCTTGCCACCGGCGAGTGGATAGGGTGTTTCGGGTTGACCGAGCCGAACCACGGTTCCGATCCCGGATCGATGGTGACGCGGGCGAAAAAAGTAGCGGGAGGCTTTAGCATTTCCGGCAGCAAGATGTGGATATCGAATTCGCCGATCGCCGACGTGTTCGTCGTGTGGGCCAAGGACGACGAGGGCCAGATCCGCGGCTTTATCCTGGATAAAGGCATGAAGGGCTTGTCGGCGCCTGGCATCCACGGCAAGGTCGGTTTGCGGGCATCGATTACAGGTGAGATTGTGATGGATGAAGTGTTTTGTCCTGAAGAAAACGCCTTCCCTGATGTGCGCGGTTTGAAAGGTCCTTTCACCTGCCTGAATTCGGCGCGCTACGGCATCGCTTGGGGTGCCTTGGGTGCAGCCGAAGCATGCTGGCATATCGCCCGCCAATATGTGCTGGATCGCCGGCAGTTCGGTCGGCCGCTGGCTGCCAATCAATTGATCCAGAAAAAACTTGCCGATATGCAGACCGAGATCACTTTCGGCCTGCAAGGCTGCCTGCGACTGGGGCGGATGAAAGATGAAGGCACCGCCGCAGTTGAAATTACGTCGATGATGAAGCGTAATTCCTGCGGGAAATCGCTGGATATTGCACGGGTTGCCCGCGACATGCTGGGTGGTAACGGTATCTCGGACGAGTTCGGCGTGATACGTCATATGGTGAATCTGGAAGTGGTGAATACCTATGAAGGGACGCACGACATTCACGCGCTGATTCTCGGACGTGCGCAGACCGGGATTCAGGCGTTTCAATAATACTGCCCGGTACCTTCGAGCCGCTCGATGGATATCAAATGCGCTTACCACTCAAGCGCGCGCTTTCCCGATGGAGTCTCTACGTATGCTTGTCTCTGAACACGACGGCGCCGTTGCCGTAATCCGCCTGGATAATCCACCTGTCAACGGTCTCTCTCACCATGTGCGCGAAACCATCTTTGCCGGCATCGAAGCCGCGCTCGGCAATCCGGAAATCAAGGCCATCGTCCTCACCGGCGCCGGCAAGATCTTTTGCGGCGGCGCCGACCTGCGCCAATTCAATACACCGGCCGCAAGCGCAGAGCCGTCCTTGCAACTGCTTACTGAGCGCATGGAGGCGTCGGCCAAGCCGATCATCGCCGCCATCGACGGTGTTGCTTACGGCGGCGGCTTCGAGCTGGCGCTGGCTTGCCACTATCGGGTGGTGTCGCCGCGCGCGCAAGTTGCGCTGCCTGAGGTCAAGCTTGGCCTGATCCCGGGCTGCGGAGGTACGCAACGGCTGCCGCGTTTGATCGGTGTCGCACCGGCATTGCAGATGATTGTTGGAGGCGATCCGGTCGATGCCGCAAAAGCTGTGCAACTCGGCATTGCGGATGACTTGATCGAAGGTGATTTCCTGGCTGGTGCGCTGGCGTTTGCCGAACGGATGACTGCCGTAACGGCACCGCATCCGATTGACATCGAACGAACCGCGATGATTGCTGATTCGCAAGACTTCTTCTCTACTGCACGTGCGAAAGCGGCAAAGGAGAAGCGCGGGTTTCCTGCGCCTCTCGAATGTATAGCCTGCGTCGAAGCGGCGGTCAATTTGCCGCGCCAGGAGGGGCTGGCATTTGAACGGCAACGCTTCATCGCTTTGCTCAATGGAACGGAATCGAAGGCTTTGCGTCACTTGTTTTTCGCGGAACGCGAAGCCGCCAAGATTACGGGCCTGTCGTCACCTCAAGAAACCCGACCTATTACCCGCGTGGGCGTGCTCGGCGCTGGGACGATGGGGGCGGGAATTGCGATGTGCTTCGCCAATGCGGACATTCCCGTGACGTTGATGGAAGTGCAGCAGGAAGCGCTCGACAGAGGCCTGGCGCTCATTCGTAAGAACTATGCGACGACTGTCTCCAAAGGCAAGCTTTCCCAGGAAAAGATGGAGCACCGCCTTGGCTTGATCGAAGGCACTCTGAAGTACGAAGCGTTCAGTAGCGCAGATCTGGTGATCGAAGCTGTATTCGAGGATATGAAGGTCAAGAAAGAGGTTTTCGGCCGCTTGGATCAGGTATGTAAAGCCGGTGCGATCCTGGCCAGTAATACCTCCAGGCTGGACATCAACGAGATTGCCGGCAGTACGTCGCGGCCCGGCGATGTGATCGGCTTGCATTTTTTCAGCCCGGCCAACGTCATGCGCTTGCTTGAAGTGGTGCGCGGGGCCAAGACTGCCGACGATGTCGTCGCCACCGCGATGCAACTGGCGAAGAGCATCAACAAAATCGGCGTCCTCGTGGGCGTATGCGACGGCTTCGTCGGCAATCGCATGCTGACGCCTTATTCCAGAGAAGCGAATTTCCTGATCGAGGAGGGCGCCAGCGTGTTGCAGGTGGACCAGGCGCTATACGATTTCGGCATGGCAATGGGGCCTTTCGCCATGGCCGATATGGCCGGCCTGGATATCGGCCGTGCCGCGCGCCTGCGCCAAGCGGCAACCCGGCCTGCGCATCTGCGCTACTCCAGGGTCGCCGACCAGATTTGCGACATGGGACGTTTCGGACAGAAGACCAGCGCCGGCTTCTATCGCTACGAAACCAGCAGCCGCATACCGATTCCCGACCCCGAGATCGAGGCGTTGATCGAACGTTGTGCGCGGGAAGACAATATACAGCGCGGCCCGGTGTCGTCGGAAGAAATCGTCCAGCGCACCATCTATGCGCTCATCAACGAAGGCGCGCGCATCCTGGAAGAGGAGATTGCGCAACGTTCTTCCGATATTGACACCGTCTATGTCAATGGCTACGGCTTCCCGGCATATCGCGGCGGTCCGATGTTCTATGCCGACAGCATAGGACTGGACAAGGTCTACGCACGCATTTGTGAATTTCATCGGCGACACGGCGAGTACTGGGAACCAGCTCCTCTTCTTGAGAGACTGGCCAAGGAAGGCAAGCGATTCAGTAGCATTTGAGCAGAACCGAAGAGAAGTTGTTGATGTTCTTCATATCAAGGAATGAAAATGAATGAGGCTGTAATCGTATCTACCGCACGCACGCCGATCGGCAAGGCATATCGCGGAGCATTCAACATGACCCATGGCGCGACGTTGGGCGGGCATGTGGTCAAGCATGCGCTTGAGCGCGCCGGCATCGATCCTGCTGAGGTCGAAGACGTCATCATGGGCACCGGACGGCCGGAGGGCGCGACCGGCGGCAATATAGCGCGCCAGATTGCGCTCCGCGCGGGGCTTCCCGCCAGCGCCGCCGGCATGACAGTGAACCGCTTCTGCAGCTCAGGCATGCAAGCGATCGCGATGGCGGCGCACAGCGTCATCGTGGACGGATCGCCGGTGGTTGTCGCCGGCGGGCTGGATTCGCTGAGCCTGACCATCAATGAGCATGCCAACAAATTCATGACGCAGGAGGACTGGCTGCGCCTGCACAGGCCGGAAATCTATTACACCATGATCCAGACCGCAGAGATCGTGGCGCAGCGCTACGGCATCAGCCGCGAGCGGCAGGACGAATACGGCTTCCAGAGCCAGCAGCGCGTGGCCGCCGCCCATGCGGCCGGCCGTTTTGACCGCGAGATCGTGGCTCTGCCAACGACCAAAAAGGTCATATCCAAGGCAACGGGCGTAGCTGAGATGCAGGAGACCCTACTCACGCATGACGAGGGAATACGCGCCACCACGCTAGAGGGATTGGCCGCGTTGAAACCGGTGATGGAGGGCGGCAGCATTACGGCCGGTAACGCCAGCCAGCTTTCGGACGGCGCGTCTGCCTGCGTGGTGATGGACGCCAGGCTGGCGCAAAAGCGCAATATCGAGCCCATCGGCATTTTTCGCGGGTTTGCCGTCGCCGGTTGCGAGCCGAACGAAATGGGCATAGGACCGGTCTTCGCGGTGCCGCGCCTGCTGGAGCGTACCGGTATCAAGATGGATGATGTCGGCTTGTGGGAGTTGAATGAAGCGTTTGCGGTGCAAGCCCTCTATTGCCGGGACAGACTGGGAATCCCTAACGAGATTCTGAACGTGGATGGCGGCGCGATATCGGTCGGGCATCCGTTCGGCATGTCGGGCGCCCGTCTGGTAGGACACGCGCTGATCGAAGGCAAGCGCCGCGGCGTCAAATTCGTCGTTGTCACGATGTGTGTCGGCGGCGGAATGGGAGCGGCGGGTTTGTTTGAGGTGCTATAAAACTCATTTGATGAAATCATCTGTTGAATCACACAGGCGTTTCACTCAATGTACATGTATCTGAGGCAACTGTAGCGCTAAAGTCAAACGAAGAACGAACTGATAAGAAAGGAACGTTTTTGCTTCCATTTGACACTGACATTCAATGTTACCGAGTATGGCCCGGCAAAAATTCCGGCTTCCAATTAGACTGTGATTCCACGTCCAATCAGGAGTTGAAGCTATGCCAACAAGCAAACGCAAGCTGGGAAATTCATCGCTGCAAGTCGCGCCACTGATGTTTGGCGGGAATGTCTTCGGCTGGACCGCAGATGAGGCGACCTCATTTGCCTTGCTGGATAAATTTGTCGATGCCGGCTTGAATTTCATCGACACCGCCGATGTTTATTCGCGCTGGGTGCCGGGCAACCATGGTGGCGAATCGGAAACCATTATCGGCAAATGGCTCAAGCGCAGCGGCAAGCGTGCGCAGGTGGTGATCGCCACCAAGGTCGGCAAGCCGATGGGTGAGGGGAAAAGCGGCTTGAGCAGGGCTTATATTCGGCAAGCGGTGGAAGCTTCGCTGACGCGCCTGCAAACTGACTACATCGATCTCTATCAGTCGCATGACGACGACGCCAACACGCCGTTGGCGGAAACCCTGGGCGCTTACGCTGAGTTGATCAAGGAAGGCAAGATACGGGTCATCGGCGCCTCCAATTACACTGCAGAACGGCTGGCGGAAGCGCTCAAGGTCAGCCAGCAAAACGGCTTCCCCAGTTACCAGTCGCTACAGCCGCAATACAATCTCTACGACCGCGCCGAATATGAGCGCACGCTGGAACCGTTCGTGCTGGAACACGATATCGGGGTCATCAATTATTATTCCTTGGCCAGCGGCTTCCTGAGCGGTAAATACCGTAGCGAGAAAGACCTGGGTAAAAGTGCGCGCGGTCAGAAGGTCAAACAGTATCTGGATCCGCGTGGCTTGCGCATCCTGGAAGCGTTGGATCAAGTTGCTGCATCGCTAGGCGCCAGCCCGGCGCAGGTAGCGCTGGCATGGCTGATTGCGCGACCCAGCATTACTGCGCCGATCGCCAGCGCCACCAGCCTGGCACAGCTCGATGACATGAT
Organism: Collimonas arenae; assembly: GCF_000786695.1. NCBI lineage: Bacteria > Pseudomonadati > Pseudomonadota > Betaproteobacteria > Burkholderiales > Oxalobacteraceae > Collimonas > Collimonas arenae. Next base: position 4,442,072 of record NZ_CP009962.1, on the reverse strand, counting down.
TGCCGCTACCCGTTTGCAGCTGGATGCGGCTGCGATTGCACAACTCGACGATGCCAGCGCCGCGGCTTCCTGAGGTCTCTTTGAGATCATAAATTCCTGTCAACGTTGACAGGACGCGATGCAGATTCCTCGTGCTAGCATAAATTTACCCGCAGAAAAAGCTGCGGGCCAATTTAACTCTTCAAGAGGAGTCATCTATGGTCAGTGTTCAGAAATGGCTGGCAGGCGTCACCTGCCTGGCGGCAATCGTCATTAGCGGTTCGGCCTTTGCGGCCCGGGCCGACATACAAGTCACTCTGCAGGAAGCGAATGCGAAAGGCGATGCCGGTGCCGGAAAGGTGCTCTACACGATCAGTAATACCAGTGCTGCGCCCTTGCATGTCCTGAAGTGGGAAACTCCTCTGAACGGCGTCAGCGGCGACATATTCAGTGTCGCCCTTGGTGGTCAACCGGTGCGTTATGTGGGACGGCTGGTGAAGCGCAAGCCCGCTACCGACAAGGATTACATCACGCTGAAACCGAATGAAAGCCGGGCGGTAGAAGTAGACCTGAGCGCCTATTACGAGATGTACCGAGGCGGTCAATACGTGGTCAAGTACAAGCAGACTGCCGATACGCTGGTGCGGGAAGCTGGTAGCACGGTAGCGGCTAAAACCTCCGGTGCCGGCGCTAGCGCCATTACGCTGGAAACCAATGCGATCCCGTTGACGGTCAACGGCGGTCCGCCGCCATCATCCAAGCAAACTTCCGGCGACCTGCTGGGAGCGATCACTGGTGCGGTTGCCGGCGGCTCGACCAGCTTCGCCAGCTGCAGCAACAGCCAGAAGACGGCGCTGACCACCGCACGCGGCGACGCCACTACAATCGCCACCAATGCCAAGAGCTACCTCAACGCCAACAATACAGGCAGCCGCTACACTTGGTGGTTTGGCGCCGTCACCAGCGGCCGCTACGCCACCGCCACCAGCCACTACGCCAACATCAGCAGCGCATTGGGCAACCAGTCGTACAAATTCGATTGCAGCTGCGCCGAGGCTGATACCTACGCCTACGTGTATCCCGATCAGCCGTACACGGTTTACCTGTGCGGCGCTTACTGGAACGCACCGGCCAACGGCACCGACTCCAAGGCTGGCACGCTGGTGCATGAAACCAGCCATTTCACCGTAGTCGCAGGCACTGGCGATCATGTGTATGGGCAAAGCGGCGCGCATAGCCTGGCGACCAGCGACCCAGCATCAGCATTGGATAACGCCGACAATCACGAGTATTTCGCTGAGAATACGCCGGCGCGGCAGTAAGCTGCATCGGCATCGATTCATTCTTGATGCCGGGGCAGGGTGGCAGATGAGCAGCGCTGGCGCCAGTCGCGCGCCAGCACTGCCAGCACGGCCGTGCTCCACCAGCGACCCTGGAAATATCTGTTCTCCAGGAATAAGGCTTCATGCCGCATCCCGAGGATTTTGCACAATCGGATCGCGGCAATATTTTCTGAAATCGTTTCCGCATAAATGCGATGTACGTCGTGCCGCTCGAAACCGAAGGCAAGCACAGCATTGCCGGCCTCAAGCGCGTAGCCCTTTTTTTGCCATTCGCGACCCAGTTCGCATCCGACAGACGCTTGCCGGTTCGCTTCAAGGCGGATGCCGCAGGAGCCAATCAAGTCGCCGCTTTTGGTGGCGACAGCAAATTGGTATTTGGTTCTGGGATGTTCGAGATGCTGAGCGATGAAGAGCTCAAGCAAAGCGTCCGATTTCTCAATCGAAATATCCTCGTCGCTATAGAAGCGCGCAAATTTCTGGTCGCTCCGCAAGGCTCGGTAAGCGTCTCTATCGTCCTTCGAAAAATCGCGTAGAAACAGATTTTCTGTTTCGATGATTAGCATTGCAGGTTTGTCCGTTTCTGGAAATATGTAGCCGTAATATTCATTTTATTATTATATGGACAATACTATTGGACCGTAAAAGTGAAGCGACGCGCGATAAATGAATTCATTGCACGTTATATCAGCAGAAAATTAATTACATCCAGTATAAATCGCGTTCATCTCTATCAGTCTCTCGGCTTCTATGCGTGGTTAGCTTGCCGATCATCTTTCAGGTTCGCCTATATCGCCGTTGACGGCTCGGATCAATCTGCTTGGGATAACCCTGCTTGCGATACCATTTCCAACCGTTCTTGTAGTTGATATCTGCCCCGCGATCTGGACAAATGCCGTCGAAGATATCCTGATAATACAGATCATAGGCGATGTGTAATCGGCCTCTACACCACGCCCAGTAAATATACTGACCAATGATGAATAGGAGCGCGGAACCGGCAAACCAACGCAGAGGCCGATTGCCAAATTCATCGGGGCCGAACCACCAGCACATCACGTTCAGCAACAAGACATTCAGCAACGTCACCCACTCCCACCAGCTCAAGCCCATCCACCGCTTACGTTTATCTGTCATATCACCACCTCTTCAGAATCATCATTGTGACAAAGAGCTATTTTCACTTTGATTAGTTAGGGTACTTTTCATCAAATTCCGATGTCGTCAATTTTGTGTCGAGGATGTCCACACCAATTCGAAGAGCTATCAACAGTGGCATGCCGATCAGTAAAATCATGAAAAGATTGTCACTATTCGGTTCCGGTGATACGCCGCGCAGCCCGACAATCAGAAAGCCCGCTATGCCGCATAACGCCACTATCAAGGGAATCAATGTCGACACATGATCGGGCAGTGGCGTTGTCATTGGCGGGGCCGGTTGCGCTCCAACGACGTTCAAGGCGACGCCGGTACGATGCGGGTTAGCGACCAGTTGCGCCCCCTGCCCATGCTGCACCATCTGCGCAGCGAAAACCTGAAGCAGCCAACGATTGATCGGGCCGGGCTTGCCCATGGCGCGGTCCACTTCGTGGGTGGCGACCGTCAGCCCGGCGTCTCTGACGGCGGATTCGGTGGCATGCCGCACAATCTTGTCGAGCCGACTAAACCAAAGATGTTTAATTTTTCCAACTGGCACTTGCTCGGCGCGCAGCAAGGTTGCCAACGCGTCGTCTGTGCTATCCGATTCGGCGGTAATGGGCCGGAACAGGCACGCTTGCGTTTTGAGCTTGGTAGCCGCCGCGATCTCGACTGTCGTTAGCAGCATGGCGACGGCGGCTTCCGAATAGGTTTGTTCGTCGCGCTCATCATGCAGCTGACAAGCGATCACCAAGCGGAATTTTGCGCCTGCCCCCTTGAACCATTGCTCAACCAGCGGTGAGTCGGCATCGGAGGAAAGCCAAACCACTTTCGGCGTTCCCGGCAGCTTGAACCGCTGCCATACCCTGAGCAATACCGGCGTGCTATCTTCGGCCCCGGTTTGCAACACGACTTCGCAAGGACCAACGGGAGCGCGGGCGAGTTGCTGGATAGGAGCCGCAAGCTGCGTCAACAGCCGCTCAAAAATCTGTTCCAGCCTTGAGCGATCAGGGCCTTCTGCTTGACTTGCCAAGCTGAGAGTTTTATCAGGGTTGGTGGGGGCTTGGCCTTCCAGCCCCAGCATACGCTCTGCCAGATCCTCTTCCGGCGTGAGCGCTACGCTGGCGAACAAAACCTCGCGGCACTGAGTCCAGTCGCGCCAATACTTGACGCGGCATTCCCGCAGAAAATTCCACCACCTCACCTTGTTTTGGTAGGCGGCATGATTCGTATAGATGATCCCCCACGCGGCGACCCATGCCAGCGCTGGCAGGACGATCATCGCCATCCAGAATGGGGCGGTCATCGTCGGCTGATTCTTCGGCCAATTAAAGATGGTCAGGGCGATGCCCAACAATTGGAAGATGACGTAGAGAAGTACGAAAAACCAGATTGGTGGAGGGGCGTCTTCAACTTCTTCCGGCGCATCGGATAAGGTCCAGCGCATGCTCATGCGATTGTCATTCCCGGGCTTTGGGAAATCACCACACAGCCACATTCCGAGTGGCAACCGTTCACGACCATCTTACGGCCGTTATCGGTATAGCCCTCTATCCCTTCGATGATCCGATTGATGCCGTGCGGCTTCGTGCGTGCTTCGTCATAAAACAGCGGGCAAGAGACAAGATCATCAACCAAGGCGGCTCTTCTGCCATCGAAGTAGAAAGTGGACGTGGCGGTGATAACTTTACCGCCGTGGCTGGTAGGGTCGTCGAGACAAACAGGTTCGTGCATGGCTTATTTCACCAAGTTAGGGATGTTGGTCGGGGGAGTCGTGGCGTCACAACTAGAAAAATTCTCCTGACCAGACGGCGTGCGTAAATTGGCGGGCATTTTTGCATCGAATTCTATGTGATTTTCGCCTGGCAATTTTTGACTAGAACCATATACAAAACCTGGAACCAAAGGATATCTGGCGACTACGATGCTGCCATTGGTCGCACTGATTTTTTTGGCGACATAAAACGCATCTTTGGTTACGGCAATCGTGTAGTCCTCCGATGCTTTGGGCGGGTTATGGCTATTCATATAGACCGTTCCATGGAATGTTTTACCGCCATCAGTCGAATACAATAAAGCTGCATTGCAATTTCGGTCACCACATGCACCTCCCGGAGCAGTCGGAATAACTACATTCATGCCAGTCGGGTCATCGATGATTAACCGTCCCGAATAATTCACAATTCCACCACGACCCAAGTCCGTCTTGATGTTCTGGCGTTTATCAATGTAATAGTTGTCTCCGAAACAGTATTGATTATAATTTTCCAGCGAGAGGTAGCGATTATCGTCAATGCGATAGAGCGTATGCGGTGGTACATCGTAGTGCGGCACGATGGTTGAATCAACATATGTTGGAAATGTCGGAGCTGTTGCACATCCCACAAGCAGCATCGTTGCAAGCATTATTATGTATTGCATCATGCCCCCTTATCCAATTTCATATCCGCAATTTGTTGTTCGCTAATCTTTTGCGAAACAGTTTCTTTATCGATCATCGCGGGCATATCCGGCACGCTTAACTGGCCCGTTGTAAAGTACGGATCGTGCCAGCTAGTCCAGTCTGCATCATTTCTCAATTCGCGCCAAAAACTGACAGACTGGTAGCTGTCGCAAAAGCCGATTGGTAGATCGTAGGCAGCAACACGCTGCAAAAACTCGACGTGTTGGGGCAATGTACTGTGGTTGGTCGGCATTGGCGTGTAATCCTTAATGCGTTCCTGAAGTTCTTCATCAGTTTCAAGTTCGCGGCGCTTACCACCAGGGGCATAAACATCGTCGCGCACCATATATGTCGAGCGGTCATAGATTGACGCATACTTCGGAAAACTTGGTTCTGCATATGTGCCATCTGACTTAGTCGCGCCCCACGTTACTGCCGTTTGTGGAGCTTCATCAAAATACTTTATCCCTGTCTCTGTTTTAATCGGCTTGGACATTTCTTCCGCAGTAATCGGATTCGGCACTTTTTCCGCGTTGATCCTCACCATCTGATCTCGGGGCGGTACTGCCCACAGCTTCATCTTAAAGGCCGTATTCTTGTTGCCGTTCCAGAAGTCGGTCGGAGCGACGTTCGGCGCAGGGTCGGGAATAGGTGGCAGCGTGCCGAATTTTTGCAGGCTTGGATAATCGCCGCACGACGTACCACGTGCCAGCATACGCTGTTTAACCGTATCGCCTATTTCATCCAGCACCTTAGTGCTAACGCCTTGCCAGCCGATGCTCTGCAATGGACTCGCCCCCATGACGCGATCATGCGGATTGAAGTAGACATACAGCCGTCCGTGGTTGTCGCGCTCAGGGCATCCGAAGTGATTTTTCAGATCGGGACGCCAGAAATTCATATCTTCTGTTGCACCACATTGCAACATCTGTATTTTTTCTTCGGTAAATATTTTCTTGTCAGCCTTGATGCGCTCTGCAATGTTCTTGAATGTCTTAATTCGCGCTGCCTCGGTAGGGCGTTGAGCGCCGCATGACAGCGCATCGGTGAACTTGTCTTCAAGAGCAAAAGGGGAATCCATGACGACGACCGAATCGGGTGCACGGGTTTTGCATAAGGCAGTAGCGGCCAATGCAATCATTGTTCCCTGACTATGCGAAAACAAGGTGACGGTGTCGCGTGGCGATTCTTTGCGGATTTTATCAACCAAGTCGGCAAGGCGCTGCGCCGCGTGAGCGTAATACGTGCGCGGTGGTGCATCTTCCAACTGGCGGTCAACTTCGGGATTCAAGTGTTGCAGGTCGAACCCGGCGATATGCCGCTTGATCCCCTCCTCAGACCACAACTGCTGCAAGTTGTTGGTGCCGTTCTGGAAAGGCCCACCGCCCCAATACCACGGCCCCGCCTCTTCAGCGCCCTTTTGCGCCCAAAAATTGGTGTCGTTATCGTTACGCATAACGACGCGGTATTTTTTTTCATCACCGTCCTTTGCGCGGTAGCCCCAGTAAAATCGGATGATGGGCGAGTAGCCTATTTTTATAAGTTGACGCGGCCCTTTTTTGTTAGTTTTTTCATCGACATCAGAATAGCTATTTGGGCTTAAATCTTCACGGTTCAAGCGTTGATTAAGGCCATCACAAAGAGCTTTTTCCGCAACGTCATACCATTCGCCCTCCGAATTCACACCATGCACAAAAATGATAATCCCCGGCAGGTGCGGAGGAATCTGCGCCTCAGCGCGCACCTCATAGCTGCTCGGCGTCATAAACGACTCCCAAAAGGGATTACCGTGTTTGTCGAACTGCATCGGTACGATGCGCGTTGCATCGTCGTGCTGGTAGCGCGGCGGCGGGTCTGCCTGAATTGGTGTATCACGCGGGTCAGTTTGATTCGTCTCGTCGCTCATTTCAGCTTTCCTTATTTTTTTGCAGCAGCAGTTTCATTCCCTGCGCGATGTCGTCCTTGGCAATCGATGTTTCGCCCTTGGCTGTCGTTTTCCCTTCCACGATCTGACCATTTGCCAACTGGATGCGGTAAGGCCGATTGGGTGTTGGTCGTCCGGTCAGTTGATCGCTGAGAATGAATTTTTCATTGTTGTGAACGTCAAGCTGCTCGAATTTCGGCAGCGGTAGTTTCATTTCACCTGGGCCGGACTTCTGAATGTCGATGATCTTGAGAATGAGATTGCCAGCGCCGCCGATTTCAACGTTATCGCCGGTGACTTTGACATAAGCGCTGCCGCCGCCGCTGATGACCGTACCGTTTGCGCCGTTAGCAATCAATGTGCCGTTGGCGCTGGTCAGGTGCATATCTCTTTCTGCAACCAGTTCCATCGCGTCCGATTGCGCCTGGATCAGCACCTTGCCACGCGCCGCAAACAGTTTAATGCCGAGCTTGTGCGCGAACAACGACAGCACATCGCTTGCAGCGATAACGACGTTGCGTAAAGCGCTGACATTGGCGTTAGCGGCAGTCGATACATGGACATCCTTGCCTGCCGCAATCGATACCCGTTCCGGTGTGGCGACTGCGACGCCTGCAGGAGCCGACAGCACCATGACCGCTTGCTTAAGTTCAGTCACGCTGTCTTTCAGCCATTGGTTCTCTGCCTTCAGATCCGCGATTTCCGCTTTCGCCACGCGGGCAGCGTCGGCCAAGCCGCTTGCGCCGGCAACGGCGAGTTGAAGCTGATTGAGCGCCGCTTTCATGTCGAGTTGCTGACCATTGGCCTTTGCCTGAGCATCTGCCGACAAGAACAAACCTTTGCCGGCACGGACGCTGCCCCAAAGGTCGGTACGAATTTCCAGCCCCTCGCCGCGCTTTTGTTTCTTGGCGTCGACCAGGTGGCCTAGGTTCAACTGGCTCTTGCCGTATTCGGTCGCCAGCTTGACATGCTCGAAACCCTCCCAGTCTTCCAGCCTGAGCTTGTTGTTGCTCTGCGTCCTGATTTCGTTGCGGCTCATCCAGCGGTTTTGATTGGTAATCAGGTCGCCGTTTTGACTGTCATGCAGTGCATGGGCGATGTAGGGCTTATCTGGATCGCCATCGTGGAAGGCCACCGCAACTTCCGTACCATCGAGTAAAGGAAAGTGAAAACCAGTCTGCACGCTACCTGCGAACGGCTTGGCTAACCGCATCCAACAGCTATTAAGCCCCTTCTGACGCGGATCGCGGTCGAAGTCAAACTGCACCATGTAGTCGCCTGCCTCATTCATGTAGGCATACGGATAGCGGTTCGGCGAAGCAATGCGGGCGCTGACCGTACCGCTGATCTTCGGCCAGTCGGCCTCATGCAGCGGCAAGCGGTAGATGCGGTCGGATGGAATGGCCGCGTAGGTATTGTGGTAGGCGGCATCGCGTGCGCCGTGGTGCGTGACACGGGTAATGAGCTGGCCGAACTCGGCATCAGGCAAGACCTTGTTGTTCAGACGGAACACCGCCCCCGGCACCAGGCCCAGCACATTACTTTTTCCTTGATAGACAATCTGTTCCGACAACGCTGCTTCATGGCGCAATTGTCCTTCCCACTTGGCCTGCGCCGGATCAAGGTGCAATGTGCCAAACGCATATGACTGACCGAAGGTAGTCTTGTCGTTACGGGCCAGATTGACTTCGGTTTCTATCGGCGCTGGTGCGGCCTGGCGGTTGTAGTCTCTGACGATGAACGATTGTTGAATGTTTTTGCAGTGCGTCTCAAACGCATGCACCGCTTCGGCTCCGACGCTTTCGAGTCCGGCATTTTCGGAGAACGGTGCGGTCAGAGCAGGCTGGCGTCGGTAATGAGTAAAGTCATCCCCAAAATGGGCCACCTCTCCCCATTCTCCGGCGTCGATTCGAAACCAGATTCCACTACGGCGGCATAGGCGTTGGATGAAGGCGAGATCGCTTTCGTGCCATTGCGTGACAATCGGGCGTTTTTCGTAGGTGCGCAGCAAAGTGAAACTGAAATGGCTGTTGTCGCCCGCAAAGCCATGTTCGCGCAAGATGCTTTCAATAATTTTAGGGAAAGACTGATCCAGGAACAGGCGGCATCGCTTGACGTTACGCAACTGCGCCAGGCGCGATTCCAGCACCATTTCATAGATGGTGGCATCTTTGCTGCTGGCGAGTGTGCTAAAGCCGGTGACGATGCCTTGCGTCTTGCGTCCGTCGCCTAACGCTGGCAGACCGGGCAGCGCTGGTGGGTTAATGGTGAAGGTGGCAGGCATGCCTAAAAAACTTGCACGCGGTAGATCAGGGGCGGGATGCGTCAGACGGATTACAAACCGGCTCGGTTCTCCCATTTCTTCGACGCCGTCGAAACTGACGACGCTAAGATCCTTAGCGTGGACACCAGCCCGGCGAATCTCAAGGTGATAGGCTTGCTGGCCGCCTGAATTGAGCGACGACATCCAATCGTTTGCATCATTCTTTCCCATGCGCTGCCTCTAATAATTGTTTATACCGAAAACCAATATCAAAAATTAGAGTACATGTATATTAAATATTTGTAAATTGACAATTTTTTGCGATTTTTAGCCATTTCGACCCGGTGCGGCCAGTCATCCCTCACCACTCTTGCCCGCTAAATGTCGTGGTTTCGACTCAAATTTTTAAAATAGACGCACATAGGGGAATCCTGTCGCCCAGGCGCAGGAATACGTTGCAAAAAATCGACGCAAAATGACGCACCTGCGAGGTGTTTTGTCACCTGTGTCTATAATTGGCTCTTATTACAATGTTAAAAATCAAGAAGGGAGAAAAATTAATGGCTGAACAACATTCGCCGAGGCTTGCAATTTCTCATGTACTAGAGGAGCTTCACCAAAGTTTTGGAAAAAACATATCTTCGATTAATTCGAAATTTATGCCAAAACTGGATGAAATTGATTTGAATTCAAGAATTATTAATGAAGCAAAACAGCAGCTCTTATCTGGCTATTGTGATAGCACTGTTCATCGAAAAATATGCGAGGAGTTGCTGGACGAGGTTTTTTCAGACTTCTCCCTAGCAATGTATTTTTGTACTGCGGGCCTTATTGTCCCTTCCAGAATGTCTACGCGAAGAGCATTTGAGTTGGGATTGGCGGTTGTTTACATGTGGGACTTACCGCATGAGTACTGGGGCTGGCGAAACAAAGATGAAGACTTGGGGTTTTCCGGAATGGTGGCTCACCTTAATTCGATCGGTTATCAGGAGTACTTAACGCAGCTCGGTGGTCCGGAGAATAATAGCTGTATTTGTAAGCAAGGTGAATTTCAGGCGATTTATCGTGAACTAAGTAATACGGTACACGGCAAGATTGCTGGCTTACCCCAGCTTTCACCCGAGCGATATTCATCGACCCATGTTTCCGGATTCATTGGCGGGCAATTAGATCTAATAGCTCGCGCCCAAAGAAGCATTATTGAACTTGTATATGGCAGATTCGCCAAATTGGCGCCGAAAGTTGAAGAAGCATTTCCGCAAATTAACAGGAAATAATATGAGCATATCTAACAATGGACAGCAAGCATCTGGGGAAGATCTGTTGCAAACGGCTCGATGCGAAGATTTATTATACGAAGAAATTCAGCGCGTCTCTGTCTTAGGAGATTTTGAGCGCCGCCTTATAGATGCGCTTAAGGGCAGCGGCGCAAATCTAGTGGAAGGGGCACGAGGTGTCGGTAAGTCAATGTTGCTTCGCATGGCCGAGATTGAGTTGGATCAGACATTTGATATAGATAGAAAACTTGGCGTCTATGTCAATTTCAAAACAAGCACTCTATTGGAAGGGGTGAAGGCAGATGAACGTGACGCCTTCCAGATTTGGGTAAATATTAAAATTCTAGAAGCATTGCACGAGAAGCTTCTAACTTTAAATTTGATCGCAAAATCTGGATTATCTGATCCGTACCAACGCGTCTTTGGTATTTCCTCAGTAGGTGAGACAAAAGCTCTGTTGGAAGAGAAGATCCACCTTCTGCAAAAGCTGGCATTTAACAAAGCAGGCCAAGCAGACATCATCACTCAGATTGGCGCGGATTTTCTCGCTAAGGCTCAGGACACCAGCTTCCTTGTCAATATCATCAAAGAGGTTGCTGAGTTATTCGCGATCAATAAAATTGTCTTCTTATTTGATGAGGCTGCGCACACCTTTATTCCAGATCAACAAACCATATTCTTTGAAATTTTCAAACTTCTGCATGGAGGGAAAGTTGCATGCAAAGCAGCCGTATATCCCACAGTTACAAATTACGGTCGAAATTTCGAGGTAGGGCAAGATGCTATTGTGTTGCCAGTTGTGAGATTTGATCCCGGCGAGGCTGGTCGCCGCGAAACCGCACACATTTTCGCAGCATTCTGGAGAAACGGATCTCAACTTCTGCATTAAAAAAGAAAATTTTCGCTAAGGGGGCGGAGCTAGATCTATGCATTGATCTTTCGAATGGCAATCCTCGTGCGTTGCTGCATATTTTGAACAACGCTCTTTCCGGAAATGCGAACCTGACAGAGCGCGCCGTGAATCTGGCAGTCCAAAATTATGTTGACCAAGCCCTATTGCCATACCATCAAAGTTTGAATAAGCGCCTTCCTAAATACGCATCCCATATTAGGACAGGAATGGATTTGCTAAGAGGTTATGTTATTCCGGAAATTAGAACCAAAAATCATCGGAAGACAAAAAGCGAATATCAGTCAGCTTTCTTTACGGTACAACGAGATATGTCGCCAAATTTGAAATTGGCGCTCGATGTTCTGAGTTATTCCGGAGTGGTTTCGCAGCTTGGTACGGTAAAAATTGCGAACGGAACCGGGCCGCGATATCTGGTGAACTTAGCATTGATGGCTGCCGAAAAGGCTTTTGACACTCAGAAGACCTCAGAAGCAATCGCCCGCTTAAGTCTGACGGACTATCGTGAATTTTCATCAACAGATCCACAAATACAGACGTATTTAAGTTCGCTCTTGGCACCAAACGAAGCGTGTCCGGATTGTTCTGCTCCGATACTCTCGAATGCGAAGTTCTGCAGCGAATGCGGTTATAAGGTCGTCGCTACTTCAATTGTCAGCACATTGTTGGAGGAAAGTGTCAATGCATTGTCACTAAGTGAGCGGTTGCAGGACCGTGTACGCCCTAAATTCCCAACAGTGGGCTCGATAGTCCAAGCTAAGAGAGATGAATTGATGACAATTCCATATATTAAGGGAGTTCGATCACGAATCATAAAGAATGCTGCGGACGAGTTCATTTCCGGATGATGGCCTCTATGGCCACATTCCACACCGTCAACTAGGAGATGGAACAGACTTTTTATCGATGTTAACTGGTGTGCCGTTAAGGCATTTCTGTGTCAAATTCGCTCTGCAAAAATAAAAAGGCCAGTGTAATTGCTGGTCTTTGGTATTGCTAGAGTTTACGTGGTCTGCGGCGGTCTGGTGTGGTTTGTAATTGTGGGGCGGCGGGAATCGAACCCGCGTCCGCGACGAGCAACGCGCGCCCTCGCTTTACCCTGTCCTTAAACGTTCGGCCACAGAGCTGCAATATAGGATAGCTCTGCATCAACCATAGGTTTTGAGCGCGCAATATTGGCGCCGAGAATGTGGAGCTTCGCATTTCGAACGTCCAATATTGCCACTATGTCGGACGATTGAGCAATGGGCCGTAGTGCAATTTCCATTAACACCGTCGCCGGATCAATCCTCACCTTAAGTAGGGGCTCATCCTTTAAGTAGAGCTTGATGATGTACCGTTGACCGTTAACGATAAGCCCAAGCTCCGGATTTACATTTACAACAACCCCTGCATGTTCGTAGCTGGCCTTTGGGGGGTCAAACCACTCTATATTTTTGTGACCCCACCATTTCCGATACCCATCGATTACCTGATGATAGCTTCCGATCTTCTTCGCATCGGTAATTTTTGCAAGAATTTTGTCCAGTGCTTTTCGATCATTGCCCTCTATGTGCAGAGCAATCAGAGCTGAGCGAAGAGGGCGGTAGAAGTCTAGTGACGGATGATATGGCGGGCGGTTCTTGATTTGCGCAACCTTAGTCATTTTGGGCGAACCTGCTCGACAAATAACATCCAAGGCGTCAGATAGTGTTACATCAGGCATATCAAGCCTCTTAGGTGAAATGGCTGGCCAAAAACTAAGTGTACAGCGTTATTTGTTGCTTTCCATAAATTTCTGACTAGAGCTAGCCTGTCCGACTGGTGAGCCATTCCTTTCTTGATTACCGTGAATCTATATTTGCTAAGACCATCATCATGGAACGGTTTCCAAGCAGCTGGTAATAGAAGTCGCGTTCATACCCAGCTATTCATGGCTCTTACCGGTGAAGATCTTTAGCTCGGATTTGGGTATATCTGGCCAACATTTTCCAGTCACGATGACCAGATACTAAGGCAACTTGTTCGATGCGATAACCTTGCTCAAAAAGGCGCGACACGCCTTCGTGCCTCAGATCATGAAATCGCAAGTCTGCGATTTTCAGCGCATTACAAGCACGCGGGAAAATGCTGCTAATAGTGCCATCGGTAACTGGGAAAATTCGCTCGTCGTCCGTTTGTGGTTGGCGTTTTACTATGTCGAATGCATCTCCAAGTAAGGGGACTTCCTGGTCATTCCCTTTTTTTTCTTGAGGGTGTTTTCGGTCTCTGATAATGATAGTGCGGTCCACTTCATTTAAGTCTGCCCATTTTAGATTGATGATTTCCCCGGCGCGCATTGCTGTAGCGGTGGCAAAGCGTATCAAGTCGGACATCGGGACCTTTTGGCGCTTCCCCTTAGCATCAAAAAATACGCACAGTCTTTCTATTTCCTCGTGAGTTGGTCGCCGGTCGCGTTCTTTTGACTTTGTTGACAGGCCCAAATAGTGCATATTTGCTCGCGCCTGGGAAATGAAGTCAGCATTTACAGGAAGTCGCCATAGCTGTTTGGCAACTTTAAGAACGCTACCTAAATAAGACAGCTCGACTGCAATGGTGACGCCGCCGGCAGCTTTTTTAGTTAGTGTTGCAGCGCTTCTGGACTTTATGTGATCAATAAGCCGATCAGCCGTGAGATTGGGAAGTGTCAGATCCCCTAAAGCTATTTTTAGTGATTTCAGGACTGCCGCTTTGTTTTTCCCGAATGGTTTGGTCTGGCCTATCTCGTCTGTATACCGGTCTATCAAGGTGGATAGCGTCATGTCAGATATAATTCGCTCATCCTGGTATTTGAGCGCTCGCATGTCAGCTTCAGTCTTTGTGGCCCATTCTTGGGCCTTGCCTTTGTCTCAGAACGTCTGAGTCGCATCCGAAAATCCCTTGCGACGAATTTGAGCTCGCCAGCGTTTACCTATTTTAGTTATCGAGGCCATGTTTTTTTGTAGCAATTTTGTAGCAATAAAACATGATGCATGATAATAAAACATGAATTACAGTGAATATTGCAATGCTACCTAATACCTTCGAACCCCTTGTAAGCACAGGGAATTCAAGCAATAACCATGGTCGAAGAATTTCTGTTGCGCCCATGATGGACTGGACCGACCGCCATTGCCGCGTTTTCCACCGCCAAATCACGCGCCACACTTGGCTGTATACCGAAATGGTAACTACCGGCGCCTTGCTGCACGGCGATGTCCCGCGCCATCTTGATTTCGACGAGATTGAGCATCCGGTTGCCTTGCAGTTGGGCGGCAGCGAGCCGGCCGACCTGGCCAAGAGCGCCAAGTTGGGCGAACAATGGGGCTATGACGAGATCAACTTGAATTGCGGCTGCCCGTCCGAGCGGGTGCAGAAGGGGGCTTTTGGCGCTTGCCTGATGGCGGAGTCGGCGCTGGTGGCCGATTGCGTCAAGGCGATGCGCGATGCGGTGGCGATTGATGTGACCGTCAAGCATCGGATCGGCATCGATAAGACCGAGTCTTACGAATTCGTCCGCGATTTTGTCGGTTCCGTGGCGGAAGCCGGTTGCCAGACGTTCATCGTGCACGCGCGCAATGCGATTCTCAAGGGGCTTAGTCCCAAGGAAAACCGTGAAATTCCGCCTTTGAAGTATGAATATGCGTACCGGCTTGCGCAGGATTTTCCTGAGCTGGAAATCATCATCAACGGCGCTATCAAGACAACTGCCGAGATTGATTTCCACTTGCAGTACGTTGACGGCGTGATGCTGGGACGCGAGGCTTATCATAATCCCTACCTGATGGCGGATTTTGACAGCCGTTACTATGGTGACGCGGCTGCGCAGCTGAAGACGCGCGCTGAGGTGCTGGATGCGATGCTGCCATATATTCGCCGCCAGCTGGCCTTGCATGGCCAGGATGGCAAAGGCTTGCGCTTGAATAGCATCACGCGCCATATGCTGGGTTTGATGGCGGGAGTGCCTGGCGCCAAATCGTTCCGTCAGGCGCTGTCCGACTCGAAAAAACTGGCCTTGGGTGATCCGATGCTGCTGATTGATGCATTGGCAAACATACAACCATTGGCCGCCTGATAAGGCTAGTCTGGCAGCGATATCGGGTTTTAGACACAAACTGCGGCAAAGTAGTGTCCGTAAAACATTTTCAGTCTGCTAAATCCTTTAAAATAGCCACCTCTGGCTTATGTTTGAATAGCCAAGGGTTGCAACGAGGCCTGATAGGGGCCGAGCTGCTGCAACCGGCTTGCCGCAATTCAATTTAACGCTTTAACTTAACTCACATTCATGGCACGCGGACTGGCTTACGAAGAGCTTTCGCAGTGGCTGTCTTCAAGGCGAAACATGTCAATTGCAACTACCGAGGAAATCATTGCTGAACTCCGTGCCGGCCGCATGGTGATACTGGTTGATGAAGAAGATCGTGAAAACGAGGGCGACCTGGTGCTTGCCGCCGATTTCGTTACGCCCGATGCGATCAATTTCATGGTCAGGCACGCGCGCGGCCTGGTCTGCCTGACCTTGACCGAAGAGCGTTGCGACCAGCTCAACCTGGGCATGATGACCAGCCGTAACGGCACCGCATACGGCACCAATTTCACGGTATCGATTGAGGCCGCCGAAGGCGTCACTACCGGTATTTCCGCCGCGGATCGTGCGCGGACTATCCAGGTGGCCGTAGCTGGCGACGCCAAGGCTGGCGATATCGTGCAGCCGGGTCATATTTTCCCGATCAAGGCGCGCAAGGGCGGCGTGCTGATGCGCGCCGGCCATACGGAAGCCGGTTGCGATCTGACCGAGATGGCGGGTTTGACGCCGGCAGCGGTGATTTGCGAGATCCTCAAGGAAGACGGCACTATGGCGCGTCTGCCTGATTTGCTGGAATTCTCGAAAGAACATGGTTTGAAGGTCGGCACCATCGCCGATCTGATTCACTATCGCGGCCAGCACGAAAGCATCGTCGAACGCCTGGCCGAACGCACTACCCATACGGCCCAAGGCACCTTCAAGACCATCGCCTATCGCGATACGCCTAGCGGCGGCGCTCATCTGGCGTTGTTACATGGTGAGCCGAAACCGGACGTCGAAACGCTGGTGCGTGTGCATCAGCCGGTATCGATCCTGGATTTGCTGGAAACCGAAGCCACCAACCATTCCTGGAACATGGCGTCGGCTCTGGCTGCGATCGCCGCTTCGCCTTGCGGCGTGGTGGTGTTGCTCAATTGCGAGGAATCGGCAGACCAGATATTCGCCAAGTTTGCAGCACTGGAAGCTGCCTGCAGCGGCGTCAAGCCGCCACCGCCGCGGGTCGATTTGCGGACCTACGGTATCGGTGCGCAGATCCTGAAAGATCTCGGCGTCGGCAAGATGAAACTGCTGGCCAGCCCGCGCAAGATGCCATCGATGACCGGCTATGATCTTGAAATTACCGGTTATCAAAACAAGCCGAATGCTTGAGATAGTTTTTTTAGTAGTGCCCTTGCAATAACAGTAGCTAACAGTAAAAAAGCGGCAATCTGTAGTAAGGCATTTTTTGTAGATTAATGAATAAAAAGCGCCTAGTGCGCATAAGAGGAAAGCCATGACAGTCGGAATTTACGAAACCAACCTGGATGGTGCCGATCTGCGTATCGGTATTGTGCAAGCCCGCTTCAACGAAGATGTCTGCCACGGCCTGATCTCAGCCTGCCTGGCGGAGTTGAAGCATCTTGGCGTGGCGGATGAGGACATCCTGCATGTCACCGTGCCAGGCGCCCTGGAAATCCCGCTGGCGCTGCAGAAGATGGCTGAAACCATGCAGTTCGATGCGCTGATCGCGATCGGCGCGGTGATCCGCGGCGAGACTTACCATTTCGAACTGGTATCCAACGAATCCGGCGCCGGCATCACCCGCGTCGGCCTGGATGCGGGAATTCCGATCGCCAACGCCGTACTGACCACCGAGAACGACGAGCAGGCCGAAGTACGCATGGAAGAGAAAGGCACCGACGCTGCGCGCGTTGCGGTGGAAATGGCCAATCTCTCGATCGCACTGGAAGAACTGGCCGAAGCCACCAGCGAAGAATAAAATGTCTTCGCGGGCCTGGCGGCGTGGATGCACCTTGCGCTGCCGGCTTGTGATGTGCGTTTCAAGCAAGCAGATAAGCAAGTAGATAAACAAGCAGTAAAACAAGCTGGAAAAACTATGACCACCACCAAAACTTTGCACGCCAATCCGAGCAAGAGCCGCACGCCGCGTCACCGCGCGCGCGAATTTGCGTTGCAGGGCCTGTATCAATGGCTGTTGAACAATGAAGACGTGACTGCCATCAGCGAGCATATCCGCCAGGCGCATGGCTTCGACAAGGCCGATGCTGAACATTTCAACTCGCTGCTGTATGGCGCGATCAAGGATGTAACTACTTTGCGCGCCGGCCTGGCGCCGTTGATCGATCGTCAGATCAGCGAATTGTCGCCGGTGGAACACGCGGCATTGCTGATCGGTGCTTTCGAACTGCAAAACCACGTGGAAATCCCGTATCGCGTCGTCATCAACGAAGCGGTGGAGCTGACCAAGTCGTTCGGCGGCATTGATGGCCACAAGTATGTGAATGGCGTGCTGGACAAGTTTGCCGCCAGAGTGCGCGCGGATGAAATCGGCGCCGGCAAGAAATCCTGAAGTCCATCTCTGTAGGTGGGGACTTGATATCGGCTCTGCACCATGCATAGCGCCTGAGATCGGTCTCCGATGTTTCAGGCGAGACCAGTTGTCGACGTAAGGGCGTGTCTCGCCATTCGGAAAATCTGTTCATGACATTCTCGCACCTGGCTTCACGTCTTGATAACATTGCACCGTTCCATGTAATGGAACTGGCAAAAATGGCGGCAGCGCTGGAACAGCAAGGCCGCCATATCATCCATATGGGTATCGGCGAACCGGATTTCACCGCCGCGCCGCTGGTGATCGAGGCGGCGGCCAAAGCCATGGCCGACGGCAAAATGCAATATACCTCGGCCACCGGATTACCGGCGCTGCGCGCAGCGATCTCCGGCCACTATAAACAGGTGTACGGGCTTGATATTGCACCTGGACGTATTGTCGTCACCGCCGGCGCCTCCGCCGCCTTGTTGCTGGCTTGCGCGGCGTTGGTGGAGAAGGGCAGCGAAGTGCTGATGCCGGATCCCTCCTATCCTTGCAATCGCCATTTCGTCGCCGCCTTCGACGGCCGCGCGAAAATGATTGCCAGCGGTCCTGCCGAGCGTTTCCAGTTGTCCGACCAGATGGTGCGTGAGCACTGGGGCGAAGACACGCGCGGCGTGTTGCTGGCTTCACCCTCCAATCCGACCGGCACATCGATTTTGCACGGCGAACTGGGCAAGATCATTGCTACCGTGCGCGCCAAAGGCGGCTTTTCCATTGTCGACGAAATCTATCAAGGCCTGAGCTACGACGAAGCGCCGTTTTCTGCGCTGTCGCTGGGCGACGATATCATCGTCATCAACAGCTTCTCCAAATATTTCAACATGACCGGCTGGCGTCTCGGCTGGCTGGTGCTGCCGGAGCAACTGGTGGCGCCGATTGAAAAGCTGGCGCAGAACCTGTTCATCTGCCCGTCGTCGATTGCCCAGCACGCGGCGCTGGCCTGTTTCGAGGCGGACTCGCTGGCCCTGTATGAAGAACGCAAGAACGAGTTCAAGCGTCGCCGCGATTATCTGGTGCCGGCGCTGGTCGAATTGGGCTTCAAGGTGCCGGTCATACCGGACGGCGCTTTCTATGTCTATGCGGATTGCAGCGCCTTGAGCGACGATGCCGATCGCCTGGTCAAGGATATCTTGAACCAGGTCGGCGTCAGTATGGTTTCCGGTCTGGATTTCGGACCGCACACCGCGCAGACCTATATCCGCCTGTCTTATGCAACGTCGATGGATAACTTGCAAGAAGCCGTGCGCCGGCTTGGGCAATTTTTTAACAAAAAATAAGAGGCTGTTGCGAACACAGATGGCTAGGCGCGCCGACGAAGACAGTACGAGCAGTACGGCTAGGAGCGGATGGCCGCCCCGACGTAACAACGCCAGGTTAATTTCGCAACAGCCTCTAAGTACCGGACAATGTTCGCTGCCGACACATCGGCAGTATTGAAAAAGGAGCTTCCATGCACTTCGTTTTTCCGCCAAAACCTGTAGCAGCGGTACCCGTAGCCGGTAGTGACCAATTATTTCCGGTCCACAGAATTTATTGCGTTGGTCGTAATTACGCTGAACACGCGAAGGAAATGGGCAGCAGCGGTCGAGAAGCGCCGTTCTTCTTCATGAAGCCGGCTGACGCCGTACTGCCGGTAGCCGAGGGTAGCATTGGCGAAATGCCCTATCCGTCGATGACACAAGATTTGCACCACGAAATCGAATTGGTAGTGGCGCTGTCAACCGGCGGCAAGAATATTCCTGCAGCTGAAGCAGTCAAGCACATCTGGGGCTATGCGGTCGGGCTCGACATGACGCGGCGCGATTTGCAAGGTGAAGCCAAGAAACTCGGACGACCCTGGTGCACAGGCAAGGGTTTTGACTATTCGGCACCGATTTCCGCAATCCAGCCTGCAGGGGTTAGCGGCCTGATCGAAAAAGGCGACATCCACCTTAACGTGAATGGCGTTTTGCGCCAGCAAGGCGATATCAGCCAGATGATCTGGAATATTGCTGAAACCATCGAACAGTTGTCGGCCTATTTCGAACTACAGGCAGGCGATCTGATTTTTACCGGCACGCCGGCGGGTGTGGCTGCGGTAACCAAGGGCGATTTGCTTGAAGGTTCGGTGGCCGGCATTGGCGAGTTGCGCGTGCGGCTAGTGTAGTGCTTGAGCAGAGATCCATGAAACTGTATAGCTATTTCCGTAGCTCCGCCTCCTATCGAGTGCGGATTGCCTTGAACCTGAAGGGCATGTCTTACGACATCGTGCCGGTGCATTTACTCAAACACGGCGGCGAGCAACTCAGCCAGATGTATCGCACGCTGAACAGCGATGGCCTGGTGCCGACCCTGATCGACAACGAGACCGCAGACGGCCAGGCCGTGCTGACGCAATCGCTGGCGATTCTAGAGTACTTGGAAGAGGTCAATCCGACGCCGGCGCTGTTGCCGGCGACTGCGCTGGACCGCGCGTTTGTGCGCGGTATCGCACTCTCGATTGCCTGTGACATTCACCCGCTCAACAATCTGCGGGTGCTGCGTTATCTGGTGCACGAACTGAAGGTCGATGAGAGCGCCAAGAATGCCTGGTACAGGCATTGGTGCGAGAGCGGGCTGGCGGCGCTGGAGATTACGTTGGCGCGTGACAGCCGGACCGGAAAATTCTGTTTCGGCGATACACCGACATTGGCCGATTGTTGCCTTGTGCCGCAGATTTTCAATGCGCAACGCTTGAAATGCAATTTAACTGAAATGCCGACTTTGATGCGGATTTACCAGAATTGCCAGGAGCTTGACGCTTTTATCCAGGCAGCGCCGCAAAACCAGCCTGATGCTGAAGCTTGAGGGAAAATAAAAAGCCGGGATTCGTAAGAACCCCGGCTTTTTTATTACTTGTCGCTTTTCAGCCTGCGTTTCAACTTTGTTATTGGAGCTGTCGTCAGGCCGCGGCCTGTATCGGTTCAGCCGGATGGAAACTCTCGGCGCGTGATATCGGCCAGTATTTTGCGAATACCGGATAGCGATAATTCTGGTTCAGCAAATCACCGGGCTGCAGATAAGACAGCAAGTCAGACATCAGCTTCACTTCATGGTCTGAGGTACGCCGCACAATGTGATGCGCGCGCAAAGCGGAAGCGTGCGGCAAGCCGGCGGCCTGCACCAGCTCCTGCAGCGCATGCAAGGTGCTCTCGTGGAAGCGATATACACGTTCGGCCTTGTCCGGCACCACCAGTGCCTTTTGTCGCCCTACATCTTGTGTTGCTACACCGGTCGGGCAACGGTCGGTATGGCAGCTTTGCGATTGGATGCAGCCCAGCGAAAACATGAAGCCGCGCGCCGAGTTGCACCAGTCGGCGCCGATCGCCAGTGTACGCGCCAGGTCGAAAGCGGTAATCACCTTGCCGCTGGCGCCGATCTTGATACGATCGCGCAAACCGGCGCCGACCAGTGCGTTATGCACCAACAGCAAGCCTTCTTGCAAGGGCATGCCGACGTGATCGACAAATTCCAGCGGCGCAGCGCCGGTGCCGCCTTCAGAGCCATCCACCACAATGAAATCTGGCAAGATGCCAGTTTGCAGCATGGCTTTGACGATGCCGAAAAATTCCCAGGGATGACCGACGCACAGCTTGAAGCCGACTGGCTTGTCGCCTGACAGCGTGCGCAATTTCTGGATGAATTCCAGCAGGCCGATCGGATTGGAGAACGACGAATGGGTAGCCGGCGAAATGCAATCGACACCCATCGGCACGCCGCGCGTTGCTGAAATTTCCGGAGTGATCTTGGCCGCCGGCAGCACGCCGCCATGACCGGGTTTGGCGCCTTGCGAAAGCTTGACGGTGATCATCTTCACTTGCGGAGAGGTAGCTTGCGCTACGAATTTTTCTTCATTGAAGCTACCGTCGCCATTGCGGCAGCCGAAGTAACCGGAAGCGATTTGCCACAGCAGGTCACCACCGAATTCGCGGTGATATGGCGAAATCGAACCTTCACCGGTGTCATGCGCAAAGCCCCCTTTTTTTGCACCGCGATTCAATGCGCGAATGGCGTTCGCGGACAAGGCGCCGAAGCTCATCGCGGAGACGTTGAACACCGACATTGAATACGGCTGCGCCCGCTCTGCGCCTACCGTGACGCGAAAATCGTGGCTAGCGATGATGGTCGGCGACAGCGAATGGCCAACCCATTCGTAGCCGCGCATCTTGACATCCAGTTCGGTGCCGAAAGGCCGGCTATCGACTTCGCCTTTGGCGCGTTGGTAAACCAGGCTGCGTTCCTTGCGGGTAAACGGTGCGCCGTCGTTGTCGCTTTCAAAAAAATACTGCCGCATTTCAGGGCGGATCATTTCAAACAGAAAACGGAAATGCCCCATCAACGGATAGTTGCGCAAGATAGCGTGGCTGCGCTGGTTCATGTCCCAGATGCCAAGAGCGCTCAGCAGGCTCGGCACAACCGCCCACCACCAGGCAATTTTTCCTGCTACGGCCCCGGCTGCTAGCGCCAGAGCCAGCAGCAGTACGATCCAGAAGCTTAGGTAACGGCTGATTTTCATGATTTCTTCCTTATAATCCCGGCAATTGCGGCAGCGATGCGGCTTTCCACGGAAAACGGCGTTTCGGCAGTGACAAGCTGATAATTTTACACATTGATAGCTCGCTCCGTATTGTTAACTTCCGTTTGTCCTACAAATCCATTCGCTGTCGTCCTATATGCCATCCTGTAGCGAATGGTTAGTATGGTTCACCAGTGCAAATTTTGATGCTTGCGTGTCCATCGGCGTTGCGGGTTTAGTTGCGCTTGACTGGCTTTGGCGGCAGGTTGGGGTGGCCGGAAAGCTTGTAAATTTGATTTATGCCGATTTGTTTACATTGATGACAGACGGTTGCACACTAGACGTCACATATCTGCTTCCGCTTTTTTCGGGCTTGCTACCTACGCGCCAGGCCATGAAACTATCGGATAATTTAACTGATTGTGACGGTACAACCGATGATAAAAATTTTAGTCGTTGATGATCATGCGGTGGTGCGTGCCGGTGTCCAGTTCTTCGTTGCTGACATTCCGGAAATGGCTATCGCGGGCGAAGCTGCAAATGCGCAGGAGGCAATACGGCTGATACGCGCCAATGAATACGACATCGTGCTGCTGGATATCGCGATGCCGGACAAGAGCGGAGTGGAAGTGCTGAAGCAGATCAAACGCGAGAAGCCAAAGCTGCCGGTGCTGATGCTGAGCATGCATCCTGAAAGCCGCTATGCGGTGCAGGTGTTGCGCAGCGGTGCTGATGGCTATGTACAAAAGGAGGCGCTGGCGACAGAACTGGTGAAGGCGATCAATACGATTTTGCAGGGACACAAATATATCAGCTATGGTGTCGCCGAATTGCTCACGGCCGATCCCGTAACCAATGAAAATACGCCGCTGCATGAAACATTGTCGTCGCGCGAGTACGAGATTTTCTACAAACTTAGCCAGGGCGAGGGCGTGACCAGGATCGCCGAGGAGTTATGTCTGAGCGTCAAGACGATCAGTACTTACCGTACACGCGTGTTGCAGAAGATGAGCATGACAAGCAATGCCGATATTATTTATTATGCGATCAAGAATAATTTGATCGACTAAAAGACTTTGTGTTTGATTTATTGACGGGGCGGTACGTTTCGTCGGAATTATCCGCAGGCCTGCCAGAAAAACTTGTCTCTGAGATCCCGGCCTTATGGCTGAAACAAAGCGAGGGATGTAGCAAATAAGTTGTCAACATATATGGACCATACAACCGCCTCCAAGACGAACAAATCGGGTAATGCGCCATTGCGTATCTTTCTGATAGAAGATTCCGTGGATGTCAGGGACCTGATGATTGAAACCCTGAGCGAAATTCCAGGCGTGGTATTTGCCGGATTTTCGGAAGAGGAGGAGGATGCTTTGCAAAAAATCGACGCCGATTCTTTCGACGTACTGATCCTGGATATCGAATTAAAACATGGTAACGGCATGAGTTTATTGCGCACCCTGTCTAAATCGGGCAAGCCGCTCAATTCCCTTAAAATCATTTTCAGCAATAATGTCAGCAACGCTTTCAGGCGCGCGGGCGAGCAATATGGCGTGCGCTTTTTCTTTGATAAAAGTTCGGAATTTACCAAGTTGCGCGATTTGCTGGCAGCCTTGGGAACCGGTTTGCCAGATCATTAAATTGTTCTTCCTCGTATTGCCGACTGCAGTTGTTACCTGCCCGCTTGTGCCGAGTGGGCTTTTTCACGATTATTCCTGGTTGTTCCTGTTTCGCAGAAGAAGCCGGATAAATCGGATGATCATGTCGGACGCCGAGCAGAGGCGGCCGCGGAGGCGATTTGAATAATATGGAGAACGTAGCAGGCGATCCGCATTACCAGGATGTCTTGAAGATGCGTGCATTAGATAGTCTGGCCTCGACCAAAACCTATGTATGGCGCACCACCGCAGCCGCGCTTGCGGTGACGGTGCTGATCATGCTGGTGTCGGCATTCGTGCTGGCCGCCGGCCTCAAGCAGATCAGTCTACCGTTTTTGACGTCGCAATTGTCGGTCGTAAGCATCAATACAGCAGCCGGATTTTTGCTGGCAACCGTCAGTCTTGCTTTGCAATGCACGGTGGTCGGGCCGCGCAGCGTCATCAAGTATGCCGGGAAGCTGCTCGCCGTGCTGCTGCTCGTGCTGGCCACAGCGGCTCTGACGCAAGATTTCATGGGTAGCGCCGGTTGGTTCGATATGGTGCTGTCTGAGCTGGCGCCGCACTCTGGTGCAAGTTTTCCGGGGGGCTTGCATCCCATGGCGGGCATCGGTTTTATCTTTTCAGGGACAGCGTTACTCTTGCTCGATTTCCGCTTTGAGAAAGAGCAGTACGTCGCTGAGTACCTGGCCATTTCCCTGTTGTTCCTAAGCGCCATTCCACTGCTTGGTTATCTGTACAGCGTGTCAGCCATGATCCATATGGTTTATGCGACCGGCATCCCGTTGCTATCGGCCGTTGCATTTCTGCTGTTCGGGTTGGCGCTGATGATGTCGCGCCCGCGCCATCGCCTGATGGCGATTATCACGCGCCATGCGCCGGGCGGGCAAATGTTGCGCCGTTCCTTGCCGCAGATGCTGGTTCTGCTGGTTGCCCTGCACTGGCTGGCGGACTGGGGGACGCGCCAGAATCTGTATGACAGAACCTCGTTGCCTCCTTTGCTGACGCTGGTTGACAGCGTGCTGGTGCTATTTATTTTCTGGCGCGCCGGCGGCAAGGTCGATCTTGAGTATGGTGCGCGCCTGCAAAGCGCCGCCGAGCTGGCTGAAGCCACGGCGCTGCTGATCGCCGTCAGCGACAACACCAACGACCTGATTTTCGTCAAAGACTATCAGGACCGTTTGATTTTCGCCAATCCGGCGTATTTGCGGCGGCTCGGCTTGAGCTGGGAGCTGGCAAAATATCGGCGCAGCCGTGAACTCTTTCCGCTCACCGAAGATGCGGACCGCATCGACCAGGATGACATCCGCATCATGAACGGCGGCGTATCAGAGACGCTCGCGCAAACCGTGCAGCTGCCGGAAGGAATCGTGACGTTCCAAATCACCAAGTCGCCATGGTTCGGGCAGCAGGGACAGGTCATGGGCGTGGTTGGCATCGCCACCGACATCAGCGAACGCAAGCACGCCGAAGATTCACTGAAACAGCGCGAGCTGGAACTGGAGCGCACCATCGCCCAGCGCACCGCGTTATTGCGCGAACTGGCCAATCATATGGAAACCATACGGGAAGAAGAGAAGCGAGCGATTGCGCGCGAGTTGCATGACAATATGGGCGCTTCGCTGACCGCCCTCAGCATGCATCTGGAAGGCGTCTACAAGATCCTGCCGGAGAACGCCCATTGGCAGAACCGCCAGGGGCAGATGAAGAGCTTGCTCAGTTCGCTTGTGGCGACCACGCGACGGATTCAAACCGAATTGCGGCCGAACATGCTGGAGTTGTTCGGTCTGAAAGCAGCGATCATCGAACAGCTGGAAGATTTCGGCCAGCGCACGGAAATTGTCTGCAAATCCAGTTTGCCGGATGAAGACATCACAATCGATCGCCGGATTGAAATTGCTGTGTATCGCATGTTGCAGGAAATTCTGAATAACGTTTCCAAGCATGCGCACGCTAGCCAAGTCGAGGTGATCCTGGATATCGACGAAGACAGGCTGGCGCTGACGGTGCGCGACAATGGCGTCGGCATGTCGCAGGAACGTTTTGAAAACACCAGTACCCATGGTTTGCGTGGCTTGAATGAAAGGGCCACCTACCTGGGAGGCAAGGTCCGCTTTGCCGCCGGCAAAGACAAGGGCACCGCAGTGGTGATTGAATTACCGATGGCGGTGCCGGTACAGAGCAGCGGCGAGCAAGCCAAAGCCTGACAATCCGGCTTATAGCTCTTTAGCCAGCCACGCTGGCGCGCAGCGAGGCTGCGAGTGTGGAATGCTATGCGCTAGGAGGGCAATCGGTAGCGACCAACACGCTGCACGGCACTTTTTCGACCAGCATGGTGTCAACCGAACCGCGCCACCAGCGCGTTGCCAGCGGCTTCTTGCGCGAATGGCCGACAATGACCAGGTCGATGCCCAGTTTGCTGACAAGATCGCTGATGACATTCACCGGCTCGCCGCTTTCAAAATGATCGATCGGCTTGAGGCCTGCATCGGTGAGGAGTTTGTGGCCTTTGATCAGCTCTTGTTCGAGTAAGGTCTTTTCCGCCCGGATTGCGGATTCGGCGACAAATTCGCCCGCCATAAGATACGTGGCAAGATTGATGACGCCTAGCAGATGGATTTCCACCTCAGGAGGGGGCGCCAGCTGGATACAGGAATATAAAGCAGAACGGCTTTCAGGCGTGCCATTGTAGGCCACGAGAATTTTCCGGTACATATGCCCTCCTGAAAATTAAGTTTGCAATGGTGTTTGTCTTCATCATAGCGCAGACTGCGGTTGCGAACCAGCGAGCATTGCGCGAATTGCGATGCTGTTCCTGGCCGGCGATTTCTGCAGTCGAAGCTCGGATTTCGCATCAGCTTCGGTGTCGTCTTTTATACCATGGCGTCGTCCCCCGAATACTGCAAATTGGCGTGGCGTGATCAATCGGCACCGAAAATACGGCACTATTGCGCATTGCGGCATTATAAAAGTAGACTTACTGCGTGCTTTGGCGCCCGGCGCGGATCGCGGAAGGTCGAAGCGCTCTTGATTAATGAAAAGGTGAAGGAAAGATGGATGTCGGATGAAATCGTGATTGTTGGCGGTGGCGCCGGTGGTTTGGAGTTGGCTTGCAAACTCGGCCGCAAATTGGGGAGCGGTCACGTTACCCTGGTAGACCGGGCGCTCTATCACATCTGGAAGCCGTCTTTGCACGAAGTTGCCGCAGGAACCCGTGATATTCATCAAGAAGGCCTGTCTTACCAGATGTTGGCGCATGACAATAAATTTCGCTTCGTGTATGGCAACATGACCGGTCTCGATAGCGCCAATAACGCGATCACGGTAGATGCGGTGACCGACGAATCGGCAACAGAACTGCTGCCGCCGCGCCAGATTGCGTTCAGCAAGCTGGTGATTGCGGTCGGTAGCGTCTCCAATTATTTCGGTATCCCCGGTGCCGAGCAAAATACCATTTCATTGAATTCGACCGAAGATGCAGAACAATTCCGGGTGCGGTTGCTGAAAATGCTGGCATTGGCAGATTTGAAGAAAGAAAAGAATCCGGATGCCGGCGTTGATATCGTGATTGTCGGCGGCGGCGCTACCGGGGTGGAGCTGGCGGCCGAATTGCGCGATGCCAGCAGCGTCTACACCGATTACGATTTCCCGCAGTTGAATGCGAACCGCGACGTCCGCATCACCATCCTGGAAGGCGCGCCGCGGCTGCTGGCGCCGCTTACCGAGCGGGTTTCGAAGGCGGCAAGCAAGTTGTTGCAGGAACGCGAAGTGCGCGTGGTGACTGATTGCCGCGTCGCCAGCATCGCGGAGAATTTTGTGACTGACGCCAACGGCAACAACTATGTCTCCGACCTGTGCGTCTGGTCGGCCGGGATCAAGGCGCCCGATTTTCTCAAGGGGCTGGGACTTCCTGTGATCAAATCCGGCCAGCTGGAAGTGGATGGTTTTCTCAAGGTGGCCGGCACCAACAACATCTATGCGCTGGGCGATTGCGCGGCCTGCATCGGCACCGATGGCAAAATGGTGCCGCCGCGTGCGCAGGCGGCGCATCAGCAAGCTGATTATCTGCTAGACATGTTCGTCCGTGCCAACAAAGGCCAGGCGGCGCCGGATGCGCCTTATGTCTATAAAGACCACGGTTCGCTGGTGTCGTTCGGGAGGAATACCTCCGTCGGGACCCTGATGGGCTCGCTGACCAAGCTTGGCTGGTTCGTCGACGGCTTTTTTGCGCGCATGATGTACACCAGCCTGCATCTGATGCATCTGAGCGCCCTGCTGGGGCCGGTGCGCACCGGCGTCACTGCCGCCGCCAGTGGATTGATGAAGCACGCCAAGCCGTCGGTGAAGCTGCATTGATTGTGCTGATTGGTTGGGCGAATCGGACGTTACGTCAGGTGTAACCATGTTGTGCAAATGTAAAAGTATGTATCGCTTCGAGGGATTTGACGATGGCTCGGCTATAGTTCAACTCAACAACCGTGTGTTCGTGAAATGAGCGTTGTAACGGTTTATTGATGGTGTTGATTAGGGCTGTATGACCCTTGAAGGATGCAATCATGCTGTACAAAAAATTGATCTGTATTGCACTGCTGGCTAGCTCGACTGCGGCAGTCTCGACTTCTGCACTGGCTTATGACGATGGCGCCAATACTGCGATTGGTGCGGTAGCAGGTGCAGTGATCGGCGGTGCGGTAGGTGGTCGCAACGGCGCGATTGTTGGTGGCGTGCTCGGTGCTGCTGTCGGCGCTACTTCCGGTGGCTATCGCCAGGATAACGGTGGCTACTACGATCGCGGCTATTACGATCGTCCGGCGGCCTACTATCCGCCAGCTCCGGTTTATTATCGCCCGGCGCCGGTTTATTATCGGCCCGCTCCGGTGTATTACCAGCCGGCCCCGGTTTATTACCGTCCTACGCCTGTCTATGTTGAAAACCGCGGCGATTATTATCGGCAGCCGTACCAGGGCGGTTACTACGATCGCTGATTCTTTATTCAGTCAGAAATAAATTTCACCGGTAATTTTTATTTTTCCGACGCCGGTCCAGATGAAAATCTGGACCGGCGTTTTTGCGTTTGCAATCAGGATGCTGCCAGGATTTTCAGCTATCAGCCCGGTCAGCCAAGCTATATAGTGGAGGATGACGACAAGCTCGTCGTCGCTCAAAAATGGAGTGCGCCATGTCCAAGACTAAATTACCTGTTACGCCTGCCAACCCTGCTAAAGACAAGAAAGTGCAAACGGTCAATCCGGCGGAGCGATGGACCGGTCACGCCCTGGATGGCAGCCAGCAAATGGATATTGTAGAAGAGCAGATGTATGCAAATGAACCCGGACCGACCATCGACCAGCCGCTGGTGCCGCAAAAGCCATCAAAATAGGATGCTGTATCCCGCGATATTCAGCAATATTCCGCATTATCCAATAATGATGGAATGGCAATGAATGTTGGTGCATGTTAATAAACTTGCTAGCTTATAATCTGACTTTGAATACTTCCCAAAAAGTGCAGCAGCATAAAAAATAGGAAAATCATGTCGATTCTTTTGCAGGGACCGGAGCGGGACGCAACATGCGCTGCGCGATGGTTGCGGTCCGGGTTTCTTGTCTCGATTGCCGTCGCTGCGTTCAGCGTCGCGGCCCATGCGGCTGAGGTCGACGCCACCGCCGTTCCAGATACGATCAAGCAGCGCCTGACTGCCTGTACCGCCTGCCATGGCGAACAGGGACGTGCCACCAACGACGGCTATTACCCGCGCATCGCCGGCAAGCCGGCCGGCTATCTGTATAACCAGCTGCACAATTTCCGTGAAGGACGGCGCCAGTATCCGATGATGACTTATCTCGTGGATCACCTGTCCGACGCCTACCTGCAGGAAATCGCCGCCTATTTCGCCGACCAGCATCCGCCTTATCCGGCGCCTCAGCCAGTGGATCCGTCAAGCGCTACACGTGAACGCGGGGAAGCGCTGGTCAACAAGGGCGATCCGGGCAAGAAAATCCCCGCCTGCATTGCCTGCCATGGCAGCGCCATGACCGGTGTGTTGCCGACTACGCCGGGTCTGCTCGGCCTGCCGCGCGATTATCTGGTGAGCCAGATCGGCGCCTGGAAAAACGGTGCGCGGCATGCCTTTGCTCCGGATTGCATGGCGCAGGTGGCGCAGCGCCTGAGCGCTGAAGATATCGGCGCAGTGGCGTCCTGGCTGGCAGCGCAGCCGGTACCGGCCGGCGCCACAGCGGTTGCTCCCGGCTCCGTGAAATTACCGCTGGCCTGTGGCAGTGTTCCCGGGAGCGCCGAATGAAACGCATACTCTTGTGGGCGTCGGGCCTGGTGTTGCTGCTGATTGTTGCAATAGTTGCCGTGCTGGCGGTGCTGAATGCCGACGATGCAAGCGGCGGATCGGCTGCGCCGGCGACGGCAACAACTGATCCGGCGGCGCAGATCGTCCGCGGCGCTTATCTGGTTCGCACCGGTGACTGTATCGCTTGCCATACCGCCCGCGGCGGTAAGGAACTGGTCGGCGGACGGGCGATACAGACTCCGTTCGGCGCCATCTATTCGCCGAACCTGACGCCAGACAAGGAGGCCGGTATCGGTAGCTGGAGCGCCGACGATTTCTGGCGTGCCCTGCACAACGGCAAATCGAAAGATGGTAGCTTGTTGTATCCGGCGTTTCCTTACACGAACTACACCAAGGTCACGCGCGAAGATGCGGACGCCATGTTTGCCTATCTGCGCAGCGTGACGCCTGTGCCGCAACAGAACCGGCAGCCCGATTTGCGTTTTCCTTATAACAACCGGTTCCTGTTGTACGGCTGGCGCGCATTGTATTTCCGTCCGGGCGTGTATCAGCCGGAGAAGGGTCAATCTGCAGAATGGAATCGCGGCGCCTATCTGGTGCAGGGCCTGGGCCACTGCAGCGCGTGCCATACCACGCGCAATGCGCTGGGCGGCAGTGACCTGAAGGCTGAACTGGGAGGCGGTTTCATCCCGGTTATCAACTGGTACGCGCCATCGCTCACTTCCGATGACGAAATCGGCCTGGGCGACTGGGACATACAACACATAACCGACTTGTTGAAAAACGGTGTCTCGCCGCGCGGCACAGTGCTCGGGCCGATGGCAGAAGTTGTCGGCGCCAGCCTGCAACACTTGAGCGATGCAGATGTCGGCGCCATGGCGCTATATCTGAAATCCTTGCCGCGCCAGAAAGAAGCGTCGCCGCCGAAAGAGCGCGCCAGTGCAGATGAAGTGGCGCGCGTGCTGGAGCAGGGGGCGAAAATCTACAAGAACCATTGTGCGGATTGTCACCAGGCTTCCGGCAAAGGCGCCTGGCCGGCCTATCCGCCGCTGGCAAGCAATCACGCCATTACCATGGCCTCGCCGGTGAATGCGATCCGTGTGGTGCTGAATGGCGGCTTCTCGCCGAGCACCGCAGCCAATCCGCGTCCCTACGGCATGCCGCCTTACGGTCCGGCGTTGAGCGATAGTGAAATCGCCGCGGTGGTGTCGTATATCCGCAATAGCTGGGGTAACAAGGCGCCGATTGTCAGTTCGGCCGAGGTCAATCGCTATCGCGCGATTCCTTTGGACTAGGTATGTCACAGACCCAAAAAAAGCAGCCGTGGCTGCTTTTTTTGTTTGCGCGATTCAAGTGGTCAGCATGATCTTGCCGATATGCGAGCTGCTTTCCATCAGGGTATGCGCTTGCGCCGCCTGTTCCAGAGGGAATGTCTTGAAGATGACCGGCTTGATTTTTTTCGCCGCCAGCAGCGGCCAGACGCGCTCTTGCAATTGCGCTGCAATCGCTGCCTTGAAGGCGATCGGCCGTGGCCGCAGGGTCGAACCGGTAATCGTCAGGCGTCGCATCAGCACCTGGCGGAAATCGATGCTGGCGCTGCTGCCGCCGAGGGTGGCGATGAAAACCAGGCGGCCATCATCAGCCAGGCAGCTGATTTCGCGCGGCACATAATCGCCGGCGACCATATCGAGGATCACGTTCACGCCTTTGCCGTCGGTCGCGGTCTTGATCACTGCTGCGAAGTCTTCGGTGCGGTAATTGATGCCGCGTTCAGCGCCCAGCGCTTCGCAGGCGCGGCATTTATCGTCCGAGCCGGCTGTCGCAAATACCCGGTGGCCGAGCGCCGTGGCGATCTGGATCGCAGCTGCGCCGATACCGGAACTGCCGCCCTGCACCAGCAGGGTCTCGCCGCCAACCAGTTTGGCGCGATCGAAGACATTGCTCCACACGGTGAAAAAAGTTTCCGGCAGCGATGCCGCTTCCACTGCGCTCCAGCCGGTCGGCAACGGCAAGCACTGCGCAGCCGGCGCGCTGCAGTATTCGGCGTAGCCGCCGCCTTGGACCAGGGCGCAGACCAGGTCGCCTTTCTTGAATGAAGTTGCGCTGAAATCGCCGTCGACGATTTCACCGGCGATTTCCAATCCTGGTAAATCGGATGCGCCGGGTGGCGGAGAATAATTGCCGGTGCGCTGGAAAACATCTGGCCGGTTGATGCCGGCAGCTTGCACCTTGATGAGCACTTCGCCTGCCTTGAATGACGGTACAGGGCGTTCGCAGATTTGCAGAACCTCGGGGCCGCCGGGTTGGGTAATTTCGATAGCGCGCATGGCAATGTCTCGTTGGAAGAAACGGTCATTGTATGACAACTGCGATTTTCTCTTTTGACAGCAGTTGTGATAGCTTTTTTGTATTAGCTGAGCCGACTCATTCCAGTTACTATTTTGATGCTTTTGGGCAAATTTTACCGTCAGGTAGGGCAATAGTCTCTGGGCATGGTTAAAACAGCCAATGATCGACCGCACAAAAATTGCAGCTAACAAAGCCACAGTCAAGTCGAGGTGGACTGACAGAAGCACGTCTCCTGCGACCCGCCAGGCAAGCCCGCGGCAGCGAAGGCGCGCGCTATGGGTATGTATCAGTATTGTTGTTGCGACATTATTGCTATTGCCGGTAGCTTCAGTCATGGGGCCGCTGGTCCCGGCTTTCCTGCCTTCATACCAGACCGCGACAGTGGTTGCCTACGTCATCATCACCTATCTGATATTTGGACACTATCGCGCCACCAAGGAAGTCGATCTGCTCTATATCGGCGCCGGCAGCTTCTATGCCGCAGTGATTCTGATTGTGCAATTCCTTGCCATGCCCGGCGCATTTGTGCCGCAAGTGGGGCTGTTGGGCGGTGCGCAGACCACTATCTGGCTGTGGTTTCTCTGGCATGCAGGCTTGGCGCTAAGCATATTGCTTTACGCGGTCAGCCGTTGGTGGAGTCCGTCATGGCTGGCCAGTCATCTCGAACGGGTGCCGAACTGGCTGATAGCGGTGGTGCTGGCGGCGTTGACCGCAAGCTTGCTAGCGGTGGTTGTATTTCATGAGCAATTACCCAAGCTGATCGATAACGGCAACTTTCATCTGGTGACTACCAGCGGCATCGGCCCCTTTCTGCAGATCCTCACTGCATCGGCCATGCTGATATTGTGGCGCGCCACGGGTTTCAGGGCGGTGTTGCACGTATGGTTGGCTGTGGCGCTGGTCGCCCTGCAATGCGACAACGTGATCACCATGGCAGGCGGTAGCCAGTTCTCCATCGGCTGGTATGTCGGCCGCTGCAACGCCTTGATTTCGGCCACCGTGCTGCTGCTGATCTATCTGCGGGAAATGAACCAGGTTTACCTGAAGACTGTGCAGGACGCTCGTCTGCTGGCGCTCAACAACGCCATGCTGGAAGTCAGGATGGACCAGGTGCGGATGGATGACCTGACCGGCCTGCCTAGTCGTTCGCTGTTTCTGGAACTGGCAGAAACCTTGCGCAACAGCGGCACGGTCAGCCGCCAAGCGGTGGCGTTATTGTTCATCGATCTGGATGGCTTCAAATGGATTAACGACAACCTGGGGCATGACCGCGGTGATGTTGTACTGGTCGAGGTAGCGGCAGCGCTGAGATCGGTATTGCGCGACAGCGATATCGCCGGGCGTGTCGGCGGCGATGAATTCGTGGTCTGTCTGGTGGCGCCTGCGCTGGCGATCAAGGCCACTGCGACTGCGGTCGCTAGTCGCATCGTCAGTCGTGTAGCGGCGATTGGGGACGGTATTGGCTGCAGTATCGGCATCGCCCTGTGCCAGGCTGAAAGCCTGGAATGGGATTCAGCCTTGCGCCAAGCAGATGAAGCCATGTACCAAGCCAAGCGCCAAGGCAAGAGCCGTTTCACCGTCTATGGACACTCGTTGATCGACGAAGTGGCCTGACATTTCAGCGCTGAGATAGCGATCATCGATAAATTCGATTGTTGACCTGTAAATTTTCCGTTTTTCATTTAAATCCCTCTCCACCATACTGCTTGGCATCAAAGCGATATCCGGTTGTTTGCCAATGAAGATGATGCTTGTTGGCACAATCTGATGCAGGAGGAAATTTTGTTCGATATTTTGAATGGACAGAAATATCCCCGGCTTGTCGCAGTTACAGCTACCCAGCCTGGCTTTATCACATCAGACAAGAATAGGAGAACACTATGCATGCAGATACGATCTTGTTGAACGGCCGTTTTCACACGATGGACCGAGGCCAGCCGCTGGCGACAGCGGTGGCGATTCGAGACGGTAAATTCATCGCCGTGGGCGATGCCGAGGACGCCATGCGGCATCGCGCAGAGAGTGCGCAAGTGATCGACCTGCAAGGGCGCACGGTGATTCCCGGCTTGAACGACTCCCACTTGCACCTGATACGCGGCGGCCTTAACTACAACCTGGAACTCCGCTGGGAAGGCGTGCCATCGCTGGCAGATGCCTTGCGCATGTTGCGCGAACAGGCGCTGCGTACGCCGCAACCGCAATGGGTACGCGTGATCGGAGGCTGGACCGAATTCCAGTTCGCCGAGAAGCGTATGCCCACCCTGGAAGAAATCAATGCGGCCGCACCCGATACGCCGGTATTCATCCTTCACCTGTACGATCGCGCCTTGCTTAACCGTGCTGCTTTACGCGCCGTCGGCTATACCAAAGACACGCCGAATCCGCCCGGTGGTGAGATCCAGCGCGACGCCAGCGGTAATCCGACCGGCATGTTGATCGCCAAACCGAATGCGATGATTCTGTATGCCACCCTAGCCAAGGGCCCGGCGCTGCCGCGCGAGCAACAAGTCAATTCGACGCGCCAGTTCATGCGCGAACTGAACCGCCTCGGCGTCACGAGCGCCATCGATGCCGGCGGCGGCTTCCAGAATTATCCGGAAGACTACGCCATCATCGATCAACTGGCGCGCGAGCAGCAACTGACGATTCGCATTGCCTACAATCTGTTCACCCAGCGCAAGGGGCAGGAACTGGAAGACTTCCAGAAATGGACCGACATGGTTGCACCGGGGCAGGGCGATGATTTCTACCGTCATAACGGCGCTGGTGAAATGCTGGTGTTTTCCGCAGCGGATTTTGAAGACTTCCTGGAGCCCCGGCCGGAACTGGCGGCCAACATGGAAGGTGAACTCGAAAAGGTAGTGCGCCACCTTGTGTCGCAGCGCTGGCCGTTCCGTTTACACGCCACCTACGACGAATCGATCAGCCGCATGCTGGATGTGTTTGAGCGCGTCAACCGCGATATTCCTTTCGATGGTTTGCACTGGATTTTCGACCACGCCGAGACCATCACGCCGCGCAATATCGAAAGAGTGCGGGCGCTTGGCGGCGGTATCGCGATCCAGCACCGCATGGCATTCCAGGGTGAATATTTTGTCGAGCGCTATGGTGCCGAGGCGGCCAAGCATACGCCGCCGGTGGCGCGCATGCTGGAGATGGGCGTGCCTGTGGGGGCGGGCACCGACGCCACGCGTGTGGCCAGTTACAACCCCTGGACTGCGCTTTACTGGCTGGTGTCCGGCCGCACTGTGGGCGGCATGCGTCTGTATGACGCCGCTAGCCAGTTATCCCGTGATACCGCGCTGGAACTGTGGACTGCCGGCAGCGCCTGGTTTTCCAGCGAGCAGGGTAAAAAAGGCCGCATCAAGGAAGGCCAGCTGGCCGATCTGGCAGTATTGTCGGCAGATTTTTTTACCGTTGCCGAAGATGATATCAAGGCGCTGGAGTCGGTGCTGACGGTGGTCGGCGGCAAGATCGTGTATGGCGCTGCAGAATTCGGCCCGCTGGCGCCGCCGCCGATCCCTGTGCTACCGGATTGGTCGCCGGTAAAGACGGTGCCGGGCCATTACCGCAGCCTGTCGCAACATCGGCCGCAGCAGCGTCAGGCGCTGCCGCATCAATGCGCGGGCGCTTGCGGCGTGCATGCGCATGCACATGATGTGGCGAGAAAATCGACAGTCCCTGTTGCCGACCATACGGGATTCTGGGGCACACTGGGTTGCAGCTGTTTTGCTTTTTGATTTTGCACATGCGGAGGAACATCATGCCCTATTCGAACATTCTGGCCTGTATTAAGTGGACTGTATTAAGCGGGGAGTGTCATGAGCGCAATTGATCGCAGGACGCAGCAAAGCATTGCACTGAGTTTTCTGGCCGGCTATGTCGATACCGTTGGCTTCATTGCGCTGTTCGGCCTGTTCACTGCACATGTCACCGGCAACTTTGTACTGATAGGCAGCGAGTTGGCAAATCCTTCGCATGGCGTGCTGATCAAACTGTTGGCCTTCCCTGCGTTTGTATTTGCCGTAGCCCTGACGCGCATGGCGGTGATCTGGCTGGAGCGCAGCGGCAAGCCGCCGATGTTTTATTTGCTGTTGCTGCAATTGATTTTTTTGC
Organism: Collimonas arenae; assembly: GCF_000786695.1. NCBI lineage: Bacteria > Pseudomonadati > Pseudomonadota > Betaproteobacteria > Burkholderiales > Oxalobacteraceae > Collimonas > Collimonas arenae. The sequence goes on along the minus strand of NZ_CP009962.1, from coordinate 4,405,167 downwards.
TGGGTTTCATGCTGATCGGTTATCAGGTAGAACCGGTATCCGATTCCCGCGCGCCGCTGGCTTTGCTGGCCGGCATGCTGGGCGCCGCCAGCATGGGCGTGCAAAATGCCAGCAGCCGTTTGATTTTGCAGCATCTGACGCCCACCACCGTCATGACCGGAAACGTCACGCAGGTGATCATCGATCTGGTCGATATCTTGCGCGGGGCGGCAGACGATGTATTGCGCCAGCGTTGCATCAAATTCTTCTGGCCCGTCGTAGCGTTTGGCGCTGGCGCCATCGGTGGCGCCTTTGCCTACAAATACCTGTTGTTTCTTGCGCTGCTGTTGCCAGCGGCAATTCTGCTCTGGCTGGGCATTGGGGAATATCTTTCAGAAAAGGGAGGAGCCGAAACGCCATCAACTTTATAATATCCATTGATGTTTATCGCATTATTGTGAAATTGCCAGTCTGGCAATCACCGACATGGATATGAGGCGGCGGAAGAGATGACCTATTTGTTTCATATAATTGAGCAATATGGGCTGGTCATCGTCTTCTTCAATGTGCTGGCCGAGCAGCTTGGCGCACCGCTGCCAGCTTATCCTACCCTGGTGATAACTGGCGCGCTGATGCACCGCGGCGAATATTCGGCCCCTGTATTGCTGCTGACAGCAGTTGTTGCTGCACTGATCGCCGATTTCATCTGGTACCAGGCTGGCCGGCGTTACGGCCGCAGGGTACTGGCGACACTGTGCCGCATTTCACTTTCCCCCGATTCTTGCGTACGTCAGACCGAGTCGATCTATTCGCGCTGGGGCGCTCGCTCGCTGCTGGTCGCCAAATTCATTCCCGGCTTCGCTTCCATCGCTAGTGCATTGGCGGGCACAGTCGGCACCAAGCGCGGCACATTCCTCGTGTTTGATGGCCTTGGCGCCGCCTTGTGGGCGGGGCTGGCGATTTATCTGGGTTCGCTGTTCAGCACCACTATCGACGATCTCTTGAATGTGCTGACCGAACTGGGGCAGTACGGGATGATGCTGGTGGCTGCGGGCTTTGCCATCTTCGTCGCTAACAAATGGTGGCAACGCTGGCGTTTCCGCCGTTCGTTGCGCATGGCGCGTATCTCGGTTGCCGAACTGGACCAGCTGTTCAAGCAGGGTTTGACGCCGGCGATTGTCGATATCCGTTCGCCGGCATCGCAGCAGACCGGCCGTATTCCGGGTGCGCTCACCATATCGCATCAGGAAATCAATACTTTCGTCTTCGATGCGCCGATTGACCAGGAGGTGATCGTCTACTGTGCTTGTCCGAACGAGGCTTCGGCGGCATTGGTTGCCAAGCAGCTGATGCAGAGGGGTTACAAAAAAGTGCGCCCGCTGTCGGGCGGGATCGATGCCTGGATCGCCGCCGGCTACGCTATCGATGCCTAGCGCTTGCTAGCATCTTATTCCCCGTTTCTTTTGTCAGGAGTTCCATGTTCAGAATCAGTCTGGATGCATTGTTGATTCTCGATGCTATCGACAGGCGGGGATCGTTCTCCGCCGCCGGTATCGAGTTGCATCGGGTGCCATCAACCATTTCCTACACGGTATCCAAGCTAGAGCAGGATCTGGATGTACAGGTGTTCGAGCGGCAGGGACCGAAGGTCGTGCTCACGCGCGCCGGCGCAGAATTGCTGAAGGAAGGGCGCTATTTACTGAAGGCAGCCGAAGACCTGGAGCACCGTGTGCGTCGGGTTGCGTCCGGCTGGGAAACTGAATTCACGATCTGTATCGATTCCCTGTTTTCCATCACAGCGCTGGAATCCGACATCCACGCATTCTGCGGCGTTGCCGATAAAACGCGCCTGCGCGTCGCCAGGGAGTCGCTGACGGGCACCTGGGAGGCTCTGCTGGAGCGCAGGGTAGATTTGCTGATCGGCGCGCCAGGGCAGGGGCCGGCGGGTGGCGGTTACATCGCCGAGGAAATGGGGACGATATCGTTTGTGTTCGTGGTGGCGCCGAACCATCCGTTGGCCAAAGTGAAGAAAGTATTGAGTAAGGCGGAACTGCATCCGTACCGTGCTATCAGCGTCGCCGATTCTGCACGCAAGATGGCATCGCGTACGGTGGGTTTGCTGTTCGGGCAGGATACGTTGACGGTGCCTGACATGCGCAGCAAATACGCGTTGCAACTGGCCGGCATCGGTTTTGGTTTTTTGCCGGAACCGTGCGCGCGCGCAGCGATTGCATCCGGTGAGCTGATCGTGAAGCAAGTAGAAGAGCCGAAACCGGATGAAACGTTTTCGATGGCGTGGCGTACCGGCGACGATGGCGCAGCCCTGATCTGGTGGAGGGAGCGGTTGCGCGATACCGATGCCATGGTACGCCTGATCCAGCACGTGCCTGGTGCTTCAGGCGAATCCTGAAAACGTGCCGGAAAATATGCGGTTTTCCGACACGTGTTGCAGGTTTTGCCGCCGCATCTGAAATTCAGTTTGCAATCCTGATTTCAAACTCAGTAGGGCAGGTCGAACAACAGCACTTCCGCATCTTTTGCGTCAGTCAGCGTGACCAGGTTTTCTGCCGTCACTTTCAATGCATCGCCACCTTCCAGTACTGTGCCGTTGACCGTTAGCTGTCCGCGGATCAGATGCACGTAGGCGGTACGATCGGTAGCCAGCGTGTGTTGCAACGTCTGGCCGTCGTTCGGGATGGCTGCATAGATCGATGCATCCTGATGTATCAGCACCGAATTTTCACGGCCATCAGACGACGCGATCAGGCGTAACTGTCCTTGTTTCTCCGCAGTGGTGAAATGCTTTTCTTCATAGCTGGGCGGAATGCCTTTGACATTCGGCTGGATCCAGATCTGCAGAAAATGTACGGGCTCCGTCTTCGAGTGATTGAACTCGCTATGACGTACGCCAGTGCCTGCGCTCATCCTTTGCACGTCGCCGTAATGCAGGACCGAACCGGTACCCATGCTGTCCTTATGTTCCAGCGCGCCGTCAAGCACATAGGAAATGATTTCCATGTCGCTGTGGCCGTGCGTGCCGAATCCCTGGGCTGCTTTCACCCGGTCTTCGTTGATCACCAGTAGCGGCCCGAAGCCGGTGTGCATCGGATCGTGATAGTGGCCGAACGAAAATGTGTGGTGCGAATTGAGCCAGCCGTGATCGGCAATTCCGCGTTCGGTACCTTTGCGAATTTGAAGCATGTTTTTCTCCGTTGGTTGCCGCATTTGCCGTCGCCGCCGGTGTGTCGTATGGCTGGAAGGATGCGGTGTTGAATGAACTGGAATGAAGTATGCGCGCTGCCAAATCAAAAGAAAAACGGAAAAAATGCCTGCGTTTCATCGAAATTATCGACAATGGCTGAAAAGCCTTTTATTGCTTGGATTAGCGGCGTTGAAAGATTGATTTTTTGTAGCGTTTTGGAAGATCGAAATTGATCTTGTAGCGTAAATTTCGAAAATAGGATGCGTGTGTAGAGTATTTACAACAAAGCGTGTTTGCAGGCGTATTGAGAATCCTGATGTAGTTGCCAAACAAGGGACGCGAGTGTGGCGAGGAAAGCTGTGCACCAAAACAAAAAAGCCGCTCACATTTCTGTAAGCGGCTGCTTTGATATGACTGCCATGATTACTCTTGGCTTATTGCTTGCATCGTACTGACTGCTTATTCGTGGTAGGCCGTGCGGGATTCGAACCTGCGACCAACGGATTAAAAGTCCGCTGCTCTACCAGCTGAGCTAACGACCCGAAAGACCGCTATTATAGACAAAGTGCATATGAGGTGTCAAACCCATATGCACTTTTATTTACGAAATCTGCAAAATAATATTTTTCGCTTATTTCATTGCATCCAGGCGTTCCTTTGCGGTCTGCGCTGCAGGCGTGTTCGGATACTGCGACAGCAATTGTTCCAACGCTCTCTTCGATTGCGGCTTGTTCTTCAGCTCGGTGTAGCTGCTGGAGATATTCAGCAATGCATCCGCGGCCTTGGGATTGTCGGCGTATTTGCTGACGACCACCTGTTGGGCCGCAATGGCATTCTTGTAGTCGCGCAAAGCGTAGTAGGCGTTGCCCAGCCAATATTGCGCGGATGGCGTCAAACCGGAGTCCGGGTTGCTGCGCACAAAATTGGAGAAGGCGGTGGCCGCTGTTTTGTAGTCGCCGGATTTGAAAGTCGCCAGCGCTGCGTCATAGGCTTTCTGATCGTTGGCGCCGACATTGACTTCCTGGCCATCGACGCTGATCTTTTGCGGTTCCAGCTTACGCAGGCGCGTATCCAGGTCGACGTAGAAATCTTTCTGGCGCTGTTGCGTGTTGGCCAGTTCATTGGTCAGCACTTCAATCTGTCCGCGCAGTTTGGCCAGTTCCTGATTCAGGCGGTCATTCTGGTCAGATAAACTCAGCGAAGTGGTTTTGTCCGCCTTGCCGTCTACCCGTGCATTGACCGCGTCAATCTTGGCGCGTATATCCAATATCGCCCGACGTGCTTCATCGTCGTCAAACAGCCCGGCGTGGGCGGTCGGAGCGGAAAAAACTGCGGCCAGCATGGCCGCAGTCATCGTCGCTTTGAAGAACGTCCGCATCATTATTGATAAACGATGTCTGAACGGCGGTTTTCAGCGTAGGACGCTTCGTCGCTGCCGGTAGCCTTAGGCTTTTCTTTGCCCAGCGAAACTGCTTCGACCTGAGTATCCGATACGCCTAACAGCACCAATGCCTTGCGCACTGCTTCTGCACGTTTTTGTCCCAGCGCCAGATTGTATTCACGGCCACCGCGGTCATCGGTATTGCCTTGGATGATGATCTTGCGATTCTTGTGGCTGTTCAGGTATTGGGCATGGGCTTCAACAAGTGCTTTGAATTCGTCCTTGACGATGTAGCTGTCGAAGTCAAAGTAGATGCTGCGCTTGGAGAGAATACCGCCTGGGTTGTTCAACGGATCGGTGGAGCCGGTGTCAACGGTGTTGACCGAGCGTGTATCTGCACCGTTTGCGCCACTGTCAACTACAGGTACGGCTTTGTCGTCGAGCTTGACAGGGGATGAGCAAGCGGCCAGCAAAATGGCGCTAGCAATAACGAGGGCAAAGTTTCTGATATTTAGCATTTTTAATTCTCCAGAGTGGGAAACGAACGTCGATTCAAAGTAAAACATGATTATTTCATGAAAGGACCCCAAGTAGGCTCCCGTATATCGCCTGCTTGCATAGTTAAACGCTGTTTTACGCGGCCGTCAACTGAGACGACTGCCAGCGAGCCGCGGCGGCCCGATTCCGTGGCGTACATGATGTACTTGCCATTGGGGGAAAAACTTGGGGATTCATCCTTGACGGTATCCGACAAACGTTGTTCCTGGTTGTTGCTCAGGTCCATCGCATACAGCTGGAAGCGGCCTCCGCGCTGCGAAATATACGCCAATGTCTTGCCGTCGGGCGCAATCCGCGGACTGATGTTGTAGCTGCCGCTGAATGTCACGCGCTGGGCTTCGCCGCCGTTGGCGTTCATCTTGTAGATTTGCGGGCCGCCGCTGCGGTCGCTGGTGAAGTAGATGCTTTGGCCGTCGGCCGAATATTGCGGTTCGGTGTCGATGCCATTGGTGTTGGTCAGGCGTCGCAGGTTGCCGCCGTCGCTATTGACCACGTACACCTGGGTCAGGCCGTCGCGCGCCAGCGCGATCGCCAGCTTGCTGCCGTCCGGCGACCAGGAAGGGGCCGAATTGCTGCCTTTGTAGTTGGCTACCACGATGCGTTGCTTGGTGATCAGGTTCTGTACGTAGACGACTGGTTTCTTTGCTTCAAACGAGACATACGCGACCTTGGTGCCGTCCGGCGACCAGGCTGGCGAGATGATCGGTTCGTTGGAGCGCAAGGCCACTTGCACGCCTTCGCCGTCGGAGTCGGCGACTTCCAGGCGATATTCCTTGCCCGACTTGATGATGTAGGCGATGCGGGTAGCGAATGAACCGCGTGCACCGATCAGCTTTTCATAGATGTCGTCAGCGATCTTGTGTGCGGTGACCCGCGTGTACTGCGGCGCTGCAGCCATCGCCAGAGCCGACAGCTGGGCTGACTTGACGGTATCCAGCAGGCGGTAGCGGACATCGAAGCGGCCGTCGGCCAGGCGTTGCACGCTGCCGATCACCAAGGCATCGGCGCCGCGTGCTTTCCAGTCGGGCAGGTTGACCTGGGTGGCTTCGGAGATGACGTCGCCGGTATCGATAATCTTGAACATGCCGCTGTGTTCGAGATCCGATTTGATGATGGCCGTCACTTGTTGCGGCGCCAGGTTTTCATTGCTGAAGCCGGCAATCGCGATTGGGATCTGGCTGGCGCCTACGCCGGAAGTTTCGATACGCAGTTGGGCATGCGCCGGGATGCTGAATGCCAGCGCGCTTATCGCAAGTCCGATGACCGCGAATAGTTGGTGCAATTTGTTTTTCATGGCTTACTGATCTTTCGGTTTATGGATTCCGATGAAGCTGGAAGGTACAGAACCCGATTTGTCTTTTGGATAAGGTGCCGATTTTTCAATGGCTCGCTTAACCGCTTCGTCAAAACCGGAAACTCCGGAGGATTTCTTCAGACGTACGCTCGCCACCGAGCCGTCCGGCAGCAATTCGACATCAAATTCAACCGCCGGGTTTCCTGCCAGCCCGTCTGGAACATTAAAGTTAATGTTCGACTTGATCTTGGCGCCCACCCGCTGGCCATAGCCAGGATCGCCACGCGGCCCTTGCGACTGGGCTGCAGTGCCGGTGCTGTTGGCAGCGCCGTTACCGACGGCCTGGCCCAGCATGCGCTTCATTTCATCGCTGCGGCGCTTGGTTTCAGCTGCAGCTTCGGCAGCCTGTTTCTTCTTGGCGGCGTCGGCTTCCAGTTTTTTGGCGGCTTCCTGCTTTTGTTTATCCTGCGCAGCGGCTTTGTCCTTGGCGGCTTTTTGTTCTGCTTCGGCTTTCAGCTTGTCCTTGCGTTCTTCTTCGGCTTGCTGTTTTTGCAATTGCTGTTGTTTTTCCAGCTCTTCCTGGCGCTGCTGATCCTTGCGTTCTTGTTCTTTGCGCTTCTTTTCCTTTTCCAGCGCAATTTCAGGATCGGGCACGGGCGGCAACACAACCTTCGGCGGCGGTGGAGCAGTTTCCTGCACCACCGGCTCTGGCTTTGGCACGGGCGTTGGTTGCGGCACCGGCGTCGGTTCCGGCGGCGTCGGTGCGGCTTCCTTGATGTCCGGGCTCCAGACTTCGGCTTCTACCGCGATTGGCTGCTGGCTTTGCCAGTGAATGCCAAACCACAGGAATGCAAACAAGGCGGCATGCACAGCCGCTGCAAGGATGATGGCGCGGATGCTGCCGGGTTCTTTTGGTACGGAATACGGGGAGTTGCCTGTCATAACCAATTCGTCACTTTGTCGCCAGTCCGACGCGGTTAATGCCAAGCATCTTGGCCTCAGAAATGACCTTGATCACTTCATCGTATTTAATATCCTTGTCGGCAGAAATCATCACCGGCATGTCGGGTTTATCGGCATGCAAAGTTTGCAGTTTCTGTTTCAAGCCATTCCTTGGAACGGTTTCAGCCGGGCTGGCGCCGCTCTTCTGGCCATTTACGCGAATGCTGGTCTGTTCGTTCGGCTTCAAGGTAATTTCAATATATTCAGTCGGCGGCGCTGCCGATTTCGCCGCATTCGGCAAATTAATGACGCTCGGATTGGTCAGCGGCGCCGAGACCATGAAAATCACCAGCAGCACCATCATCACGTCGATATACGGTACGACGTTGATTTCCGCCTTGAACTTGCGGGAGCGGCCACCGCGCATGGATGAGGTGCCGGACATTAGCGTGCCTGACGTTGCAAGATGTTGGAGAACTCTTCGATAAAGCTTTCGAAGCGGATCGCCAGACGGTCGACGTCATGCGAGAAGCGGTTATAGGCAACCACGGCTGGAATCGCGGCAAACAGGCCGATCGCGGTGGCGATCAAGGCCTCGGCGATACCAGGCGCTACCGCTGCCAGTGTCGCTTGCTGGACATTGGCCAGGCCGCGGAAAGCATTCATGATGCCCCACACAGTGCCGAACAGACCGACATACGGCGATACCGAACCGACCGAAGCGAGGAACGCCAGATGCGATTCCAGCGCATCCATTTCACGCTGGTAAGCCGCGCGCATCGCACGCCGGGCGCCATCCAGCAGGGCGGCAGAATCGTTACCGCCTCTGCTGCCGAGCGAAGCCTTGACCTTGTTGAATTCGTCCATGCCAGCTTCAAAGATGCGTTCAAGCGCCCCGGTTCCCGAACCTTTGCGGCGATTTGAGGTGGCGTCCTGATACAAAGTGCTCAGATTGCCGCCCGACCAGAATGCGCGTTCGAATTCTTCGGTCTGCAAACGGGCGCTGCGGATCGCGAACATCTTGCGGAAAATATAAGTCCAGCTCATCACGGAAACCGCCAGCAGCAGCGCCATGACCAGCTGTACTAATACAGAGGCGTTGGTAATAAGGGTGATAAACGAAAGATCTTGGGTGACAGTCATGGATAGCGGTCTTGAGGAATGGTCTTGGGTTTAAGTAAAAGACTTAAACAGTGAATTGTAAACGTAAAGTGCTTGCTGGATATCTGCGCTTGTATGGGCAAATATAGGAAATGTTTCCAAGCGCTATCGTTTTGCGCCAAGTTCGTTGCAACGATGCATCAGACCATTATTGCTTGCGGAAGGTTCATTGTGGCGTAAAAATTGCTTTATAGAACTGCTTCGGCAAGCGAATGAGGCCGGAGCGTATCTATCAGCCTTCCGTGGGGATCTTGACGCCGTGCTTGATGTTTTCCAGCACGTGCTTGGGAATCCCCCGCGGCCGGAACGTGTCAGTGCCGACGCAGACCACGGTAATGCGCCCGGTAGCCATCAAGGCCGGCTCGCCTTCGCCGACGCGCCACGCTTGCTGGATGAAATCGACAGCAACCCGTCCGATGCGCTCGACTGCGACTGTCAATTGCAATTCGTCATCCAGTTTTGCAGGCAAGTGATAGTCGATGCTGGTGCTTTTGACGATAAAGATCGCGCCGTCGGTTTGCTCCAGCGAACGCTGGCCGATGCCTGCTGCGCGCAGCCATTCGGTGCGGGCACGCTCAAAAAACTTCAGGTAATTGGCATAAAAAACCACGCCGCCGGCATCGGTATCTTCGTAGTACACACGAATACGCCAGCTGAAATCTGTGTGCGGGGCTGAAAGGGGCAGGGTCATCGGCATTGTTGCTTTTCGGGTATTAGGGTAAATTCAGAGATGATGCCGGCTAACGCCGGCATCGATGTTGCGGATGATTTGGTTGGCTTTTAGTTACGCTTGATGCTCATGCCCGCAAAACCCTGGCAGGTCGGCATCATTTCAATGCGGTTGATGTTGATATGTGGTGGCAAGGTGGCAACCCAGAATGCGGTATCGGCGATATCGCCCGGCGTCAGTGGCTGTGTGCCCTCGTAGACCTTGGCGGCGGCTTCGTCATTGCCGCGATAGCGCACATTGGAGAATTCGGTGCCGCCGCACAGGCCGGGTGCGATATCGGTGGCGCGGACGCCGGTGCCGACCAGGTCAGCGCGCAGGTTCAGCGTGAATTGCTTGACGAAGGCCTTGGTGGCGCCATACACATTGCCGCCGGGATAAGGATACTCGCCGGCGATCGAGCCAAGATTGATGACGGTGCCGCGTCCACGCGCCACCATGCCTGGCAACACCAGGCGCGTCATGGTCACCAGGCCTTTGCAGTTAGTCTCGATCATGGTTTCCCATTCTTCCAGCGACGCTTGCTGCGCCGATTCCACACCCAGCGCCAGGCCAGCATTGTTGATCAGGACATCGATCTCTTGCCATTGTGCCGGCAGCGCCGCCAGTGCGTTGCTGATCGAAGCCTTGTCGGTGACATCCATAACGATAGGCAAGACCGCAGCGCCTAGTTCTGCAGCCAACTTATCCAGCCGTTCCTTGCGGCGACCGGTAGCGATGACCTGATGGCCATTTTTAGTGAATTTACGCGCCATTTCGGCGCCAAAGCCAGCTGTTGCGCCAGTTATCAAAACAATCATGGTCAATGCTCCTGTCGTTGCAATACAAATACGCTAAGCGGGAAATTGTAGCCCAATTTACGGGGCGCGCCGCTGACAAACTCGGTATGGGGCGCAGCAGTTGCACGTGGATGCCATAGATTCAGGTCGAGCCTGACTGGGTGACATGTTTGCTTTGATGTAAGTTACACCAATGCATGGTAGAAATTTTGTCCACATTCTAGGTTTACTGCGCTGCTGCGCAACATTGGCATCAGCCTCCCCGACAAGGTATAGGCGGTTGTTTTAATAGTATGTTGAAGACTCCGCCGGGCCTACGTCCCGGCGGTGCACATTCTTGCTCAAATCAGGTGCTTCGCTTACAATAAGCGCACCATTTCGTCTCACGTGACTGGCGAAAAAACCATACCGCCGCAGATTCAAGAGATCGCGGCTGGCATTGGCAAAAGGTGGGCATCCACCGGGAAGCGTGAGATTTCATCCGCCGTACGCCTGGGCAGCCCGAATGGAAAGCACGACTGAGGCTGCCGCATTTCCCTAATATTTTGGCCCTCATTCGATTTAGGCAGACCCTTATCGATTGGAGTATTACATGTTCGAGAAAAACCACACTATCGCCAATGTCGATCCAGAATTGTGGAGCGCCATTCAGAAAGAAAACCACCGCCAGCAAGAACACATCGAGCTGATCGCGTCGGAAAACTACACTTCGCCAGCCGTCATGGAAGCGCAAGGCACCCAGCTGACCAACAAGTACGCTGAAGGCTATCCAGGCAAGCGTTACTACGGCGGTTGCGAATTCGTCGACATCGCCGAGCAACTGGCGATCGACCGCGTCAAGGAACTGTTCGGCGCCGAAGCCGCCAACGTGCAGCCTAATTCCGGTTCGCAAGCCAACCAGGGCGTGTTCTTCGCCATGCTGAAGCCGGGCGACACCATCATGGGCATGTCGCTGGCAGAGGGCGGCCACCTGACGCACGGCATGGCATTGAACATGTCGGGCAAGTGGTTCAACGTGGTTTCCTACGGCTTGAACGAAAAAGAAGAAATCGATTACGAAGCATTCGAACGCCTGGCGCATGAAAAGAAGCCGAAGATGATCATCGCCGGCGCTTCCGCTTATGCGCTGCGCATCGATTTCGAGCGTATGTCCAAGGTAGCCAAGGCGGTCGGTGCGTACTTCATGGTCGATATGGCGCACTATGCCGGCCTGATCGCTGCCGGTGAATACCCGAATCCTGTGCCTTACGCCGACTTCGTGACCTCGACCACCCACAAATCCCTGCGCGGTCCGCGCGGCGGCATCATCCTGATGAAGGTTGAGTTCGAAAAGGCGATCAATTCGGCGATTTTCCCAGGCATCCAGGGCGGCCCGCTGATGCACGTTATCGCTGGTAAAGCGGTCGCGTTCAAGGAAGCGCTGACGCCGGAATTCAAGGCTTACCAGCAGCAAGTGGTTAAGAACGCCGATGCATTGGCGAAAACGTTGATCGCCCGCGGTCTGCGCATCGTTTCCGGCCGTACCGAATCGCACGTGATGCTGGTTGACCTGCGCGCCAAGAAGATCACCGGCAGGGAAGCCGAAGCGATCCTGGGTTCTGCGCACATGACTTGCAACAAGAACGCCATTCCTAACGATCCGGAAAAGCCATTCGTCACTTCCGGCATCCGTGTCGGCAGCCCGGCGTTCACCACCCGCGGTTTCAAGGAAGCGGAAGCAGTCAAGGTCGGTAACCTGATCGCCGACGTGCTGGACAATCCGCATGACGCAGCAACCATCGAGAGAGTCAAGGCGGAAGTCAAGAAGCTGACCGACGCGTTTCCGGTGTACGCAGCTTAATACTGCAATTTGATACAGATTGCCGGTGGGCTGTAGTGCTCGCCGGTCATCTTGGAAAGCGTGGGCCCGTTGCAGCTTTAACTCTGCACGGGCCCAAGTACCAAGTAAAAGCAGACAAAAGAACAAGCAGCCCCGATGTAAAACCCGGTTCTCCGCGACCAGCGCATGGCCCCGAATAGGAATAATGTAGAGATGTCCACACAGCCTGCCGCAACCATCTTCGGATTACTGCCATCATGAAATGTCCATTCTGCCAGCATGAAGAAACCCAGGTGCTCGACACCCGCGTCTCGGAAGAGGGCGATTCGATTCGGCGCCGGCGTCGCTGCATGCATTGCGACAAGCGCTTCACGACGTTTGAACGGATCGAACTGGCGATGCCGGTGATCGTCAAGAAGAATGGCAGCCGCACCGATTTCGATCCGCTCAAGCTGCGCGCAAGTCTGATGCTGGCCTTGCGCAAGCGTCCGGTATCAGTCGAGGCGCTGGACGAGGCCTTGCAGCGCATTAAAGAGAAACTTCTGTCCAGCGGTGAGCGCGAAGTGCTGTCAGGCCATGTCGGCGAGCTGGTGATGCGCGAATTGAAGCGGCTGGACAAGATTGCCTATATCCGCTTTGCCTCGGTATATAAAAGTTTTGAAGACGTTGCCGAGTTCCAGAACATGATCGAAGAATTTTCCGGGCCGCCGAGCCGAAGGAAGTAATTTCTTAAATAAGCTAGCGCCGCTCCGTCCGGCGCTATTTTTTTGTCAAAATACTTATCTAAAATGAAATAAAACTACTGGATAACCAGGAGCATTTGATGTTTTTACCGAAATTGCCGCTACTCCGTGGGATAACGCTGGCAGAACTCATGGTGACGATAGCCATTGCCGGTATTTTGCTGGCCGTGGCGCTGCCGTCCATGCGCGCGTTTGTGATTCAGAACCGGCTGTCTGCCGAAACCCGTCAGTTTATCGCCGCGCTCACCCTGGCCCGCAGCGAAGCGGTCAAGCGCGGCCGGGCGGTGATTGTTTGCCGTAGTCCCACAGCAGATGCTATTGGCGCGCTTTGCAGCAATGCGGCCACGGCCAAGCATGGTGCCGGCGACTGGGGCGCTGGTTGGCTGGTGCTGGTGGCCGACAACCGCCAGATACTGTTGCGGCAAGGCGCGCTGGACAGCAATACCCAAGCGGTGTCCAGACACGTAACGATTACCTACAACGGCACTGGCAACGCCAGCAGCAGTTTCAGCAGTCTGTTATTCAGCAATAACGGTGAGTTTGCGCGCCGGGTGTGCATTGCCGCTACCGGCCGCATCCGCTTGAAAATGGGGGGCGAGGCATGCTGAAGCGCGGATTTTCGATGGTGGAGTTGCTGGTCGCCATGGCCATAGGCGCTGGCCTCATGTTGCTGACCAGTACTCTCTATCTCAGCAGCAAAGCCGGTTTCCGTCTGAATGACGAAAAGCTGCGGCTGCAACAGGACGGCAGTTACGCCATTGCGCTGATAGCGCACAATCTGCAGCAGGCCGGCTTTGGCAACCTGGCTTCTGCAGGCAATATGCCAATTACCGATTTTATTGATCCCGACGGCGCTCCGGCCCACGGTTTGCGCGGCTGCAAGCATGGCTTTGCCAGGCCGCTGGGGCCGGGCAAGGATTTTTCCTGTAGCCAATCGGCGGGGATGGCCAGCTTTGAAGTTGCCTATCGAAGCGATGATTTTATTGATTCAGGCAGTGGCGCAGGCGTCGATTGCAATGGGGCGAAGGTGGAGCCGTTTGCGGTGCCGTTGGCCCATCCCGCCTCTCGGCTGCGGCCATCCGTCAGCATCGTACGGAACCGTTTCTTTGTCGCTACCCGTTCCGGGGCCGTCGTCAACGCCTTGTATTGCGAGGGTAATGGCAACAACAGTGCGCAGCCGATTCTCACTAACGTCGAGCAACTGCAATTGATATATGGGGTTGCCGCAACCGGTGATTTCACACCAACCCGGTTCCTGGATGCAAGCCAGGTAGCTGCACTGTCCGATGACCAGCATGCAAACTGGAAAAGAGTGATCAGCGTCCAGCTATGTCTGCAGATTCATGGTGATCAGATGGTTGCTGCCGAGCCGCAGCATTATGTAGACTGCGACGGAACTGCCCGGCTGGCAAGCGACCGCAGCTTGCGCCAGGTATTCATCCGCACAGTAACCTTGCGCAACCATGCCGCCCCCACGCTTGCATTCCTGCCGTCGTCATAGATACTTATCCTCTATATCGGATTTTAATTAGCGGTGGCTGCGCCATATTTTGTACAATCAGCGCATATCTTCTTTCCGATCGTCCACTATGTTTCTTTTGCTTACCCTATGACCCAGGCTGAAATATTCATGTCGCAAGCCTTGCAGCTTGCTGAAAACGGCCTGCTGTCCAGTGCCCCCAATCCAGCGATTGGCTGCGTTATCGTCAAGGACGGCCAGGTAATCGGCAGTGGCTTCACCCAGCCGCCGGGCGGTAATCACGCGGAGATCCAGGCCTTGCAAGATGCCGCTGCCAAGGGCCATGATGTGCGTGGCGCCACGGCATATGTCACGCTAGAACCGTGTAGCCATTTCGGTCGTACGCCGCCTTGCGCCGATGCGCTGGTGCGGGCCGGCGTCGGCAAGGTGGTGGCCGCGCTGGAGGATCCGAATCCGCTGGTGGCAGGGCAGGGAATGGCGCGCCTGCAGGCGGCGGGGATAGCGGTCGAGTCGGGTGTGCTGGCAGCGCAGGCGCGGGAATTGAATATCGGTTTCTTTACGCGCATGCAGACCGGCAAGCCATGGGTTCGGCTGAAGGTTGCCGCCAGCCTGGATGGCAAGACCGCATTGCATAACGGTCAGAGCCAATGGATTACCTCGCCGGCGGCGCGCGACGACGGCCATATGTGGCGCGCCCGCGCTGGCGCCATCCTGACCGGCATCGGTACGATCAAGGAAGACAATCCGCAACTCACCGTGCGCACGGTCAAGCTGGCGCGGCAGCCGTTGCGGGTGATCGTTGACAGCAAGTTAAGCATCAGTCCAGAAGCAAAGATCCTGGTCGGCGGCGGTAACCTGATTTTCACGGCGACCGTCGATACCGCCAAGCAAGCCATGCTGGAACAGCAGGGCGCCGAAGTTGTGGTATTGCCAAATCCGAGCGGCAAGGTCGATTTGCCGCAGGTGATACTGGAACTCGGCAAGCGCCAGATTAATGAATTGCATGTGGAAGCCGGCTCCAAGCTAAACGCTTCCCTGATCCGCGAGCATTGTGTGGACGAGCTGCTGGTGTACCTGGCGCCGTCTATCCTGGGCGATGGCCGTGGCATGTTCGGCTTGCCTGCGCTGGAGAATCTCCAGGATAAAATTTCCCTGAAATTTCATCAGATCCAGCAAATCGGTGAGGATTTGCGTATCCTTGCACGATTCCATTAATTTTTTGATTGCTATCATGTTCACTGGTATCGTCGCCGCTGTCGGCAAAATTACTTCCGTTAAACCACTTGGCGCCAGCGTTGAAGATGGTGTCCGTCTGGCGGTTGACGCTGGCGGCCTGTCGCTGGCCGATGTCGCGCTGGGCGATTCGATTTCTCTCAACGGCGCTTGCATGACCGTAGTGGAAAAGACCGCCAATTCGTTTGAAGTCGACGTTTCGCGTGAAAGCTTGAACCGCACTGTCGGCCTTGACGCCAGCGGCGAGATCAACCTGGAAAAAGCATTGACGCTGGCGGATCGTCTGGGCGGTCATTTAGTGTCTGGCCACGTCGATGGCCTTGGCCGCGTGGAAAAATTCGAACCGGTAGGCGAATCCTGGGAACTGGTGATCAAGTCTGCGCGCGATCTGGCCAAGTACTTTGCCTACAAGGGGTCGGTGGTGGTCAATGGTGTATCGCTGACGGTCAACCGGGTAGACGATGTCACCGATGGCTGCCTGTTTTCGATAAACCTGATCCCGCACACGATTGAAGTGACTGCGTTGAAACATCTTCAGGTTGGCAAGCAGGTGAACCTGGAAGTCGATCTGATCGCTCGCTATGTGGAACGCATGATGAGCGTCGACCAAGGCATCGCCTGAGGCAAATGGATTGAGGATCTGTAGCTGTTCCTGATCCGATCCCTGACCTTTCAATACGCCGGAATCCGCATATGAAAAAAATCTCTCCCGTCGCCCCGCGCGTATTGCTCTGCCTGATTGCGCTGATTGCGTGGTTTGCCATCGCTGCGCAATTTTCGATTTCAATTCCCTTGCTGCTGGCCAAGGGCATGACCTATGGCGAGGCGGTCTGGCGCATGTTCGGCTACCTCACGATTCTGACTAATGTGCTGGTTGCGGTTGTCTGTACCGTGCTGCTACTCAAACCGGACTCCGCGCCCGGACAGTATTTCTCGCGTCCGGGGGTGCAGACCGCAGTCACGCTATATATCATCATCGTCGGCCTGGGTTACAACGTCCTGCTGCGTAATCATGCGCCGTTCACGGGTTTGCACCGCTTGTCTGACGAGAGCTTGCATACGGTTGTCCCGCTGATGTATTTGCTCTATTGGCTGTTGTATGTGCCAAAGAGCGGCTTGCAGGCGAAAGACAGTTTATTGTGGCTGATCTACCCGCTGGCATATTTTGCGGTGGCGATGCTGCGCGGCGGTTCTTCGGGTTTTTATCCTTATCCGTTCCTGAATGTCACCAACCTGGGCTACGCCCGGGTGATGGGGAATGCCGCCATGCTGCTGGTGGGGTTCTTCGTGCTGGCTCTGGCGCTAGTCGCCATCGCCAGATTGAAGCGTAATAGTCTCGCAACGGATTAGGTTCTGTGGCATGCAAAAAACAACATTTTTCATGCCACGATACATGTTGTTACAGGCCTTACGACTTGTGCGTGGTGAAGTGTCCGAAATTTAGGTTAAATATAGTTATGTTTAACTCAGATACATCGAGAACTGCCATGAAAAAAACCATGCGCGTCACCTTGCTTGGATTATTTGCCGCGGCTGGCATGATGTTCTCGGCTGCGCCTGCATTTGCGGGCGTCAACTGGTCGGTGAATGTCGGCGTACCTGCTTATTATCCGCCGCCACCGGTCTATGTCGCGCCGCCGCCGGTCTACTATGCGCCGCCTCCGCCAGTCTACGTACGGCCTCCAGTTGTCGTCTATGGTGCTCCCGGCTACTATCCTCCTACTTATTATGGTCGCCCAGGCTACTATTGGCGCGGACGCGGCTGGCATGACCACTACTGGCATGACCGCGGCGGCTGGCGTCGTTAATTACCCCGCATCAGGCAGCAAGACAGTGTGGCGGGAAATATGATAACTTGCTGTGGTATTACGAATGAATGCCCCATGCACTGGGGGCCGCAGGCGATAGCGGTCTTCAGTCAACTGCAGCGGCGTGACTAAAAACAGACACGCTGCATTTTGCTGTATGCATATACAGTACTTATGGTACAGTTCAATCTCCTTCAACGAGATTGGAAATGCTGCCATGACGAACTTGGATATTACCTCCGGCTCCCGCTTTGGTATGGAGTCTACCCCTTCCTCAATATTGATGCGTTTCGGCAAGCGTGAGCTGTTTATCTGCCGCGATTTCTATAAACGCCTGTATCGCAGCAATCCCGTAGTCGAATGTAATGCAGGCATCCAGGCCGGACATCTGGAAATCCTGCTGTTCCGCAAGTGGCTGGTTGTCATGTCAAAAGCACATTGAAACTGGCTTCAATCGTTTTGTGACATCTGATTTTGCGTAATTGAAACATTTTCTCTAGCTCACTGCATAGCGCGATTTTCCCGTAGCTGTTAAATTTGTTGCATCAGCTGGTTTATCCAGTTGCTACACAATATATATAACAGGACCGGGAGACGCATCGTGCAAGACGAGTTCGACTTTGTGGTGGTTGGCGGCGGTTCTGGCGGTTGCGTGATGGCCGGCCGCCTGACAGAGGATCCTGACATATCGGTATGTCTGCTGGAAGCAGGCGGCGGTGGCGACAGCTGGGCGGTGAAGCTGCCGGTCGGCGCCCTGAGCATGGTGCCCACCAGACTCAACAATTGGGCGTTCGAGACCGTGCCGCAAGCAGGGCTCGATGGCCGCCGCGGCTATCAGCCGCGCGGCAGGACACTTGGCGGTTCGTCGGCGATCAATGCGATGGTCTACGTTCGCGGCCATCGTTCGGATTATGATCACTGGGCACAGTTGGGCAATCCCGGCTGGTCCTTTGACGATGTGCTGCCATATTTCAAGAAATCGGAACATAACGAGCAATTCTCCAATAGTTGGCACGGACAAGACGGGCCTTTGTGGGTCAGCGATCTGCGTACCGACAATCCCATTCATCAGCACTATCTGGAAGCCGCGCGCCAGGCCGGCTATCCGCTCACCACGGATTTCAACGCCGAGCAGCAAGAAGGGCTGGGCGTTTATCAGGTTACGCAAAAAAACGGCGAACGCTGGAGCGCAGCACGCGCTTATCTGCTGCCGCATCTGGCGTCACGCAGCAACCTGCGGGTGGAAACCGGCGCCTATACCGAGCGCCTGATCATTGAGCAAGGACGGGCCGTTGGCGTAGAGGTCAGGCAGGACGGCAGGCTACGCATCTTGCGCGCCAGGCGCGAAGTGATCCTGTCGGCAGGCGCTTTCCAGTCTCCGCAGATATTGATGCTGTCAGGCATTGGCGACGGCACGGAACTGCGCAAGCTGGGTATCCAGGTGCAACATCACTTGCCCGGCGTCGGCAAGAATTTGCAAGACCATCCGGATTTTGTGTTTTGCCATAAGTCGGACAGCCTGGATACTTTCGGTATTTCAGCCAGTGGTTCGATGCGCATGCTGAAGGAATTGCAGCGGTTTCGCCATGAGCGGCGCGGTATGCTTACGAGTAATTTCGCCGAATGCGGCGGCTTTTTAAAGACGCGGCCGGATCTGGCTGCACCGAATCTGCAACTGCATTTTGTTATCGCCTGCGTCGAAAATCATGCACGAAAGCTACACCTGGGGCATGGCTTTTCCTGCCACGTTTGCCTGTTGCGTCCGAGGAGCAAAGGCGAGGTTACTCTCCGCAACACCAATCCTCAGGACGCCCCACTGATCGATCCCAAATTTTTCGATGATCCGCAAGACCTGGAAGACATGGTGGACTGTTTCAAAATGACACGCAAATTGCTGGAGGCGCCGGCGCTGGCCAGCTATAGCAAACGCGACATACGCACTGCCGGCGTGCAATCCGATGATGAGATCAGATCAGTACTCAAGAAGTATACAGATACGGTTTATCATCCTGTCGGCAGTTGCAAGATGGGGACTGACCAGACCGCTGTTGTTGATCCGACATTGAAGGTGCATGGCATACAGGGGTTGCGGGTGGTGGATGCGTCGATCATGCCGACGCTAATAGGCGGCAATACCAATGCGCCGACCATCATGATCGCGGAAAAGGCCGCAGATTTGATTCGGCAAGGGCGGTAATGCAGGATGATTGCCGGTGGAATCCTGCTGGATTACCTATGATAGGAAGCGATTTGAACCCAGCAGAAACAACGTTATTTACCGAACACCTGACCATAGAGCCGCTGCAATCCACGCATGCGGCGGCGCTTTTTCCACATTTTTGCGACACGACGCTATACACCTATATCCCGCAGCAAGCGCCGATATCGGTGACATCCCTGGCCGAACGTTACCAACGGCTGGCAAATCGCGCGTCTCCCGACGGCTCTCAAATCTGGCTGAACTGGGCGGTCCGGATCACGGATAAAGACGAATACATCGGCTATGCCCAAGCCACCGTCGAAGCAGATGGCCAGGCGATGCTGGCGTATTTTGTATTTACGCCATATCAACGCCGCGGTTATGCGGTCGAAATGTGCACAGAAATCAGGGATTGCCTGTTCAGCGCCTTCGCGGCTCGCTCCGTCTATGCGCTGATAGATACGCGTAACCAGGCATCTATTGCACTTGTGGAAAAATTGGGATTCCAGCGCGAAGCCCTGTTACCCAATGCAGATTATTTCAAAGATGCTAACAGCGATGAATATCGCTATCGCTACGCGAAAACCACCTGAGAATACAACATGTATCTATCTGTGTTGGTGCAAAACAACGCTATGTTGCGGCGCATGATGACTGCCCAAGTTTTTTAGCTCAGTATCAGTCCACGCAAAAAAAGAGTCCATCTCTCTAGAGGTGAGGAGACAGGGAAAGCCCGCATCGTTAAAGATAGCGGGCTTTTTATATGGGAGAACGGGTTTGTAGGTGCGGTGTTATTCACGAAGCTGATAGTAGGCATCAGAAATCAGAATTGGCAATATGTCTGCCATTTTTATATGCTGCAATGCATCAAGACTATTAATTCTTTCGGAGCCCTGCCATGAACTTCCTGCAAACTTTGCCCCTGCTCGCCGTTGTCGCCGCTTTCGCACTGCGCTTCTACCTCTCCAAGAAAACTGGCGGTTCGCAGGAATAAATTGTATCGAACGCCTTTGGATTGATCAGTATCCAAGGCTCAGCGGCAAACCGAAAATCTGTTCTATGCCGCCGCTTCAACTGCGGTTTTCAACCCGGTACAACATCGGTGCGCATTACCGGATACAGGTTAAACCGCTCATCCCAGGAAGAATGCCTGCGAGCGAAAAATTCCAGCCGCGCCGCCGGATCTTTCGCGAATGCCGGATCGTCTGCCAGTTTTTTCTTGAACTCGGCGGCCAATGCCGGATCAGCCGCCAACTGCTCGCGGGCGACATCCTCAGCGACATACGCCTCCATATATTCCTTCTTTTCGAAGGCATTATTGAAGCTTCCCCATGCCGCCAGCGAATCTGGCGCTTGCGGTTCCAGCAACGCCATCACCAGTCGCGCCTTGGCCTGGGCTATCGGCACAAATAACGCACCGGCCCCGAGGTCGCGGGTTTCCGTATGCCATGCGCCTTGCAATTCCAGGCGCTGGTGACTCTCCATTGATTTCGCATCAAAGCTGACTTTGTCGGCGCGGAAGGTCTCTAGCTGCGCCTTGCTCAAGGCTGCCGGCAACACGCGGAAAGCAATACCGTGTTGCTGCAGTTTTTGCGCGACCCAGGCGGCATGCGCGGCTGGCACCAGGTAGCCTGCCTGGGGCGCCTTGACGATCAGATCAGGTTGCAGGTCATCGCGCAGCGTCACATTCCAGATTTGCGGTTTGGTTTCGTCGTAGTGCGTCATCAGCGCGCCGGAAATATCCGAAGGCGCGCGTGTATATTCGTAGCCGTGGAAAGCGACGGGCCGCGTTTTTTCGCTGGCTTTATAGCGCAGCGCCACCGGCTGGCCGCCCAGTTGCGCCGCCCGCAGATCGGCTTGTTGCGCCGTTTGCAGCCACTCGTCACCATGTTCCGCGATCTGGTTCATGACAGAGACGATGGCGTTATGCGTGATGCGGACACGTGTCGGATAATCTTTCCAGGAATGGGTTTCCACCAGCATGCCGAAGCGGTTGCGCAGATGGAAATAGCCATGGGAAAAGCGCGGCGGCGAAACGTCGTCGGTAAAACCGGAGCTGGGATCATCGTCGACATTGAAGGACAGATAAAACGCCTGCGGCAACGATCCTTGCCTGGCCAGATCGCCGATGACTTTGTCGCGTAGCGCCTGGCCATCTTTGCGTAAAGCGAGGTCGCTGGCGTGCACCGGCTCGACCTGGATCGAGACATCATGTTCGAACTTGGCGCCGTCGGTGACATGCAGATCAATGTAGGCTAGCGGATCCCACTGGTTGACCAGTTTCAGCATGGCCTGCATTTCCGGTGTATCGGCTTTGGCGTAATCGCGATTCAGATTGAAGTTTTGTCCGGTGGTGCGCCAGCCCATCTCCTCCGGCCCACGCTGGTTAGGACGATTCCAACGGCCAAACCGTTCATGCCCGTCGATATTGAATACCGGCACGAATATCAGTACCTGCTTGCTTAGCGCGCTGTTGGCAGAGGTGTCTTGCAAAGCCTCTCGCAGCGCCAGGAAGCCCGCATCCTTGCCATCGATTTCGCCTGCGTGAATCCCGCCCTGAACCAGCAGCACCGGCAAGCCGCGCTTGTGCGCCTGTTCCGCGCTGAGCGCACCGCTGCGCGAGACAACCAGCGCCAGCATCGGCCGTCCTTCCGGCGTACGGCCGAACTCGGTGCAACGCACTTCCTTCGGATACGATTTCTGGAAAGCCGCGCACAGGGAGATGACCTCTTCGTAGCGTCCGGTTTTCTGGAAACCGGAACGCTCGGCTACCGTACTGAGTGGATCGGCCGCGTTGACGATGGGAGTGATGGCAAGGGTAAGCAGGGCGGACAGTACGGCAGAACGCAGCATGAATCGGGCTCCATTAATTTGAATTACGTGTAACAAAATGTGGCCGTGATTTTAGCGCGCATGCGAGAGTATTGCTGAGTGGAACGTATTTCGTCCTAAATCGCCATGGCCAACGTAATCGCTTTTTCCGGACAAGCTGTCACACACAAGCCGCAAGCCCGGCATGCATCGGCATTGGGCGTGTAAGCCACTTGCATGCCGTGCACCCGCAGTTTGAATTTTTGCAGCAGCCCCAGCGGTTGATAGTCGGCGTCGTCGATCCGGCGGATTGCAAAGACATTTTCAGGGCAGACCGTCACGCAATCCGCCTTGTCTTCGCAGCGTTTGAAATTCACTACCGGCACGATGACGCCCGGTTGCTGTTTGCAGCGCGATGCTGCGGTTTGTCCGTCCATGTTATTTCCACCTGCCGCGAAACATGCGCATGCCGTTTTTGAATTTTTCGCGCTCTTCTTCGCTCATCTGCTCCCAGCGCTGGCGATGATGTGCGCCATGCCAGCCGCCGCGGCCGCGGAAGCCGCCAAACAGGATGCGGCACAAAACCAGCAGGCCAACCGCGCGCAGGTAGTCGATCTGGTGTACGCCGACGAACAGCGCCGGCATCAACCAGTTCCACAGCGACATCACGACCCAGCCCAGGACTGCAACGCCAATCAAGACCAGCAATACAATCTTGATGAATTTACCTTTTCTGTCCATCTTCATTACTCCTTCAGTTATTCGTTACACATATCCGACATATATATTCATTACACATCGAATTCGTCATAGATTTCTTGCAGGCGCTGGCGCAAATGCAAGACGGCGTAACGCTTGCGCGCCAGCAGCGTGTTGATGCTTTCGCCGCTTTCCGCAGCCAGCTCCTTGAAGCTGCGCCGTTCTAGTTCGTGCGCAATGAAAACGTCGCGTTGTTTCGGCGGCAATTCGTCAAGCGCATCATGCAAAGCAGCCAGCAAAACGCCACGGGCATAGGCGGCCTCAGGTCCGGCATCGGCCAAGGGCAGGAGGTCGTCGAGTCCGCCATCGTCCTCGTCCTGTTCTTCTGCGAGCGGCAACTGCTGTTCTTTTTTCTTGCGGAAGCGATCGACGATGCGGTTACGCGCCACGTGGAACAGCCAAGCACCTACCTGTTCTATTGGTTCGGGTAACCTGCTGGCCTCAACCAATTCGTAGAACACTTCCTGCAAGACATCTTCCGCCTCGTTGGCATCGGGCATGCGCTTGCGAATGAAGCTGCGCAGCCGCGCCCGCTCGCGCAAGACGGTTTCAGTGATGTACTTGTCGGATTCGGCCATCGGGTCAGTGGGCAGCGTCGTTTCCATACTGTGAAGACGTATCACAGGCGGAAATATTGTATCTGCGGGAGATTTAAAAATGGGGGCGACAGAGTCAGGTAACTTGTATCGGGAAAAACGGCCAAATGAAAGAAATAACACTCAAATCAAAGCACAATATCTTGTGGCCCCACTTCACGTACGACCTCATTTACGAACCGTACCGCTAATCCGAGACTAGGCTCCCATGAGCAGTTAAACAGAAGACCTATTATTCGATCCGTACTAGTAAGAGACTCCTTAACCATCAAAGCCACTGGGGTCACGAGAGATTTTAGTTGTGTCTTGTTATCGATGAAGGGCATGTATTCATCAGCGTTGTCCCCAAACTGCCCTCTAAGATCCTTACATCGCGATTGGTAGTGTCTGAAAATGGCATCTTCAGCCTGCCTACATAGTTCAACACTATTGCCATCGAATAAAACAAAGGCGTCTTGCTGAGTCGAAGAAATATTTTCATTTTCTTCGCCCCCTAGATTTAGTTCTACCGCGACCTTTGATCTTAAGAATGGATAGACGTAGGATCCGATCCAACCTGTATCGTCGTCAAAATGAATATTTCCAAAAGTGCTGTCAAAAACTATGGTCACTATCAATCTCCAGGAGGTTTGGTCATGCCCTTATTAATCTCACCCGCGCCGCCCAAGTGACCGAATTTGCCGTTAGTCTTGCCAGAGATCAGCAGTATTGTTGTCAGATCGGGTTCTTCGTGCCAAGTATAAGCATTGTCCCCACGCCATGTTGCTACGTTTTTGCTGGACACTCCTCAGTTATCAGCGAGTGCCTGATTGGATTGCTTGAAATTGCTGGGGGCGCCTTCCAGTTCCGTGTACGCAAGCACCATGACAGCAGGATGCTGTCTTGCTGATCTCTCATTAATGGGGCAGGCACGATACAGAGTGCCGATGACGGTAACCGCAGCTTTTCCAGCGAAACGTCGCCGGATATATTGGTGACTCCGAGTTTTTTTGTAACGCGGGGGAGCTTGTACAATGCCCATGACGCTGCAAGAACGCCTGACGGAAAATGCTATTGGAACCGTGCGCGACAATGACACGGACAGCAGATATTCTCATCTCGCGTGAATAATTGGCATCGAGAGAATCGCTCGGATCATTGAAGTGCTGAAGAGGTGCGTCGGAAGTATCTGTTAATCGCGCCGATAAACTCGCTGCGTTACGGCCGGCAATTTGACGGACATCTTTCCAAACCCGAATAGCCCCCGATGCGCGATAACGCATCGGTGTAGGCAGGCGTTCAAATTCGGTATCGTCGGCGCGTACGGTACACACTAATGCATTGTCTATGGCAAGGTCGAGAGGCGTCCGATTACCGGACGAAGTTTTCAAACCACCAATTGGAATTGATGTTGTAAAAATCTTGTTACTCAAAGCTATAATCTCTACCTTCAAAATTAAACAATTAGCGGCACAGAACTCAATTCAAAAAAACATCGGCAACGCAATATTCAGTACAAACTAAACCAGAGTCGGTGTCAGCAAAAAGCCTATCAAAGCTTGATGTCTAATTCCAGATGTTGCTTCATATAGAGTAAAGCTTCAGCATTACCTTTCGCATCATCCACAGGATGATGGGTATGCTTAGTTTTTCTTAGATGCTTGAAATTGTCGCGAGTATTTTTTACAAGCCCCTTATAAAGCGAACCTAAATTAGTGGAGCTGTGGCCAAACGGATTATCACCCGCAAAGTGGTGGAAATACCAGTTTATGAATTGCCAGTCGAAGCCATTGTTATCGGAAATAAACATTGGTCGATCTTTGATCTCATCCTTCAGCCATTTTCCAAATCGTTCCATCACAACAGTCGGAGTTTCAAATGCAAAAGTCTCTTCACGGCAAAAACCGCTAACCTGAAGTGCATCTGGTATCCAAGCATCGGAAATCGGCTTGAGTTTCCCATAAAACGTACGTGCCAATCCGGGCTCTACGATGACGGCACCAAATGAAATCATTGAGTAGTCGCCGGGGATTGGCCCGTCAGATTCAACATCAACCATTACATATGTCATTGACACCTAATTTCTCTAAAGTCGAAATTTGAAATATTGCTCACGAGTCCATAATTCTCAGCCGCAACACGAGCGGCACTGCAATATTTCCCCATGTGACTTCCACATGTACTTATATTTTTACTGTACACGGGGGAAAGTATTTGTAACTCTTCACCAGCTACGCATCGAGCGTCACAATTTCTCCAATTAGTGGGAGCAGATCATGAAAGATTCGTTTGACTAGTTTTTCCTTTGTTCCAGAATCCAATTTTGCACTCCTAAATGAAATTGAAAATTCCATAGGTGTTTCACCGGTCCAGCACTGAATCTGAACACCATCGCTATTGGTCGCAACAACATAACCACCTTGTGCGTCACTTTCTCCGGTACGGCAACGAAAATCCTGCAGAACCCTAGAAAATATTTCTAGAACATCTGTTTTCTCGAGCTTGGATTTGATGTCCACCCGTACAAAATCTTTCATTCTGGTGTCCTTAATATATATTCGGTTGGATCGCGTAGCGGAGTTTCTGGGTACCCGACAAAGTTTACGTCTCTTCCAAGTTTTTGAGACCATTCCTGTTGAAATTTATCTAATGCAGGGAAGTTCTCGTTAATATCGCGAGTCTTGAACACACCATATTTTTCACTTGGCGAAATATTGGCATCCTGCAACTGCTCGACCATTTTCGGACTACTGATGTTGAGATCATAGTCGCCAGGGTTAAGCGGGTCTGCATCCCAATGGTGTCCCAATGGTTTCCCCGGGTTTTCGGAATAGAAAGTTGTAGACGTTCCTTTTAATCCAATTTCCGCATCTGGTAAACCAGCTTCGTTCAAAGCTCCATGAAGATCCGTTTTAAACTGGCCAAATTGCTCTGGGCTTTCAAAACCGAGAGGCGCCTCTTTTGCAAACATGGTTCCAATCTGCTCATCGGTTACCCCGACTTTATTCATATCAGCGGCAAATTGAGGACTGTCGCGCAAGAGCGCATTTGCCGAAACCCGTTGTGCGATCAAATCTGCGGTGCTCGCTGGTATTGGTACGGACTTTGCCGTTAACAATGCGCCACCTTTTCCGCCAACGATACCTCCTATCATGGCACCGACAAATGCGCTAGCTTTTTGCCCATCAGAACCTTCCCCGAACAGCTTACCTCCGAGCCAATTCCCTCCCGCACCACCTAATACGCCGCCAACTAATCCGGCAAAGGCTATGACTGGGCCGGCCAAGACCACTGCACTTGCCATGCCTACAGCAAAAACAGCTACGTGGAGCCAACCTGGCACTTCCGGTGAAATTTCGTCCGTCTGAACCGTCCCGCCGCCGATAAATACATTCTGTGATCCGCTGCTAATTTCGGCGTCACAACCCGTCTTATCTCCGACTCGGGCGGCAGGCATACTGTTGATGAAAACGTTGCTGCTGCCGGTTGCGATTGGCTTGGGCGGATTAGGATGCTTGCTGCACTCCACCACATCCACGTGCGCACGGGCAGCCTTAAGGCTATTGATGTTCGTGTTGCTTGATCCCGATTGCAAGATGGCGCCAGATACGGATTTCGCAAACGACATGCTTCCGACCATTTCACCTACACCAGCCCCCATGGCAGCGCCGGCGCCGACGATAGCCACGGCCGCAAGCCCACCTGTACCGACAATCGCTATTGCCGCCACCGCAATTGCTGCGCCGATTAGCAAGCCAGTCAGAAGACCAGACAGTGCGCTGGTGTGTTCTATCGGATCGGTAATTCGGGCAGCTGCTTGCATTGCTATTCCTCAGGCAGGCGGAGTTGAACGGTCGCCACAATTTGTTCAAATCTCAAAGCCCAATCTAACCCATGCTCACCTTGTGCCGAGCTGGTGCCGGCAACTTGAATCAGTTGCCGTTTCCCAGGGATTTCATGCAACAAGCAGACCTGCTTTTGTTGCATCTTCACGCCCTGCTGCATCCAGGAGTACTCCAAACGACAACCGTGCTGGCCAGCTACTTCTACCGCCACCGGCTCTTGAATAGTACGAAACTGTTGCAACGAGCGTCCTAACTCCAACACAAGCCGTTTTGAAATCGTTTCAAGGGTATCCTCTGGTGCAATTGGACTATGAGAAATGACCAAGGTGAACGGACTAGGGCCGCTGTCCGTAATCGTAAAAACGTGATGCGTCTTGTCTTTTAGACCTGGAGGCAGTGTAAAACTCAATTCATTGGTGCGATATCTATCTACGGCCGGCTGCTGTAATCCGGATTGATTATCTTCAGTTGATGACATTCTTTCTCCCTATTGGCTGCAGCAGCAGTGTCTATTTATCGAGTACCGGCGATGGAATCGGCGTTTCACCATGAGCACGCATCCGCTCACGTAAGACCTTAGGTGGCGTAGGCGGCCACGTTACGCCCAATGCAACCAAACGATCGCGGATAGTCAGCAAGCGCGGTCGACGCGGCCAATTCGGATCAACATGATTTAATGCGACCTGAACCGCCCAGGCAAAGGAGGTGCCAAGCCGGTCAACGTTTTTAGGATTCGCACCGTGAGCCAATAAATAATCTATTGCGTCGAACTGATAGCTTGCGAGAGCTTCGTCTATTGCAGTCCGTCCCAGCGAATCGCGCTTGTCAATATCTGCCCGCCGATCTACCAACAGTTTTAGTGATGGCATTAGATCGTCGCTGGCAACCGAAAAGATCAGCGGCTCTTCGCCATGCCTTAAGTGATTGGGATCCAGACCGCCGTCCAGCAAGGCACGAAAGGCAAAATTTGATTTTCTCAACAAAATAAAATCGAGCGCGCCAGGCTTGTCCGAGTCTGCCGAATCAGGATCAGGATTTGCGCCTGCTTTGACTAAAGCGCTCAGGATGGCAAAGCGTTTACTGCTGCCATCTTGTTCTACCGGAACGGTCTCTTGAAGTGCATAGAGTATTGGAGTTCCGCCATTGATACCTGGCTTATTCAGATCCGTGCCAGGAATCAAGCGCTCAACAGCAGCAAGATCTCCGTCATAGATTGCCTTGCCCAAAGCGATCTGTTTAGGGTCAGAGAAAAAATGCTCAGGTGGAAAACGTTTAAAACCAGTCATTTGTGATCCTTTGGCAAAAAGAGGCGTCCAGACAGGCGAAGTACTCGCTATAACAGCGGCGAGAGCCACTGTGCCCACAATTGCTACGGTTTTATTGGTAATTTTTCGTGTCATTAATTCATTCCAAGTAGGCCAGTCAGCTTGCTTTGATCTTGCTGCACAATTTGGCCAATGCCATTATTAACGTCCGACATCATGTGTCTTCTAACGGGGTCGAAACTCGTTGGCTCCATGGTAACTGGTGTTCCAACCGCCTTCGGCATCATATCCCCGATCAACGACGTAGTTGGACTTGTAATATGATCCATGACAGTAGGCTCTTGCAACCCGGTCAAGACTTCGCCGTCAACACGATAGGCAGTGATCTGGGAAGGATGAACAACGCCACCGTAACGAGTCACTGTTTCTGGATTCAAACCTGCAGCATTAAAGGTGGTTGCTGACGCTCCGCTGGCCTCAGAAAAAGCAGATATCGTCCCACCTCCCAAGGAATGGCCCGTCCCTTCGATATTACCAGCCATACCAGCACGATCGATCTTGGTTCCCAAGTCCACCGCGCGTTTGTAATACGGGGATTCCTCGTTGATACCCTGTGCAAAATTATTCTCCATATCGTCGGACCATGGCGCCAGTTTTTGCGTTCCCTTCATTGCAATCGTTGGCTTCATTGAATCGCCAAACACCGCCGGATCAGGCGTATACATTTGTGCGCCGAAATTGCTGCCTGCAATCTTAAAATCGCTGGGCTTTAGGCCATATGGGGCAAGGGCAGCAGGATCATTGGTAGAGCTTTTCCAGCCAGGCGGCAGAGGTTTCGTCGGGTCATACACAGCTCCCGCCAGTAGTGCCATTTGCTGCGCCTTGCGACTTTCCTGAAGTTTCTTCGCCGCCGCTTGAACCGCCGGATTCTGACTGCGAAGTCCTTCGTCAATAATCGCAGTCTGCGCAGCCCATTGGGCTGCTAACGCTTGTTCTGGGGTCGGTGGCGGTGGCGCAGGATTGATGTTGACCGGCTCACCAAGAATCAAGTTTTCAGCCGTAGCGACAGATGAAACTTTCAGACCTTTAATCGTAATGCCATTTTGATCAATCGTAATGGAGTTGGGCCCCACGACCAGCTTGATTTCAGTCTTGGCCGTAACATGCATATGCTTGTCGTTGACGGTCAAATCATATCCGCCTTCTGCCACGGTAATCGCAACATCCTTTTTGATGTTCTCGGTATGACCGCCGCCAACGTAAGTACTCTTGTCGGCGTGAACCGTGGTGCTCTGGTTATTTTTGACCTTGATGTGCATGTCACGCTGGGCCTGCAATGCCAATTGTTCGGCGCCGTTCGTGTCAACCATCTTGAGTTCGTTAAACCCGCCGCCCTTATGGGTTTTACTCCGTATGCCCATGGTCTCGCCAAGCGCACCGCTGTAGGGATTTTTAGCGTCACCGTTGTACACACGGCCGACAATAATCGGGTTATCCGGATCGCCTTCGATGAAGGAAACAATTACCTCCTGGCCGATCCGCGGAATGGTAGAGCCGCCCCATCCCTGACCGGCCATCGGCTGCGATATCCGCACCGCAATCGTATCATTTCCATCTTTTTTTCCTTGCCGGTCCCAATGGAAATGGATAGGTACACGCCCATCTTTATCAACGTGTATTTCCTCGCCTTTCGGGCCGACAACGATAGCCGTCTGGGTGCCCTGGATAAACGGCTTGGGCGTGACTTTGACCGGCCGATAGGGAATCTCCACTGGCAAGGCGGTGAACGTGTTGCGGTAAGCTAGTTGCCCGTGGTGTTGCGTATAGTCGTTCGCCGCTTCATGCCTGACGCTCAGTAGCGCAAACTCTTTGTTGTTATAGGCTGAGACTTTGTGATTGATCAGTTTAAATTTACCGCCAGCGAACATCGCCCGCGTATAGGCACTACCGGTGAATTCATGTGCGCGGCCTTCCTCTGCCTGCATCGCAAAGGTAGCGTACCGTTCACCCTGGCTGCGACTATCGTACAAGCTCTGATAGTCATAGTGCTCGGTATTGGTAATCTGTTCATGCTGCAACGTCGTAGGCACTTCCACATGCAACAAGGGAGTCGATGGTGTTTGATAATTGAAGTCCCGGAAGGTCATTTTTCCTACCCGGTATTGAAATGCTTCGTCCCACTGCTCAATGCTATCGCGTTTGGCGGATGCCGCCGTGCCATAGTATTCAATCGATTTAAAGCCTTTGATCTCGCTGAAAAAATCGTTGCTGTCTGAAATGACCAGGATATGCTTTCCTTCCTCGTGACGGAACCAATAAGCCAGCCC
This sequence comes from Collimonas arenae, assembly GCF_000786695.1. Classification (NCBI taxonomy): domain Bacteria; kingdom Pseudomonadati; phylum Pseudomonadota; class Betaproteobacteria; order Burkholderiales; family Oxalobacteraceae; genus Collimonas; species Collimonas arenae. The sequence goes on along the minus strand of NZ_CP009962.1, from coordinate 4,374,279 downwards.
TTCCTGTTCCATCAACCTGGATACGAAATTAAAATCAGATTCTCTGTATTGAACTATGTATTCAAATTTTTCGTACTTCGATTGCAGGTGAAATTCAACATCGCGAAATCCGTAGCCATCGAATATTTCACTTAGAATTTGCTCCAGAGTCTTGCCAATGAAAATCCTGCTGTCCTTGCTTCGATCCAGAAACCACAGCCAAGGAACTACGTCCGCCGTGTACCGCGTCACGCTGCCGGAATCCCCGACCCGGCCAAAGCGACTGACATAGCCATGAAAGTAGCGCTCTTTCGGCGGCGGCTCAATCCCGGCGCCACTCATGATGGCGCCCAGTCCGGCATCGTCCTTGGTGACCATCAGGCGAAGCAGCACGGGTTTCCCAACAATATCCTTGCCGCTCAAGTCCGTCGAGTACGACATCATGTCAAGCGCAATATGGAACAAACCGTTGACATGTTCATCCGCGATCATGGTATTGACCAGTAACGCATCTTCACCAAATGGCGATTCGAGCCGGACAATACGCTCTCGTTGAGTTAGTTTTCCGCTATTCCCTGTCAGGCTATTGATTGCGTCGGCAATCGCTGACGGGGTTTTACCATCCAGAAGAGACGCTGCGGTTTGCGCCAGCTGGGCTGCTTGCGATGCTTGTCCAAGAGCCTGGGCTGCCGCTGTTCCTGCGCCAAAGGTTCCGGCTAAACCGGCCACCTGTCCAAGCATGCCAGAAGCACCAGATAAACTCGGTCCCGAGCCACCACCGTTCGATGCAAAACTCATTGTTCTATCTCCCGTAAACCCTGTCTGGATTTACCTACGGTCGCCAGGAAGCCCTGGCAGATTCAGAAATATACAAGTGATTGTGGGCGAGGAATGTTTGCCCGTATGCATAGGTCAACGAGTTGCTGCTACTTATATTTTGTCAAACCGTCTACGTTACCTTAATGCATCATCAGGACAATCTTACTTCTTTGCGCGGCGTTTCGCTGCAAACAATTGTGTCGCAGGTATATTTTATTTAGTTGTTGAGTTGCAACATTGTTCTTATTTAGGTATGCGTGGCTAGTCATCCCCCCCCCGCCACGCCTAGCCGTCAAATGGGGCGCTTCCGACTCAAATTTTTGGAATAGACGCACATAGGGAGGAAATCACCCGACGAAGGGTCAAAACACGTTGCAAAAAAGACGCAAAACGACGCACCTGAAGAGGTAAAACGCGGTGTCGTGGGAAATACAAAGGATGAGGATTGGGAGGCATTTTAGGTTCGACCTAGGGGAAAGCATAACCTTTATAAGCTGAGCATTTTTTGTTCTGCAAGCCATTGATTTATATAGCTTTAGGTGGTTATGTTTGAAGTATGACTTTCCATAATCTGAAACATAATAAAATTCTAACTCATTGATTTATATGGATATTAATTATTGAAGAGATTATTTTTATTTTATAACCTAGTTATGCCAAGGTTATGCCGAAGTTATACTTTATCGAATCCTGCAAAGCCTTATGCTGTAAGGCTCTCCGGTGGTTTTCTGAAAAAGGCCGTAAAGGTTATGGTTTTCCCGAGGGGGGGGGCTTTATTTTAGCGCGACACCGTTGACACCGCGATAAATTGGTATTTTCTCGTGCGTTGATTACGACAGGGAGCAAGCGGCATTGCGGCGCATAGGACGTTAGGGGCCGTTCGAAATTTATTTGCAACGTCTTGCTCAGACTAAGGAATTCCCATCGCGATCTTCAGGCACGCGCATCATCTGACCGGCATTTTCAATCACGTCGCCACGTTCATTGTAAGCATACTGATAATCGATTCCTTTGTGATAGCGCAAAAAGTGAGTTGTCATGCCGACTGCTGTTTGAATGTCATGGGAAAACAGATCAGCAGCATCAGGAATATTTTTCACCGAAGATACGGAAAAAGGCTTTACACCTCTAGCATGTGTCGCAGTCATCACATGGCTAACTTCATCATATTCAAAGAAAAGAGAGAGGCAGTTAACTTCCACGAAAGGATCGCCTCGGGCAAAGGAGCAACCCAAAATACCATTACCTCGAAACAGAAACACATGCTTCGTTCTGCCATTAACTTCACTAATTTCGTGGCCCACCACTTCAGCCAAGCTACGAATTTCTAAACGCAATACTTTGGGAAAAGTCGCAATAATTTTATCGTCCGCTGTCCACAGTACGACGCCACCGTCAGGGCGTACAAAATGCGCTCCATCCTTGGTATGCAGAACTTGATCCCCGTTCTTCATGACATAACGGATGGGCCCATTTTCTGGTGACTTGGTGGGGTCGACGACGGTATCTTCTTCCATAGGGCTATTCAATTCTGAGCGTCCGTTCAGGTTCACGTGTATCGCCGGTGACGGCTCGGATTTAACCCATATCCAGTGTTCAAGAGTAAAGGCGGCTCTAATTGCGATTTAATACAGCATCCTTCGGCGCATAAAAATCGCCACCAACAGGATTTTTTATAACATGCCAAATGACATGATTGTTGCGAAGTTCAATTCGAGCTACTCCATCATGAGCGTCAAAAAACGAGGAAAAATTCACCAAAGCTTCGCTCTTCGTCCGTTCAAAATGTCCGTTAATATTTGGGTTGTCTTCGTCGTCGCAATCAATTTTCTGCCCATTTTTTGCAACTGCGCAATATTGCGCAGTCAAGACAAAATTTTTGATGGTTAGTTTAAGAGAAAAAGTTCTGTCAGAAGGCGCATCACTCCAATTCCAATTCCCACTGTATCGACTCAAATTTGATCCACTACTTGCAATAGTGGATGTGCAAAAAATAAATAGTAACCAGCCCAGGAAACGTATTCTCATTTTTATCGTCCGTGATAGTTTAAACAGTCGTCTACACGATTTAACCAACCGTTTAAAAATTTAATATTTTTACCCGGCTTCCCATCCGCTTGGTATGCCAATGACTCGTAATATTTTTTTCTTGTTTTTCCGATTTTTTCAATTAAATTGTCTTGGTCTTCTATGGAATTAACTGCATCTATGGTCTCATCCGTCATGTGGTTGTTGTCCACTATATTTTTTCCAAAGTCTAAATTTAGTAACTCTTGAATTTTTTTAATAGCTTGCCCAGAAGTTATTGACCAGTCGTATATCATTAATGCGGTTTTTTCATTACGAATTTTGCAAAAACCCTTCGGTTCCCAATAGCGATTGAGATAGATTTTGCAAGCTTGATCGTTCGTCAAAGCGATCAGGTTTTCAAGTGTAGGTTCCACTCCCAGATCTTCTTTTGCATAGGCTTGCCATGCATTCCATGCAATACCCTTGTTAGTTGCTCCACCCGAATCCTTAGGATCGTTCACGTATCCACCTTCATGGATAAGTATGATCGATGAGATCTTTAAAAACCGCGCTTTGCAATCCGATTCACCAACATTGAAATTCCCAATGAAACCAATCGGATGAAAGTGAAGTACTGTTGGACTCGGCAAGGATTTCACTGTACTAACCTGCGGCCACCATTGCAATTTTTGGATGCGCTCTAGCTCTTTCGTCCAGACCCCTTCACCATTCTTCATCAGCGGAGTCAACGCGGTCCACCGCGTCATATCGCCGCCCCATTCGCTTTGGTAGCGCCCAATGATCCGGGTTACCCCCTGAGCAATTTCAGGGACCGCCAATGCACTTTTCAATTCGTTAACGTCCAGCTTGCCGTCATGGTTGCGATCCATCGCCTTGTCCAGCGCGAGCATCAGCGCGCTGTTGTTCACCACATCGGCTGATGGCTTGAATTGTTCTTTATCACCAGGTAGCAATCTATCGTTCTGCACTTGCTGGCGCTGAAATGCATCCTTAGGCGTGACCGCCGTCGCGTCGATAATTTCGAAGCCCGGCCAAGCGAACGGGCTTTCCTTGCGCATCTGACCCTGTACCCGAATTAGTCCCGATCAGAAGTAGAGATTTCCGACGTTTTGACCCTGTACCCGAATTAGTCCCGATCAGAAGTAGAGATTTCCGACGTTTTTGTTTGCCCAGAAATGACGCTATCCCTTGCCATCTGGGCATACTCTGCGGGTGTTGCCCATTGTAATGCAGAGTGGGGTCTGCTCTCGTTATACTCCTTGCGCCAGGCTTCAATTTTTTGTTTTGCATCGTCCAACGACATGAACCAGTGCTCGTTCAGGCATTCCTGCCGCAGGCGGCCGTTGAAGCTTTCACACTTGGCATTATCGGTCGGCCGCCCAGGCCGACTGAAATCCAGCTCGACACCACGCTCATAGGCCCAGCGATCCATCACTTTCGAAATGAATTCCGATCCATTATCCGATTTGATCGTCTCAGGTAATCCCCTGGTAGCGGCAATCTGGTTCAGCGTCATGGCAACATTCTCTCCCTTTAGGCTTTGCCCGACCTCAATCGCCAAGCACTCACGCGTATGGTTATCGACGACCGTCAGCATACGGAGTCTTCTGCCGTCAAATAGAGCGTCGGCTACAAAATCCATGCTCCATATTTGATTCATGGCCGTCACCAGACTCTTTGGCTGCCTTAGTCGCGCTGTCCGATTACGGCGGGGGCGTTTGAGGCGTAGCGACAGCCCTTGTTCGCGATATAACCGATAGACGCGTTTGACATTGTCTTGCCAGCCTTCCCGTTTCAACATCACATGCACTCGACGATAGCCATAGTGAATGCGTGTTGCCGTTATTTCCCTAATACGCATTGTCAAGGCAGATGAATCACGCGCCACGGACTGGTACCGATACAACGCCCGAGACGTACGCAACAGTGCACAGACTTTCGTCAGGCTGGCCCGGTAACGGTCGCATAATTCATCGATCAGCGTACGGCGACGGGAAGGCTTCAGAGCTTTTTTGACAGAACATCCTGAAGCATGACTTTGTCCAGACTCAGATCTGCAACCAGCTTCTTGAGCTTCGTGTTCTCTTCTTCCAACTGACGAAGCCGTCGTAGCTCGGAAGGCCCTAGGCCACCATACTTCTTCTTCCAGTTGTAAAACGTCGCCTCAGATATCCCAAGCTTGCGGCATACCTCATCGACCGTCGTTCCCAATTCCGCCTGCTTCAGTGCAAACGCAATCTGCTGTTCTGTAAATTTGCTTCTCTTCACGGCTACTCTCCTGTCTATTGTCAGAAAATTATGCCGGATTCTTTACTTTTAATCGGGACTGTTTATTGGGACAGGGTCAAGTGGCCGCAGTTTGTTGAGGCCGGTCAGCGAAGAAATCTAATGGTTCATTGCGGCGGCCACGTAAGTGACCAATACCTCCAAGTATGTGAGTCGTCCGGATATAAATTTACTGACCGTCCTCGTACAGGACAAAAACTATCGATCGGATATCCTTACTTCAGAGCAACTGCTGGTCTAGTTGCAAGAGTGGCGCTTATGCTCACGCACACTCTTTGGCGAAAAATTTTGCCAGCTGAAGCTGAACAAGCCAACGCTGAATTAAACGATCAGGTGTACAAACTACTTTGCGCACAGAGATGGAAGACAGCCTCAGAAATTGGAATGTTTTCCCTATCGGACGTCATGCTTGTTGGCACAACTGATATGCAGCATAGAATCCGACTTTGCAATACAGCAATTGCGCTTAAAAATCTGGAGCAAGCCGACGATATGAATCGCCTCTTGGGTTCGATTGATTGGAGTGCATCAATTCGAGACTTTCGGTTCGCAGTTGCAATATTGCAGAATAGACATTCTGACGCTATCAAAGTAATGAAAGAAATCGGCAAGAGTGACCCTGTCCCAATAAACAGTCCCGATTAAAAGTAAAGAATCCGGCATAATTTTCTGACAATAGACAGGAGAGTAGCCGTGAAGAGAAGCAAATTTACAGAACAGCAGATTGCGTTTGCACTGAAGCAGGCGGAATTGGGAACGACGGTCGATGAGGTATGCCGCAAGCTTGGGATATCTGAGGCGACGTTTTACAACTGGAAGAAGAAGTATGGTGGCCTAGGGCCTTCCGAGCTACGACGGCTTCGTCAGTTGGAAGAAGAGAACACGAAGCTCAAGAAGCTGGTTGCAGATCTGAGTCTGGACAAAGTCATGCTTCAGGATGTTCTGTCAAAAAAGCTCTGAAGCCTTCCCGTCGCCGTACGCTGATCGATGAATTATGCGACCGTTACCGGGCCAGCCTGACGAAAGTCTGTGCACTGTTGCGTACGTCTCGGGCGTTGTATCGGTACCAGTCCGTGGCGCGTGATTCATCTGCCTTGACAATGCGTATTAGGGAAATAACGGCAACACGCATTCACTATGGCTATCGTCGAGTGCATGTGATGTTGAAACGGGAAGGCTGGCAAGACAATGTCAAACGCGTCTATCGGTTATATCGCGAACAAGGGCTGTCGCTACGCCTCAAACGCCCCCGCCGTAATCGGACAGCGCGACTAAGGCAGCCAAAGAGTCTGGTGACGGCCATGAATCAAATATGGAGCATGGATTTTGTAGCCGACGCTCTATTTGACGGCAGAAGACTCCGTATGCTGACGGTCGTCGATAACCATACGCGTGAGTGCTTGGCGATTGAGGTCGGGCAAAGCCTAAAGGGAGAGAATGTTGCCATGACGCTGAACCAGATTGCCGCTACCAGGGGATTACCTGAGACGATCAAATCGGATAATGGATCGGAATTCATTTCGAAAGTGATGGATCGCTGGGCCTATGAGCGTGGTGTCGAGCTGGATTTCAGTCGGCCTGGGCGGCCGACCGATAATGCCAAGTGTGAAAGCTTCAACGGCCGCCTGCGGCAGGAATGCCTGAACGAGCACTGGTTCATGTCGTTGGACGATGCAAAACAAAAAATTGAAGCCTGGCGCAAGGAGTATAACGAGAGCAGACCCCACTCTGCATTACAATGGGCAACACCCGCAGAGTATGCCCAGATGGCAAGGGATAGCGTCATTTCTGGGCAAACAAAAACGTCGGAAATCTCTACTTCTGATCGGGACTAATTCGGGTACAGGGTCAAGAGAGGAGAGCTTGTGCACGAGGTTGCGTATCATCAATGGCCTCTGTTCGGAGGCTTTCGAGAACGACCAGAGTTTCACGCCGCATACGAAGAAATCTATGGATATCCGTTTTATCTGAAAGCGGAAAAAAGTGCGGAGGAGGCGCGCTCACTATTAAAAACAACAAAGAGCGAAATTGTCCAAGATGAGAATCTTGGACAAGAAGTTATGCAAAGTATCCAAGCTAAGAGAAAAGTTAGACCTAAGTCAGCTACAAACCTCAAAGAGAGTGCGCAACAAGAATTGGCGCAGGCACATGAAGGTAGTCTGCAGAGTCAAGAAGCCGCTGCAACACCTATATTACCGTCTGCCGCTGTAGAAAAAACTAAGGCTAGGCTTAAAGCCTAGCTGTCCAATAATCTGCATCTTAGATGCCATTTCCTGCTGATATAGGAAGTAGAACAGGGTCACACGCCAAGAAATGTACTGAGAATTTTTAAGGTGCAAAGGGGGAAGATTAGGTTTCCGTTGGAAAATTTGTGTTTCCGTTGGAAATTTTACTATGTGAAAAATCAGCGGGGACCTAACTTACTGATTTAAAAGAAGAAACTGGGGTGGCTGACGGGACTCGAACCCGCGACAACAGGAATCACAATCCTGGACTCTACCAACTGAGCTACAGCCACCATTGCATTACTACTGCAACGCCCTAATGCTTATTCAGCATCAAGACAGCTGGCTATTATACAAACTAACCCGCTGCCTGGCAAATCAAATAATGCAGATTTACGATATTCCTTCAGGAAGCGCTATGGCCGCGACTTGTGAGACCGGAGGATGCAGCTGCAGCAGGTTGGCAAATGTCGTTTTCAGCACCGATTGGCTGCCGCTGGCGAAGGCGGTCACACCGCCTGCACGCGCTTGTTGTTGCAACAGGTCTTTTTCACGCAACACCTTGGCTAGCTGGCGGCTGACGGCATCGCCCGTATCGATGATCGCTATCGTGGTGCTGCTCAGCTCGCGCACAATATCTTCGATCAGCGGGCGGACGAAAGGATAGTGGGTGCAACCAAGCACCAGCGTGTCGACGCCTTTTTCCAGCAGCGGCGCGATATAGCGCCGCACCAGTAACGCGGTCTGGGGCGAACGCAATTCACCTTTTTCGATCTGGTCGACCAGGCCGACGCAGGGCTGTAATTCAAAACGCACGCCGGTAGCGGCGCTGATCTCTTCCTGCAAGCCTAGCAGGCGGGTGCTTATCAACGTCGCTTTGGTCGCCAGCACGCCGACAATTTTGCTGCGGGTTTGCGCGGCCGCTGGCTTGAGGCCGGGTTCGATGCCGATTACGGGCAGCGCCGGGTAGGCGGCACGGACCGCCTTGATCGCGGCGGTCGTCGCCGTGTTACAAGCAACCACCAGCGCCTTTGCGCCGGCTTGCAGCAGGAACTCGGTCACGGCCAGGGTGCGCGCCGAAATCGCCGCTTCCGATTTGTCGCCGTAGGGCGCATAGGCGGAATCGGCAAAATATAAAAGATCCTCGGAGGGCAGGTTCTGATGAATATGCCGCAGCACAGACAGGCCGCCGATGCCGGAATCAAAAATGCCGATGGGCGCAGAGTGCGCCATCGGCAAGGAGTTACTACTTGATGTCATGTGATTGACGGATCAGAGGGTGGTTACCGGGATTTTGGAGAGTGCTGCGTGGGCAATCTTTTCCTGCCATTCCTTCGGTCCGGTGTTGTGCACCGAGATGCCGTTGGAATCGACCGCCACCGTTACCGGCATGTCTTTCACATCGAACTCGTAGATCGCTTCCATACCCAGGTCGGCAAAGCCTAGCACTTGCGCCGACTTGATTGCTTTCGACACCAGGTAAGCCGCGCCGCCCACCGCCATCAGGTAAGCCGACTTGTGCTTCTTGATCGATTCGATCGCGGTCGGGCCGCGTTCCGATTTGCCGATCATCGAGATTAGGCCGGTTTGCTCCAGCATCATGTCGGTGAATTTGTCCATGCGGGTAGCGGTAGTCGGGCCGGCTGGTCCCACCACTTCATCACGCACAGGATCGACCGGGCCGACGTAATAGATCACGCGATTGGTGAAATCGACCGGCAGCTTTTCGCCCTTGGCCAGCATCTCCTGGATACGCTTGTGCGCGGCATCGCGACCGGTCAGCATCTTGCCGTTCAAGAGCAAGGTCTGGCCCGGTTTCCAGGATGCGACTTCTTCCTTGGTCAGGGTATTCAAATCAACCCGTTTCGATTTCTCGGTATCCGGCACCCAATGCACTTCCGGCCATTCCGACAACGATGGCGGTTCCATGTAGGCAGGGCCGGAGCCGTCCAGTACAAAGTGGCCGTGACGGGTCGCCGCGCAATTCGGGATCATCGCCACCGGTTTGGAAGCCGCATGGGTTGGATGCATCATGATCTTGACGTCGAGTACAGTGGTCAGGCCGCCTAGGCCCTGTGCGCCGATGCCCAGTGCATTCACCTTCTGGAACAGTTCGATCCGCAGTTCTTCAGTCTTGTTTTGCGGGCCGCGCTTGAGCAAGTCGTACATGTCGATATCTTCCATCAACACTTGCTTGGCCATCAGCATCGCCCGTTCCGCAGTACCGCCGATACCGATACCGAGCATGCCCGGCGGGCACCAGCCGGCGCCCATGGTCGGCACGGTCTTCATGACCCAGTCGACCAGCGAATCGGAAGGATTGAGCATCACGAACTTGGTCTTGTTTTCCGAGCCGCCGCCTTTGGCTGCGATCTGTACATCCACCGTGTTGCCCGGCACCAGTTCCATATGTACGACGGCCGGCGTGTTGTCCTTGGTGTTCTTGCGTTCGAACTGCGGGTCCGCCACGATGGAGGCGCGCAGCATGTTGTCCGGGTTCAGGTAGCCGCGGCGCACGCCTTCATTGACCGCATCGGTGATCGAACCTTTGAAGCCTTCAAAGCGCACGTCCATGCCGATCTTCAGGAAGACGTTGACGATGCCGGTGTCCTGGCAGATCGGCCGCTTGCCTTCGGCGCACATGCGCGAATTGGTCAGGATCTGTGCGATCGCGTCTTTCGCCGCCGGATTCTGTTCTTGCTCGTAGGCGCGGGCCAGATGCTGGATGTAGTCGACGGGATGGTAATAGCTGATGTACTGGAGTGCAGCGGCTACCGACTCGATGAGATCGTCTTGCTTGATCGTGGTCAGGGTGGCTAGGGTGGTCATGGCGGTTCTCTTTAAGATTCTTGGTAAGAAAATGGCAAAGGGGTGGTGCGGGTCATGCGGTTAGTGATCCTGTCCGGCCTGGGTCGCGGTCATGATGCGGTCGCACCAGGCAATCGCCAGCGCCGACAGCAGGAACGTGATGTGGATCCCGGTCTGGGCGACCAGCGTCTTGACGTCGTAGGAGTTGGCGTTGATGAAAGTTTTCAGCAAATGGATCGAGGAGATACCGATGATCGCCATCGCCAGCTTGACCTTCAGCACGGATGCATTCACGTGCGACAGCCACTCAGGCTGGTCCGGATGGTTTTCCAGATTCATGCGCGAGACAAAGGTTTCATAACCACCGACGATCACCATGATCAGCAGGTTGGAAATCATCACCACATCGATCAGGCCCAGCACCACCAGCATGATGGTGGCTTCGGTCAGCTTGGTCGGGCGCACGGCGCCGTCGATGGTGACTGCGTCCAGGATATGCTCCAGCGACGAGGCATTGCCGAACACAGCGCCGATCAGGTCGGTCAGTTCAACCCAGAAATGGAATACGTAGACGCACTGCGCCAGGATCAGGCCCAGATACAGCGGTAACTGCAGCCAGCGACTCATGAAAATCAGGTTCGGCAGGAGACCGATGGTTTTTTTGGCTACAGAAGGTTGAATATTGCTCATTGGTATTATTTGGGAGGTGCAGTGGAATTACGCCGAGATTAATAAGGCGTCGCTATTTTACACTCCCCGGACTGCTTTCATGCCCTGCGGCCAACTGGCCACCGCGATTCCCGTCAATACCAGCCCCAACGCCACAAAGTGCGCCCAGCTCAGGCTCTCATGCAAAAACACCACGCCGATGAAGGCTGCAGCCAGCGGCATCAGGGCGGTAAAGATACCGGCCACGTTGGCCTGCACGTGCTTGGTGCCGGTCAGCCACAGCCAGAACGCGATCACGCTGGCCGCCACCGCATACCAGACGATCAGCGACCACATGCCCACCGTGACCTGGCTGAAATCGTAAGACCAGGCCGCGGCCACGCCAAACGGTAGCATCAGCAGCAAGCCGAACAGATGGCTATAAGCGGTAATCCGCATCGGCGACAGGGTTTGCGTCAGGCGCTTGGACAACACCACGTAGGTGGCTTCGCAGATCACCGCCGCCATCACGAACAGGTTGCCGATCACGGAGGTATCGCCGTCATCGGCCTTGCTCAGGTTAAGCACGGCAATGCCGGCGATCGCCAGCAGGATAGAGGCCAGCGTGCGCGGTTGCAGTCTTTCTTTCAGGATCAGGCGCGACAGGATCGCCACTGCCGCCGGCAAGGTACTGGTAATCACGCCAGCCGCAGTCGCCGTCGTGTGCTGCACGCCATACAGCATGCACAGCGTGAACAGAAAGGTGCCGAAGAATGCCTGGCCGAACAGTGTCAGCCATTCATGCCCCGCCATGCGCGGCGCCCCTTTGAAAAATTGCGGCGCCATGACAATCACCGCAATCACGAAGCGCAGCAGGCCGAACACTACCACCGGCATCACACCGATAATCGCCTTGCCGAAACCGATATTGGCGCCGACCAGCATCATGGCCAGAGCCAGATAGACGTAAGACCGGGTGTGGGATTTTGTGGAATGCATGTGCGCCGCGCGATGATGAATTGAGCCGAATATGCGATGATAGCTGATTGCAGCGCGCTGGTAGCGCTAGCAGCAAAACTGGGACCGGTCGGCATGTAAGGACCGAGTAAGTGAAAACGTATATTTTTACCCGCAACTATTAAAAGCAGGAGACTGGCATGGCCAACATCGAAACCTTTTCGCAGGAAACCCGCGTTTTCCCCACCCCGGCAGAATTTGCCAAGACCGCCGCAATCTCCGGCATGGACGCCTACAGCGCGCTGGTAGCCGAGGCCGAGCAGGACTATGAGGGCTTTTGGGGCCGCCTGGCCCGTGAACACGTGCAATGGCACAAGCCATTCACCAAGGTGCTGGATGAATCAAACGCGCCTTTCTACAAATGGTTCGATGACGGCAAGTTGAACGTCTCCTACAACTGTCTCGATGTGCATTTGCAAAACGGTAATGCCGACAAAGTCGCGGTCATCTTCGAAACCGATGGCGGCGACGTCACCAGAGTCACCTATCGGGAACTGCACAAAAAAGTCTGCCAGTTCGCCAACGGCCTCAAATCGCTGGGCATCAAGAAGGGCGACCGCGTCGTCATCTACATGCCGATGTCAGTCGAAGGCGTCGTCGCCATGCAAGCCTGCGCCCGCATCGGCGCCACCCATTCGGTGGTGTTCGGCGGTTTCTCCGCCAAATCGCTACAAGAGCGCATCATCGATGCCGGCGCAGTCGCCGTGCTTACTGCAGATGAACAGGCGCGTGGCGGCAAACGCCTCCCGTTGAAATCTATCGTCGACGAAGCACTGGCGCTGGGCGGTTGCGACACTATTAAAAACGTAGTGGTCTACAAGCGCACCGGCGGCGACATCAATTTTGTCTCCGGCCGCGATCTCTGGCTGCACGAACTGGTCGCATCGCAAGCCGACACGTGCGAGCCGGAATGGGTTGACGCCGAGCATCCGCTGTTCATCTTGTATACCTCCGGCTCCACCGGCACACCGAAGGGCGTGCAGCACTCGTCCGGCGGCTATTTGCTGTGGGCTGCGCTGACCATGAAGTGGGTATTCGACATCAAGCCCGACGATGTCTACTGGTGCACCGCCGACATCGGCTGGATCACCGGCCACACCTACATCGCCTATGGTCCGACCGCAGTCGGCGCCACGCAAATCATTTTTGAAGGCGTGCCGACTTTCCCAAATGCAGGACGCTTCTGGGATATGGTGCAACGGCACAAGGCCACGATTTTCTACACCGCGCCAACTGCGATCCGCTCCCTGATCAAGGCTGCCGACGCCGACCAGAATATCCATCCATCCAAATACGATCTGTCGTCATTGCGCCTGCTCGGCTCAGTCGGCGAACCCATCAATCCGGAAGCCTGGATGTGGTATCACAAGCATATCGGCGGCGAACGTTGCCCGATCGTCGATACCTTCTGGCAAACCGAAACCGGCGGCCACATGATTTCGCCGCTGCCGGGCGCAACCCCACTGGTGCCGGGTTCATGCACTTTGCCGCTGCCAGGCATCCAGGCTGTGATCGTCGATGAAGCAGGGCACGAACTACCGGACGGCCACGGCGGCATCCTGGTTGTCAAGCGTCCTTGGCCATCCATGATCCGCGCCATCTGGAACAATCCGGAACGCTTCAAGAGCGCCTACTTCCCGCCCGAATTTGGCGGCAAGCTGTATCTCGCCGGCGATGGCGCCATCCGCAACAAAGACACAGGTTATTTCACCATCACCGGCCGCATCGACGATGTGCTGAACGTCTCCGGCCACCGCATGGGCACCATGGAAATCGAATCGGCGCTGGTTGCCAATCCGATAGTGGCCGAAGCCGCAGTTGTCGGCAAGCCGGACGACACCACCGGCGAAGCCATTTGCGCCTTCGTCGTCCTCAAACGCAGCCGCCCCACTGGCGACGAAGCCAAGCAAATCGCCAAGGAGCTGCGCGACTGGGTCGCCAAGGAGATCGGCCCGATCGCCAAACCGCGCGAAATCCGCTTCGGCGACAACCTGCCGAAAACCCGTTCCGGCAAGATCATGCGGCGCTTGTTGCGCGTCCTGGCAAAAGGGGAGGAGATTACCCAGGACATTTCCACCCTGGAAAACCCGGCCATCCTCGATCAGCTCAAGGAAGCGCAATAATTTCTTGCGCGGTAGTTTCTTGATATCAGGAAAAATAGGGAAGTTGGCGGGAGTTGCAGGATAAAGCTGCATTTTATCGATGGATTCAGAGAAATTGACTGCTTGAAACAGAAACTTCGATTTCCTGCCGATTTGTTGCTATAATACGCGGCTTCGTGAAATTCAAATTGCACGAAGCGCTGTTGTACAAGCAGGAGAGATGGATGAGTGGTTGAAGTCGCACGCCTGGAAAGCGTGTATAGGTTCATAGCCTATCGGGGGTTCGAATCCCCCTCTCTCCGCCAAGTGTTTATAAGGCCTCCCGAGCGGGAGGCCTTTTCATTTGTACTATAGATACAGGTTGTACTATTAAATCCTGTATACGTTACCGAAGTGGCGCGACGAATTCAGGCTTTCTACGATAGACACGGTCGGTAAGTCGGCTATCGGCATGAGCCAGCAGCGCCCTAGCGTGTTCAAGGCTTGAGGCGTCACTTGCGCACTTTGCCCGCAAATCGTGTTCCGTAAATTTTTGCTGAACTTTGGTTTCGTCCAGGACGCGTGCACTAAATCCACTCCACATTGAATCCCAACCACCCGCACGTCCGGTTTTTTCGTTGAAGTAACATTTACCCGATCTGTTGCAGAAAATATACGGTGATATTTTTGCCGGGCGTGCGGCGATTGCCATTTCTATGGCTTCTCGTACCTCTTCAGACCAGCCAATAATTAATCGCTTGCCAGTACTGTTTAATGTTTTGTGCGGCGTTACGTGAATACCGTCTTCCTGTAGGTCTGGTAATGTTAGTCGAAGTAGATCTCCGCGGCGCATGCCAGTAAGCAGCTTCAAACGAATGTAGGCCTGGACTGCCAAGACGCTGCCAGTTTTCCGTTTTGACGTAAGGGCAAGACATTCGATCACCTCCCAATCTTCAACATAGCGCGTTCGCGCTTTTTCCCCTTCAAAGCGTACTTCGCCTTTGAATGGATGCCGGTCGATGTATCCCCATTCGACGGCCTTTGTAAACGCATGCGAAAGTAGTTCTATTTCACGACGAGCTGATATTTTGGCGGCACGCCTTTCGATATATTGATAGACGTGGCGTGGCTTTAGATCGAGCAGGGCAGTGTCTGCAAATACAGCGCGCAGCGGCCTGACCGCGACCTTATTGTGCGCTTGCGTCGTTACCCCTTTGCGAGGGACGACTTCTAGCATGTAACGGTCCAGAAGCGCGCCAATGGAGCTGGCGTTTTCGATGACTCCGATGCGTTCCGCCCAAACCTTGTAGGCCTCCGGCAATTTTGAACCCAACTTAAATGTTCGCTTTCCATCCCACGCCGTTTCCTGTCCAGGTGGCACTTGGTAATAATAAGCGCCATGGGTAAAGCGCCAACGAGCGGGCAATCCCCGATTTTCTGGATTACGAGCGCGTGGCATTTAATGCTCCCCAGTTTGGTTCACGAATTTTTTTCTCATTTGTTGTGGTAGTCGACAATCCGAATTCCTTTTCTACGTGTGCTCTAAGGACTGCAAGGCTTCCATCTGGTCGCACCTTGTGTTGAATTCCGAGAGCGTTCATGACTGCACGTTGAGCATGGTTACGTTTTCTATTTGTCAAAGCAGTTAGCTCTGCTGTGCCGAGAAACATGCTCATACGGATAGCGTGGCGATAACTGGTACGCATCCATCGACCCAATCAATCGCGAACCAAGCGGTCGAAGGTGGCCCGACATGCTCAGAAGTCAGGATGGCCGCCACAGGTACGGCGCGGAAGACGCCTGGCCACTGATGGTCGATTTCGACCCAGGCGTGCATTTCGCCGTTACCCACATCCCGGCGCATGCCATTGACGTAGCCAGCCTGGATACCTTCATCGCTGTCGAATGTGACTCTGTCATGTACTGCGACGAGCCTGGCTTGATCTGCCTTAATCATGGAAGGCTCCCAGGATCAATCCGACCAGCAGCACGGCGAAAATCAGTAACGCCAGCGCGAATGACATCACGCGCCGAAAGCGGATATTGACACTTTGGAGGAGCCGCCCCGTAACCTGTTCGATGC